>JBFIYM010000154.1:0-10691 GCA_041605395.1 Myxococcota bacterium | reverse complement strand
GCTGCCGGCGCCCGGGTCGTCGTCGAAGACGTCCTGGTCGGCGAAGAGGCCTCGTACTACGCGATCAGCGACGGCCAGCACGTCTTCACGCTGGCGGCCGCCCAGGATCACAAGCGGGCCCTCGACGGCGACCGCGGCGAGGGCGGCCTCGCGGTCGGCGCAGACGTCGAAGCGCGGGTGGGGAATCCCGTGGCGCGCCATGAAGGCGCGCGCGAAGCCCTTGCTGCCCTCGAGCCGCGCGGCGGACGCGCCGGGCCCGAACACGGCGAGACCGGCCTCGCGCAGGCGGTCGGCGACGCCGCTCGCGAGCGGCTGCTCGGGGCCGATCACGACCAGATCGGCGCCCTCGCGTCGGGCCAGCGCCGTGAGCGCCGGCGCGTCGTCGGCTTCGACGTCCGCGAAGCAGCGGGCCTCGCGCGCCATTCCCTCGCTTCCCGGCGCCGCGAGCACCTGGGTGACGCGCGGGCTCTGCGCGATCTTCCAGGCGAGCGCGTGCTCGCGACCGCCCGCGCCGACGACCAACACTCGCATCGTTTGGGGGGCCTCCGCGCTGCGAGCGGGACGGTACCAACCGCACCGACGGGGAGCGAGGCGCCCCGCGGGCCCGCGTCAGGCGCCGGCGATGGGTCCGTGCGCGCTTCCCGAGATGAACTGGCGCACCACGGGATCCTCGCAGGCGCGGGCCTCTTCGGGCGTGCCCATGAAGCGCATGGTTCCGTCGAAGAGGTACGCCAGCCGGTCGGCGATCTTGAAGGCGGCCGTGAGGTCGTGCGTGATGCAGAGCACCGTGGCGCCGAGGCGGTCGCGCATCTGGAGGATCAGCTCGTTGATGGTGTCGGACATGATCGGGTCGAGCCCGGTGGTCGGCTCGTCCACGCACAGGAAGCTCGGCTTGTGCGCGATGGCGCGCGCCAGCGCGACCCGCTTGCGCATGCCGCCGGACAGCTGCGAGGGCATCAGGTCCTCGACGTTCTTGAGGCCCACCATGAGCAGGTTCTCGCGGCAGCGCTCGCGGATCTCGTCCTCGCCCAGGTGCTGCACGTAGCGCAGCGCGAAGCCGACGTTCTCGCGGACGGTCATCGAGTCGAAGAGCGCGCCGAACTGGAAGAGCATGCCCACCTGCATCATCAGGTCGCGGTAGTCGTCGCGGCCGAGGCTTCGTACCTCGCGGCCGAACAGGCGAACGCTGCCGGCGTCGTAGCTCTCGAGGCCCAGCAGGATGCGCAGCAGGGTCGACTTGCCGCTGCCGCTGCCGCCCAGCACGACCGTGATCTTCCCCGGCGCCACCTCGAGGTCGAGGCCGGTGAGGACCTGCCGCTCGCCGAACGCCTTGCGGACGCCCGCCAGGGCCGCGACCTCCTGCGGAGCCGGAGCGAGGGATTCGGCGGCGGACGCAGTCACGGGCGGGGAGGCTAACGGAACCGGCGGCGGAGTCGAAGCGCCGCGGGGCTCACGCCTCCGCTTCGAGAACCCGCGGCACGCGGCGGCCGACGCGCACCAGCAGCTCGTAGGGAATCGTGCCGGCCGCCTCCGCCTGCGCCTCGACCAGGAGCCGCTCGCGCGGCGGCTCGGCGCTCTCCCCGAACAGCAGCACCGGGTCCCCGATCTCGACGGGCAGCTCGCCCACGTCGAGCGTGACGAGGTCCATGGAGACGCGTCCGGCGATCGGCACCTTGCGGCCGCGGAGCAGTGCCTGCCCCCGGTTGCCGAGCGACCACGGCAGGCCGTCGGCGTAGCCCACGGGAATCGTCGCGATCCGGCCGCGCTGTTTGGCGCGGAAGGTGGCGCCGTAGCCCACGGGGTCGCCGCGGCGGACGTGGCGCACGTTCGCCACGCGGGTGCGGAGACTCATCACGGGACGGAGACGCGCCAGGCCGGCCCGCGATGCGGAGGGCTGGACCCCGTAGAGCAGCAGGCCCGGTCGCACGGCATTCACCTCGCGCGGCAGGGCCTCGGCCAGCTCGGCGCCGGCGACGAGTCCACCCGAGTTCGCGACGTGCACCCGCTCCGGCGCGAGGCCGCGCGAGCCGAGCCCTGCCAGGACCTCGCGGAACAGGCCGAGCTGGCGCCGCGCCGAGCCGAGATCGACCTCGTCCGCGCAGGCCAGGTGCGTGTAGAGACCCTCCAGGACCAGCGCCCCGTCGCGGACGAAGGTCGCGGCGAGGGCCGCCACGTCCTCGGGGGCGACGCCCATGCGCGCCATCCCGGTATCGACCTCGAGCTCGACGGCGAGGGGCCGGCCCCGCTCGCGGGCCACCTTCGCCAGCAGCGGCACGTGCCCGGCGTGCTGGATCACGGGGACCAGATCGAGGGCCGCGGCATCGGCGGCCTCCGCGGCGTCGTGGATGCCGCCGAGCACCAGGATCGGGACGCGCACGGCGGCGGCCCGCAGCTCGGCGCCCTCGGCCACCGTGGCCACGGCCAGCCGCTCGCAGCCGGCCGCGACGAGACGGCGCGCTACGGGCACCGCGCCGTGCCCGTAGGCATCGGCCTTGACGACCGCGATCACGCCCCGCCCGGCGGCGAGGCGCTCGGCCTCCGCGTAGTTCTCCGCGAGGGCCCCGAGATCGATGCTGGCCGTGGTCGGACGCTCCCCCTTCATCCGGCACTCCTGATCCTGGGCAGGCTAACGCAACGCCTGGCCCCGCGAACGCAACGCTGATTGACGCAAGGTCGACCAGGGGTACCTTCGGTCGGTCGCCCGGCGGACTGGATTCCCGCCCGCGACGAACGCGAGATGGATCGTGAGCCAAGCCCCCCAGCCCGCCGGCCTCCCGATCCGCGTGAACGGCGAGCCGCGCACGCTGACGACGGGGACGTCCGTGGCGGAGCTGATCGAGCTCCTCGGGCTCCGGGGGCGCAAGCTCGCCGTCGCGATCGACCGCCAGGTGGTGCCGCGCTCCCAGTATGCGACGCGGCAGCTCGCGGCCGGCGAGCGCGTCGAGATCCTCGAAGCTGTGGGAGGAGGGTGAAATGGCGGCATATCGGATCGGCAGCCACGACTTCGACTCGCGCCTGATCGTGGGGAGCGGGAAGTACGAATCGTTCGCGCTCCAGCGCGAGGCCACGGCGGCGAGCGGCGCCCAGATGATCACGGTGGCGCTGCGCCGCGTGGATCTCTCGAAGCCCCGGAGCGAGAACCTGCTCGGCCACCTCCCCGAGGGCATCCGGGTGCTCCCGAACACCGCCGGCTGCACCACGGTGGAGGACGCCGTCACCACCGCCCGGCTCGGCCGGGAGCTCTTCGAGCACGGGCTGGTGAAGCTCGAGGTGATCGGCGACGACCGCACCCTGTTCCCCGACGTACCGGCCACGATCGAGGCGGCGCGCATCCTGGTCGACGAGGGCTTCGAGGTGATGCCCTACGTGACCGACGACCCGGTCGCCTGCCAGCGGCTGGCGGCGCTCGGCTGCGCGGCGGTCATGCCGCTCGCCGCCCCCATCGGCTCCGGGCTCGGCATCCGCAACCCCGCGAACCTCCGAATCATCCTCGAGACCGTGGAGTGCCCCGTGATCGTGGATGCGGGCGTCGGGAGCGCCAGCGACGCCGCGGTCGCCATGGAGCTCGGCTGCACGGCGGTGCTCATGAACACGGCGATCGCCGGGGCGAAGGATCCGGTGAAGATGGCGCGCGCCATGAAGCTCGCGATCGAGGCCGGGCGGCTCTCCTACGAATCGGGCCGCATTCCGCGGCGGCTCTACGCCACGGCCTCGAGCCCGCTCGACGGCCTTGCGAGCTTCTGAGCGCGCGCGGCCCCTGCTGTGCCTGGTGACGGATCGTCGATCGGCCCGCCTGCCCCTGGTCGAGACGGTGGCCGCAGCGGTCGCGGCGGGCGTCGACTGGGTGCAGGTCCGTGAGAAGGACCTCGACGGAGCCGCCCTGCTCGCCCTGACGCAGAGCCTCAGCGACGCTGCGCGGGCCGCCTGCGACGCGGTCCGGATCCTGGTGAACCGGCGCGTCGACGTGGCGCTCGCGGCCGGCGCCGACGGCGTCCACCTCGGGTTCGACGCGGTGCCGCCCGAGGTCGCGCGGCGGCTCCTCGGCGGGTCGGCCCTGATCGGCGTCGCCACGCATGCGCCCGGCGAGCTCGGGCCCGAGGCGTGCGCGACGCTCTCGTACGCCCAGCTCGCGCCGGTCTTTCCGCCGCTCTCGAAGCCGGGCGAGCGCCCGGCGCTCGGTCTCGCGGCGCTATCGCAGGCCGCGCGCACGGGCCCGCCGCTGCTCGCCCAGGGCGGGATCGACGCCTCGAACGCATCCGCCTGCGTCGAGGCCGGCGCGGCGGGCGTGGCGGTGACGGGCGCCATCCTCGGCGCCGCGGACCCCGGCGCGGCTGCCGCGGCGCTGCGTCGCGCCCTCGACGAGGCCGCTTGGGCGACGCCCCCGGCGCGCCGATGAGGACCGCCATGCGAACCCGCTGGCGCCGGCTCGGGCTGCTCCTGCTCGCCCTCCCCCTCGCGGGTCCTGCGGCCGCCGACCCCTCGCTCGAAGAGCGCATCATCGCCGTCTCCGAGCAGCTCAAGCCCTCCGTGGTCTTCGTGCAGGCCATTGTGCGGGTCAACGACCGCAAGAGCGAGGTCACGGGGTCGGGGCTCGTCGCGAGCGCCGACGGCCTCGTGCTGACCAATCACCACGTGGTCGAGCGGGCCGAGAAGGTCGAGGTGAGCGTGCCCGGGCGCAAGCAGCCCTACCGCGCGGAGGTGCTCGGCAACGACAAGCAGACCGACCTCGCGGTGCTGCGCATCCGGCCCGACGCGCCGCTCGCGGTGGCGCACTTCGCACGCATCGAGGACGTGCGCGTCGGCCAGTGGGTGCTCGCGATCGGGAACCCGTACGGCCTCGACGGCACGGTCTCGCTCGGGATCGTCTCCGCCAAGGGCCGCAACCTCGAGATCCCGCACCTGCTGAACGACTTCATCCAGACCGACGCCATGATCGACCGCGGCTCCTCGGGCGGCCCCCTCGTGGACCTCGAGGGTCGCGTGATCGGGATCAACTCGCGCGGCCAGGGGCGGGGCATCGGCTTCACCATCCCGGTCGACACCGTGCTCGAGGTGCTGGCCCAGATCAGCAACGGCGGCGTGGAGCGCGGCTGGCTGGGCGTCTCGATCCAGCCCCTCGACCGCGATCTCGCGACGCACCTCGGCATGCCGGGCGTCACCGGGGTGATCGTGAACTCGGTCGCCGACGACTCCCCGGCCGCGCAGGCGGGGCTCCGCGCGGGCGACGTGCTCACGCAGTTCGCGGGCCGAGCGGTCGAGGCGGAGAAGGAAGAGGACCTCGGGGACTTCCAGCGTCGCGTCGCCCGCACCGAGCCCGGCGCCCAGGTCGCGCTCGGGGTGCGACGGGACGGCCGGGAGAAGACGGTGCGGGTGACGCTCGCGGCCCAACCGAAGGTGGAGCCGGCCGAGGCCGACAGCGACTTCGGCTACCAGGTGCTCGAGATCACCGAGAACCTGTTCCGGAGCGAGCGGCTCCCGACGCGCGCCGGCGCCTACGTGTCGTTCGTGGCGGGCGGGAGCCCGGCGGCCGAGGCGGGCCTGAGCCGCGGCGACGTGGTCGTCCAGATCGGCGAACGCCCGATCACGAGCCTCGACGACTTCCGGAGCGCCACGCATGCGGCCGAAGGCGAGGAGCGCGTGCTGATCCAGGCGCAGCGCGGCGGCGACCTGCGCTTCCTGCTGCTGAAGCGCGGCGGCCGGCGCGCGGAGCCGAGCGAGCCGGCGAGCCGCCCCGAGGACGCGGCCCTCGAGGCGCCCTCGCAGCGCTAGCTCCGCGGCGCGAGCCCCACCGACGCCTCAGAGTGCCAGCTCGGCGGCGCCGTCCGCCGGGTGGACCCGCCAGATCGGGGGAACGCGCCCGAAGGCGCGCGCGAAGCCGGCGGCGATGCGATCGGCGACCTCCGCGGCCGCGTCGTCATCGACCAGGTGGAGCGTGCAGCCGCCGAAGCCGGCGCCCGTCATGCGAGAGCCGTGGCAGCCGGGCGCCTCGTCGCCGAGCGCGCAGAGCCGGTCGAGCTCGGGGACGCTCACGGCGTAGTCCTCGCGCAGGCTCCGCATGCCCTCGCGCAGCACGGCGCCCGCCGCCGGCAGGTCGCCGGCCCGGACCGCGGCGCAGAAGCGGTCGACGCGCTCGTTCTCGAGGAGCACGTGCCTCACGCGCCGGAGCAGCGCGGGTGCGAGCGCGCGTTCGAGGGCCGGCAGATCGCCGACCCCGAGCGCGCGGAGCGAGGTCGCCTCGGCCGGGGCGATGCCCGCGGCCTGCGCGGCACCGAGCGCGGCGGCGCACTCCGCGACCCGGTCGCCGTAGCCCACCCCCGAGAGCGTCCGCGTCACGCCCGAGTGCGCGACCAGGAGCGCCAGGCGCGGGAGCGGCACCGGCTCGACGCCGCGATCCCGGCAGTCGATGCGAAGGGCGTGGTCGCGACGGCCGAGCGCGACCGCGAACGGGTCCAGGATGCCGCAGCCCACCCCGACGAAGCGGTTCTCGCCCTCGTGGACGGCCTCCGCGACGGCACGCGGCGCGAGCGCGACGCCGGCGGCGCGAAGCCAGACCTCGGCCACGGCGACGCCGAGCGCCGCCGAGCTCGAGAGGCCCGCGCCCTGCGGCACCGCGCTGCCCACCGCGAGGTCGATGCCGGGGAGCGAGACGTCGCGGGTCGCCAACGCCCAGGCCGGCGCCTTCACGTAGTCGACCCAGCCGCCCTCCGCGGCGAGGCCGTCGAGCGCGAAGCGCGCCGGGCCCTGCTCGACCGACACCACGCGCACCTCGCCGTCGTCCCGCGCGGCGGCGAGGGCCACCGTGTCGCGGTCGATCGCGCAGGGCAGCACCAGCCCTTCGTTGTAGTCGGTGTGCTCCCCGATCAGGTTCACGCGGCCGGGGGCACGCACCGCGTGCTCCGGCCGGCGCCCGAAGCGCGCGCGGAAGGTGTCGAGCAGCGACTCGATGCGGTGCCCTTGTACGCCCATCACCCGGCCCCTAGCTTGGCCGGGCGTGACGGTAGCCTCTCGCTCACTGTGGCTCGCGCTGGCCGTCGGGGTGCTCGCCGGCGCTGCGGCGCCGCCCGCCGGCGCCGAGGACCCCTTCCTGCGCCGCACCGCCACGGTGCATGCGGTCGAGAAGGTGGGCCCCTCGGTCGTGAACGTCACGACGCGCCGGGTCGCCCGCCGCCGCCCCTTCCGCGCGTTCGGCGACCCGTTCTTCGACCGTTTCTTCCAGGATTTCTTCGAGATGCGCGCGCCCGAGAGCACCCAGAGTCTGGGCTCGGGGGTGGTCATCGACGACGCCGGCCACGTGCTGACGAACGAGCACGTGGTGTCGCGCGCCGAAGCGATCCGCGTGACGTTGGCCGACGGGCGCGAGCTCGAGGCGACGCTCATCGGCGCGGAGCCGAACTTCGACCTGGCGGTGCTCGAGCTGCTCGAGCCGGAAGGCGTCCCCTGGACCCCGCCCGGAACCTCGGCCGACCTGCTCGTCGGCGAGCCGGTGATCGCGATCGGCAACCCGTTCGGGCTCTCGAACTCGGTCACCACCGGGGTCGTCTCGGCCCTGAACCGCTCGGTGCGCACGGAGGACCGCGTCTACCACGGCTTCCTCCAGACCGACGCCTCGATCAACCCGGGAAACTCGGGCGGGCCGCTGCTCAACGCCGAGGGGTCGCTGATCGGCATCAACACCGCGGTCTACCAGGGCGCGCAGGGCATCGGCTTCGCGATCCCGATCGACGTCGCGAAGCGGGTGGTCCGCGAGCTGCTCAGCAAGGGGGAGGTCTCGCCCGTCTGGCTGGGCATCGAGGTCCAGGACCTCGACGGGAACATCGCCGAGCTGATGGCGCTGCCGCGCAACCTCGGCGGCGTGCTGGTGCGCGGCGTCCGCGACGACGGGCCGGCGGCGGGGCGCGGCATCACGCGCGGGGACGTGATCGTGCGCATCGACGGCGCACCGCTCCGCAGCGCCCGCGAGTACTACGAGCACCTCGAACGCGCGACGTCGGGCCAGCGGCTCGAGCTGACGCTGTGGCGAGACGGCGCGGAACGCCGAGGCTCGCTCACGGCCGAGGCCATCCCGGAAGCGGAGTTCCGCGCTCTCGGGGAGCGTCTGCTCGGCATGCGCCTCGAGCCCGAGCCGGAGGGCGGCTTTCGCGTGGTGAGCGTCCGGGCCGGATCCGGGGCCGCCGGGATCGGCATCGAGCCGGGCGACCGCGTACTCGGCATCAACGGCCGCGGGCTCACCAGCGGGTCCGCCTGGCGCCGGGCGCTCCTGGATCTGCGGGGACGCAGCCACGCGCTGGTCGTGGTTCAGCGGGGACGCGGTCGATACCATGTGACCGTCCCGCTCTCGTGAAGCGCCTGGCGCCCGGAAATCCGGGAACCCGGGTGCGCCGTCCGGCGTCTGAGGGCGGAGCCTCGTTACGGAGAACCTCGGAATGATTCGGGTCTGGAAGTGGATCGCCTTCGTCGCGCTCGGGGGAGCGCTCCTGGTCGCGTCGGGAATGGTCGACGTGCGCGTGAGCGTGCGGGACCGGGTCGCGGGCGCCATCGACCTGTTCGGCGAGGGCGAGGAGAAGGCGGCCGAGGCGCCCGAGGCCTTCTGGCAGGAGGGCGGCAAACCCATCGCCCCCGCGCCGGCGCCGGCCGGCGCCCCGACCAGCTTCGCGGACCTCGCGGAGCGCGTGTCGCCCGCGATCGTGAACATCCAGACCTCGAAGAAGATCGCCGCAGGCGAGCAGCGGCCGCACCCCCTCGAGGAGTTCTTCCCCCCGGGCTTCCGCGATTACCTCCAGATCCCGCGTGAGATCCCGAGCCTGGGCACGGGCTTCGTGATCTCCGCCGACGGCTACATCGCCACGAACAACCACGTGATCGAGGACGTCGACACGATCGAGGTCAACTTCCTGAGCGGGGAGAAGCTCTCGGCCGAGATCGTGGGGCGGGACCCCAGCACCGACGTCGCGCTGATCCACGTGAAGCCCGAGAAGGACCTGCCGTTCCTGCCCCTCGGCAACTCCGACGAGGTGCGCCCGGGCGACTGGGTGCTGGCCGTCGGGAATCCCTTCGGGCTCGAGCACACGGTGACGGCGGGCATCGTGTCGGCCAAGCACCGCGCGATCAACAACCCCGGCTCGCTCCAGGCCCGCTTCGACGACTTCATCCAGACCGACGCCGCGATCAATCCGGGCAACTCCGGCGGGCCGCTGCTGAACCTCTCGGGCGAGGTGATCGGCATCAACACGGCGATCCGGCAGAACGCGAACAGCGTCGGCTTCGCAATCCCGGTCAACATCGCGAAGGGCGTACTCCCGCAGCTCCGCACCCGCGGCAAGGTCTCGCGGGGCTGGCTCGGCGTCTACATCCAGGCCATCGACCAGGACACGGCCGACCTGCTGGGCCTCGACTCGAAGCAGGGCGCGCTGGTCTCGAAGGTGGATCCGCGGGGCCCGGCTGCCGACGCCGGAGTGGAGCGCGGCGACGTGATCATCGAGTTCAACGGCGAGCCCGTGGCCGAGATGGACCAGCTGCCGAAGCTCGTGGCGGCCGCGCCGGTCGGGAGCAAGGCGAAGATCAAGGTGCTGCGGAAGGGCAAGGAGAAGAGCCTCACGGTCCAGCTCGGCGAGCTCGAGGCCACGGGGGCGGTCGCACGCGTCGAGCCCGAGGCCCGACCCGGCGCCTACGGGCTGCAGGTGCGGACGGTGACGCCGGAGATCGCCCAGGAGCTCGGCCTCGAGGGCCCGGAAGGCGTCGTGGTCAGCCGCGTGGAGCCGGGCAGCCCGGCCGAGGAGGCCGGCCTCCGGCGCGGGGACGTCATCCTCGAGGTGAACCAGGAGCCCATCGGCGACGCCGCGGAGTTCCGCGACGCGCTCGAGGAGGCCGAACGGGGCGCCCTGCTGCTGGTCAGCCGCGGGGGCTCCCAGATCTACGTGCCGCTGAAGCGCGAAAAGGGCTAGACACCGCGGCCCGCGGGGCCCGCCCCGCGGACTTGATCTCTCGAGCGCGGTGCGCAGGCTTCCGGCCATGCGCTTCGAAAAGCTCACCCTCAAGTCCCAGGAAGCCCTTTCCGAGGCCCAGAGCGCGGCCACGGGCCGTGGGCACAGCCAGATCACGCCCGCCCACCTGCTCGGCGCCCTGCTCGCGCAGCCCGAGGGCAGCACGGTCCCGATCCTCCAGAAGATCGGCGTGCCGCTCGACGCGCTCGGCGCGCGGCTGGAAGAGCGCCTCGGGAGCCTGCCCAAGGTCCACGGCGGCGCACAGCCGGCCCTCTCTCCGGCGCTGAACCGCGTTCTCGAGAACGCGTTCCGCGAGGCCGAGGCGCGCAAGGATGAATACGTCTCGACCGAGCACCTGCTGCTCGCGGCCGCCGAGGAGAAAGGCGACGCCGTCGGCGACCTGCTGCGCGAGGCCGGTGCCACGCGCGCCGCCATCGAGCAGGCGCTCAAGAGCGTGCGCGGCAGCGCCCCCATCACCGACCCCGATCCCGAGTCGAAGTACCAGGCGCTCGCCAAGTTCGGCCGCGACCTCACCGAGGCCGCGCGCAGCGGCAAGCTCGACCCCGTAGTGGGTCGCGACGAGGAGATCCGCCGCGTCATCCAGGTACTCTCGCGGCGCACCAAGAACAACCCGGTGCTGATCGGCGAGCCAGGCGTGGGCAAGACGGCCATCGTCGAAGGGCTGGCGCGGCGCATCGTGGCCGGCGACGT
>JBFIYM010000153.1:0-11015 GCA_041605395.1 Myxococcota bacterium | reverse complement strand
GTGGTGGTGGCCGGCGCCGCGGGGGACGTGGTCGTGGTGGTGGCCGGCGCGGAGGTGGTGGTCGTGGTGGTGGCGGGGGCCGAGGTGGAGGTCGTGGTGGTGGCGGGGGCCGAGGTGGAGGTCGTGGTGGTGGCCGGCGCCGAGGTGGACGTGGTCGTGGTGGTCGGGGGCGCCGAGGTGGACGTGGTCGTGGTGGTCGGGGGCGCCGAGGTGGAGGTGGTCGTCGTGGTCGGAGGCGCCGTGGTGCTGGTGGTCGTGGTCGGCCCGGCGAACGCGGCCCCGGCCACGCCGGTCACGAACCCGAGGAGAGAGAGCCAGGTCACCAGCCGCATCGGAAGCCTCCGCACAACACCCCTCAACGATCCGCCCGGGTCGATGCAACCGGCGTGCCACCCTGCCGCCGGAGCGGAATGCCTGCACGGGTCGCGGTCGGCACGCCGCAGCGCGAGCGGCCGCCCGCACGGGCGTCTGCTGCGGAAGCAGGTTTCCCAGAATGTGGCAGGCTTTTCCCGGCTTCGATCGCCGCGGCGGCGCGCTCAGTTCCAGCTCCGCCACACCGGCTTCACCGGGCGCCCCACCAGGTAGCGCTCGACGCCCTCCTCGAGGGCGCGTCGGTACACCGCGAGCGCGCCCGCGACCGCCTCGACCGTGCGATCCACCTCGGCGTCGTCGTGCGCGGCGCTGACCACGAACGAGGGCGCGATCACGCCGCGCCGGATCAGCTCCTGGAGGAAGAGCGCGCGGAACGCCTGGGACGGGTGGCCCGCGCCGTCCTTCGTGGCGTAGACCAGGTTCTGCGGCCGCCCGCGCACGGAGAAGTGGCCCGCCACGCCGGCCTCGCGCGCCGCCGCCTCCACGCCCTGGCGCAGGCGTTCGCCCTGGCGCTCGAGGATCCCGACCACGTCCCGCGCTTCGTAGGCGTCGATCACGGCCAGCGCAGCGGCCAGCGCGTGCGTCTCGGCGCCGTGGGTGGTCGAGAGCAGGAAGACGCGCTCGCGGTCGTGGTCGAGGCCGCCGAGCCGCATCACCTCGCGCCGGCCGAGCAAGGCCGCGATCGCGAAGCCGTTGCCGAGCGCCTTGCCGAACACGCTCAGGTCCGGCGCCACGCCGTAGAGCGCCTGCGCGCCGCGAAGGTGCCAGCGGAAGCCGGTGATCGTCTCGTCGAGGATGAGCAGGCTCCCGTGCCGGTCGCAGAGCTCGCGCACGGCCTCGAGGAAGCCGGCCTTGGGCTCCTCCAGCGCCGCGGGCTCGAGGATCACGCAGGCGATCTGGCCCCGCTGGGCCTCGAAGTGGGCCGCGAGCCCGCTGGCGTCGTTGTAGTCGAAGCCGATCGAGAGCTCGCTCGCCGCGCGCGGGATGCCCGCGCGCATCGGCGTCGTCCCGATGAACCAGTCGTCGGTCGAGAAGAACGGGTGACTGCGACAGTAGAGCAGCTTGTCCCGTCCCGTGTAGGCGCGGGCCAGCTTCACCGCCGCGGTGGTGGCATCCGAGCCGTTCTTCGTGAACTTGGCCATCTCGGCGGCGTCGATCAGCCCGACCAGGCGCTCGGCCAGCGCGACCTCGAGCGGGGCGGGGCGCGTGAAGTTCGTGCCCGCGGCGAGGGCGCGGCTCGCGGCCTCGACCACCGGCGCGTAGCCGTGCCCGAGCGTCACGGCGCGAAGCCCCATCCCGTACTCGATGAACTCGTTGCCGTCGGGATCCCAGACCCGACAGCCCTCTCCCCGCACCAGGAAGCCCGGCGCCTCGAGCGGATACTGGTCGTCCCCCTTCGCATAGGTGTGCGCGCCGCCCGGGATCAGGGCGTGGCTCCGGCGCTGGAGCTCGCGCGAGCGGTCGAACTTCACGACGCCCCCCGGGCCTCGGCGTAGCGTCCGAAGCCGCTGGCGTGCGCCTCGATCAGCCCGCCCGGGAGCGGCGCGCCGTCGCTCGCGCGCAGGAAGTCCCCGAGCGCCGTCCCCGTGCAGGCGGAGTCGAGGTTCGGCGCCCCCCGCCCGGCCTCGACGTCGGGTCGATGCACGGTGCGGAAGTCGACGCTGAAGCGGGTGCGCCCGCTCCGGTTCTCCGCGGAGGCATGGAGCTGCGCGCCGGAGAAGAGGAGGGTGCCGCCCACCGGCAGCACGGGCCGGATCTCGCCCCGGACGTCGAGCGGCTGCTCGGGCTTCGGCTGGGGCCGGGTGTCCCTGCCGATCTGGCTCGCGGCGATGAAGCGGCTGGTGCGGTTCCACTCGGCGTAGTCGTAGGCCTCTGAGCCGTTCTGGACCGGCTCGTGCCAGTAGCGCGGGTGGAAGGCGATCCCGTTCCCGGCCGAGAGCGCGGAGACGGGCAGCCACCAGTTGAGCTGGCACTGGGCGGCCGAGTACCAGGTGTCCCGGTGCGGATGGAAGGCGTAGGCGATGCCGGTCGTGAGATAGCCGTCCGACGTCGCGGTGCGCAGACGCGGCACGTCGAAGTAGGTGAGGTCGGGGTCGCAGCCGAAATCGTCGAGCGCGGCCCGGATCAGGCGCTTCGCCTCCGGGTGGTGGATGAAGCGCGGCTTCAGCTCCGCCAGGATCGCCGCGAAGCGCTCGACGGGGAGGGCGTGCTGCGCGAGCTCGGGGTCGTGGGGGGCGAACGCCTCGCGCGCGAGCGCGCGCGCGAAGTCGCAGAGCGCGGCGGTCGTGGCGCGGGGGGCGTAGACGAAGAGGTCACCGGCATAGAGGCGGGTGCGGCGCTCGTCGTCGGGGAGTGCGGTCTCGTGGTGGACGGCGAGCGGCATCTCAGCACACCTCGAGGCGGGGAATCGGGACGACCAGCCGCGCCCCCCACGCCCTCGTGTACGCGAGCTGCGCCACGATCTCGCGTCGCAGGTTCCAGGGCAGGATCAGGATGTCGTCCGGCTTCTCCTCGGCGAGCTTCTCGACCGGGAACACGGGGATGCGGGTCCCCGGCAGGAAGCGGCCGTGCTTGTAGGGGTTGCGGTCGACCGTGAAGTCGAGGAAGTCGCGGCGGATTCCGCAGTAGTTGAGCAGCGTGTTGCCCTTGCCCGGCGCGCCGTAGCCCGCGACCCGCCGCCCGGCGCGCCGTGCCTCGATCAGGAAGGCGAGCAGGTTCCGCTTCGTCTCGGCCACGCGCGCGGCGTAGCCCCGGTAGCCGGCCGGCTGGTCGAGGGCGGCCTCGTGCTCGCGCTTGCGGAGCGCCTCGAGCCCGGCGCTGGCGGCCCCGCGCCGGACGCCCGCGTGGCCGGCGAGCACGCGCAGCGAGCCGCCGTGGCTCGCGAGCGGCTCGACGTCGAAGGCCTCGAGACCGTGCGCGCCGAGGATCCGCTCGCAGCTCAGCAGCGAGAAGTAGGAGAAGTGCTCGTGGTAGATGGTGTCGAACTGGTTCTGCTCGATGAGCTCGAGCAGGTGCGGGAACTCGAGCGTCACCACCCCGTGCGGCGCGAGCAGCCGCGCGATCCCGCTCACGAAGTCGTTCAGGTCGGGCACCTGGGCGAGCACGTTGTTCGCGACGACCAGGTCCGCGGGCGGGCCCTCGGTGCGGAGCGCGTCGGCCGCGCGGCGCCCGAAGAACTCGACGCGTGTCGGCACGCCGGCGGCGCGTGCCGCCTCGGCCACGTTCTCGGCCGGCTCGACGCCGAGGCACGGGATGCCCCGCGCGACGAAGTTCCGGAGCAGGTAGCCGTCGTTGCTGGCCAGCTCGACCACGAAGCTGCCGGCGCCGAGGCCGAAGCGCTCGACCGCGCCGGCCACGAAGGCCCGCGCGTGGGCGAGCCAGCTGTCCGAGTAGGAGGAGAAGTAGGCGTACTCACGGAAGATCTCTGCGGGCGTCACGTACTCCCGGAGCTGCACCAGGAAGCAGCGCTGGCACACGAAGACGTCGAGCGGATAGAAGGGCTCCATGGCGTCGAGGGCGTCCTCCGTGAGGAAGCTCTCGCAGAGCGGCGACATGCCGAGGTCCACGAAGGGCTCGGTCTCCCGCGAGCCGCAAGAGCGGCAGGGACCGCGAGCGCTCATCCCGGCACCCGGCGCAGGTTGGCGTCGAGCCGGCCTGCTTCGCGCAGCCGCTGGATGCGACGGATCCGCAGGTAGCGGTCGCCCTCGAGGTCGCGCTGCCGTAGACCCACGCGCCGGAAGGCGTCGCGCAGCTCGCGGATGCCGTCCGCGACGCGCCAGCGCGGCACGAAGCCGGGCAGGGTGCGCGCGAGCTTGCCGAAGTCCACGCGGTAGCAGCGCGGGTCGGCGCCGGCGCCGGGCGCCAGCTCGATCTCGCTCCCGGGGATCGCTTCGCGCACCCGCTCGGCCACCTCGGCCACCCGGTAGTTCTCGCCGTCCCGGCCGACGTTGAAGGCCTCGCCGTGCACCAGCCCGAGCGGCGCCTCGAGCACGGCGAGGAAGGCGCGGCAGATGTCCTCGACGTGCACGAGCGGGCGCCACGGCGTGCCGTCGCTCTTGAGCCGGACGCGCCCCGTGGTGAGCGCCCAGCCGACCAGGTTGTTCACCACCAGGTCGCCGCGCAGCCGCGGCGAGACCCCGTAGGCGGTGGCGTTGCGCAGAAAGGTCGGGTGGAAGCGGGCGTCCGCCAGCTTCGCGACGTCGCCCTCGACGAGGACCTTCGAGCGGCCGTACGGGGTGACCGGCTGGAACGGCGCGCTCTCGTCGAGCACGGCCTCGGGGTTCGCCGCCCCGTACACGCTGCACGACGAGGAGTAGAGGAAGCGCTCGACGCCGGCCTCGCGGGCAGAGCGGGCGAGGTGGACGGAGGCGCGGTGGTTGATGGCGTAGGTGCACTCCGGATCGAGGTCGCCGAGCGGGTCGTTCGAGAGCGCGGCCAGGTGGATCACGGCGTCGAAGCCGACCAGCTGGTCGACGCGGACGTCGCGCAGGTCCGCGCGGAGCTCCGCCGGCCCCGGCGCGTCGCTCCCGAAGTCGCAGCCTTCGAACAGGCCGCTGTCGAGGCCGGTCACGGCGTGCCCGGCGGCACGCAGCAGCGGGGCCATCACCGCGCCGATGTAGCCTTCGGAGCCGGTCAGCAGGACGCGCATCGGCGCTCCTCCCGGGTGACCGGGCGCGTCTCGAGCAGCTCGTGCGCTTCGAGGTGCGTGGCCGCGCGCTCGACCAGCGCGAAGGGGAGCCCGGCCCGCTCCGCCACGTCGATCAGGGTGTGCGCGCCGTCCGCCAGCGTCAGCACCCAGAGCAGCGCGAGCTCGAGTTCCGCCAGGTCCGGCTCGCCGCCCATCGCGCGATAGAGCCCGCGCCGTCCGAGCTGCGGCTCGCCGTGCGGATTGCGGCTCCGGATCACCCGGTTGGCGTCGAGCACGTCGAGGATCGCCGTGCACGCGTCGAGGGATTCCTCGAGGGCCTCGGGACCCACGAACTCGAGGTCGTCCGCCGACGTGTGGTACTCGGGGAAGCGCCCGTGTCGCGCCCGCATCAGCGAGCCCACGGGGAGGCGGAAGCCGGGCGCGTTGTACTGGCGTTCGTCGTAGCCGAAGGGGAAGTAGTCGATCAGCTGGTGGGCGCGGCCTCTCGCGCCGAGGGCCAACGCGGCGGCGCGGTCGATCTCGGCGTGGCCGGAGAGCGTGCGCTTGTAGGTGAAGGGTCCGGAGTCGCCGAGGCACACCAGGGTGAGGCCATGGGCGACGCGCTCCCTGACGTCCGGGTTCCGCGCGAGCCAGGTGAGCGAGCCGATCGTTCCCGGCACGAGCACGAAGCGGATGCCGTACTCCCGCGCGCGCTCCCGTTCGCGAAGCCGCCGCGCGAGCCAGGCGGCCACCGCGAGCCCCGAGAGGTTGTCGTTGCAGAGCGAGGGGTGGCAGACGTGGACCGAGATCAGGATTTCGCGTGGGCTCCGGCCCGGCAGCAGGCACTCGCCGTAGCTGAGGCTCCCGGGTGCCAGCGTCGCGTCGATGCAGACCTCGTAGCTCGGCGCGTCGAGCAGCTGGCGCTGCTTCTCGCTGACGCAGAAGCCCCAGCTCTCGTGGTAGTAGCTGGTGCGGTAGGGGATCCAGTCGGGATGGTCCGGCAGCGAGTGGAGGTGCTCGTGCAGCTCCTCCCGCGAGACGCGGCGCCGCAGCGGCGTGCTGTAGCCGACCACGTGCAGGTTCGACTCGCGCGCGTCGACCACCCGCCGGCCGTCGGGGTCGGCGATCCACGCCTCCCGCAGGTTCCACTCGCGCGGGACGGTCCAGTCGAACACCGGGGTCCCGCTCGGCACCTCGTGGACCTCGAGCGGAAGGTGCTCCGAGACGATCCGCAGGGTCTCGCGGACGCCGTCGCCGGTGAGGCTCCGGCACAGCGGGTAGAGCGTGCGGACCAGCGCCATCATCTCGTCGCCTGCACTCACGGGGCGCCCTCGTAGAGCAGCGCGTCGTCGTAGGCCGGCAGCGCGAGGTCGCGCTCCGACACCAGCGCCGGCGGCGCGGGCCAGCGGATGCCGAGCTTCGGGTCGTCGAAGCGGAGCCCGCGCGCCGCCTCGGGGGCATGGCTCGCGCTCATCCAGTAGGAGACCTCGCTGTCCGGATGGAGCGTCAGGAAGCCGTGTGCGCAGCCCCGGGGCACGTAGAGGGCCTTGCGGTTGGCGGCGCTCAGCTCCACGGCGAACCAGGCCAGCCGCGCGGGCGAGTCGCGGCGCAGGTCGACGATCACGTCGTGGATCGCGCCCGCGGTGCAGCGGACGAGCTTGTCCTCGCCGTGGGGCGTCGCCTGCCAGTGCAGCCCGCGCAGCGTGTGCGGCGTCGGGTTCCAGGAGAGGTTGGCCTGCGGGTAGTGCGTGGCGATGCCGTGGGCCGCGAACTCGCGCTCGCAGAAGCTGCGC
Organism: Myxococcota bacterium; assembly: GCA_041605395.1. Taxonomy (GTDB): domain Bacteria; phylum Myxococcota_A; class UBA9160; order UBA9160; family UBA6930; genus JBFIYM01. Next base: position 4,223 of record JBFIYM010000153.1, on the reverse strand, counting down.
GCGAAGGCGCCGCGCTCGTCGCGATGCGGCTCGAGCTCGACCACGAAGGCGCCAGGGAGCGGGGTGCTGCGGAAGATCATCGCCGGCCGGAATTGAGGACACCGGAGTATGCGCCGGGCGGCCGCGCGGAGGAAGAGCCTTGTCGTGAAGCTGCCTAACACTTGCGCCCGACCTGCACACGAGCTGCGCGACCCGTGACCCAACCCGCCCGAAAGCCAGCGCTTCGATCGAACCGGGCGGTGTAGAATGCCGGGCGGCGAACGGAGCGGGGCCGCGGTCGTCGCGGCGAGCGGAGGCGGAGATGAAGGTCGTGTTGTTCTGCGGTGGCCTCGGGACCCGCATCCGCGACTACTCCGAGAACGTGCCGAAGCCGCTGGTCCCGATCGGTCCGAGGCCGATCCTGCTCAACCTGATGCGCTACTACGCGCACCATGGCCACCGCGAGTTCATCCTCTGCCTGGGCTACCGCGGCGAGGCCATCAAGGAGTACTTCCTCGACTACAACGAGTGTCTCTCCAACGACTTCGTGCTGTCGAAGGGCGGCCGCGAGATCCAGCTGCTGCGTCGGGACATCGACGACTGGGTCATCACCTTCGTCGACACCGGGCTGCACGCGAACATCGGCGAGCGCCTGCTCGCCGTCGAGCCCTACCTCGAGGGCGAGAGCGCCTTCCTCGCGAACTACAGCGACGGCCTCACCGACCTCCCGCTGAATCGCTACGTGGCCGAGTCGCTCGACAGCGGCTCGGTGGCCTCGATGCTCGCCGTTCCGGCGCCCCACGCCTTCCACATCGTCGAGTCGGACGCCGACGGCACGGTGCAGCGCCTCCAGCACGTGGGCGAGTCCGTGGTGCGGATCAACGGCGGCTTCTTCGTCTTCCAGCGCGAGATCTTCGACTACATCCAGCCCGGCGAGGAGCTGGTGGCCGAGCCGTTCCGGCGCCTGATCGCGCGCGGAAAGCTGCGCGCGCACCCGTACGACGGCTTCTGGGCCAGCATGGACACCTTCAAGGACAAGCAGCGCTTCGAGGACCTGCTCGGGCAGGGCCGGGCGCCCTGGCAGGTCTGGAAGAGCTGAGCCGGGATGCACGCCTTCGAGCTCGGCGATCTGGCGGCCGGCGTGCGCCGCGTGCTCTGCATCGGGGCCCACGCGGACGACATCGAGATCGGCTGCGGGGGCCTGATCCTGCGCCTGCTCGAGCTGAACCCGGACCTCGAGGTGCGTTGGGTCGTCCTGAGCGCCGAAGGGCCTCGGCGCGCGGAGGCCCTGGCGGCGGCGCGCCACTTCCTCGGCGACGACGCCGAGAAGCGCGTCGCGATCGCCGGCTTCCGCGACGGCTTCCTGCCCTACCAGGGCGGGGAGGTGAAGGAGTACTTCGAGGCGCTGAAGCAGAAGGGGCGCCCCGACCTGGTGCTGACCCACCACCGCGGCGACCTGCACCAGGACCACCGGCTCGCGAGCGAGCTGACCTGGAACACATTCCGCGACCACCTGATCCTCGAGTTCGAGATCCCGAAGTACGACGGCGACCTCGGCGCGCCGAACTGCTTCGTTCCGCTCGACGAAGCGCACGTGCGCCGGAAGATCGAGATCCTGCTCTCCGCCTTTCCGTCCCAGCACGCGCGGCGCTGGTTCGAGCCGGAGACCTTCCGCGCCCTGATGAGGCTGCGGGGCGTCGAGTGCAACGCGGAGAGCGGCTGGGCCGAGGCCTTCCACGTGCGCAAGCTCGTGCTCGCGGCGCGCGCGTCCGGAGAGCCGCGTTGGCCCGCGTAGTCCTCTCCTCCTGCCTGTTCCGCTACCCGATGGGCGGCATGCTCTCGTGGTTGCTCCAGTACCTGGTCGGCTTCCGACGCCTCGGGCACGAAGTCGTCTACGTCGAGCGCGCGATGCGGAGGAACGATTGCTTCGACACCGGGCGCCAGCTGATGGGAGACGACCCGAGCCACGGCCTGCGCTCGGCGGGTGCGCTGCTCGAGCGCCACGGGCTCGGCGAGGCCTGGCACTTCGTCGACCGCGCCGGGCGCCGCTACGGCCTCCCGCGCGAGCGGGTGGACGCCGCCTTCGCCTCCGCCGACCTGTTCCTCGACGTCGGTGGCGACGCCAGCTGGCTCGACGAAGCGGCCCACGCCGGGCTCCGCGTCCTCGTCGACTGCGAGCCGGGCTTCACCCAGATGCGGATGGAGGCGCGGGCCGAGGCGGGCCAGCCCCCGCCCGCCTACGACCACTACTACAGCACCGGGCTCAACGTCGGCAGCGAGCACGCCGACCTGCCGCTGCTGGGCAAGCGCTGGCGTACGCTGCTCGACCCCATCGTGCCCGACCTCTTCCCGGTCCGGCCCGCTCCACCCGACGCGCCCTTCACGACCGTGATGAGCTGGCAGTCGATGCGCACGCGGGTCCACCGCGGCCGGAGCTACGGCAACAAGGACCTCGAGTTCGAGCGCTTCGAGACGCTCCCGCAGCGGACGCGGGTTCCGCTCGAGATGGCCGTCTCGGGCCGGGACGTGCCGTGGGAGCGACTCGCCGGGATCGGCTGGAAGCTCCGGAACGCCTACCGGGTGTCGACGTCCTTCGAGGCCTACAGCGACTACATCCGAAGTGCGCGGGGCGAGTTCAGCGTCGCCAAGCACTGCTACGTCGCGACCCACTGCGGCTGGTTCGGCGACCGCGCGGCGGTCTTCCTCGCGAGCGGCCGGCCCGTCGTGATGCAGGACACGGGCTGGTCGGCGCATCTCCCGTGCGGCGAAGGGCTGTTCGCCGTCTCCGAGCCCGAAGAGGCCGCCGAGGCGCTGGAGGCCGTCGCGGGCGACTACGCGCGCCATGCCCGACGCGCGCGGGCGCTGGCCCTCGAGCACTTCGACGCCGACAAGGTGTTCGGGCGCTTCCTCGCGGAGCTCGGCGTGAGCTGACCCTCCGGGCGGCGTGAGCTGACCCGTCGGGCGGCGTGGGCCTCCCCGCTACCCTCGCGGCGATGACGACGGCCTTCGTGTTCGCGGGCGGGGGCAGCCTCGGTGCGGTCGAGGTGGGGATGCTCCAGGCGCTGGTCGGGCACGAGCCGCTCCCGGACTTCGTGATCGGCTCCTCCGTCGGGGCCATCAACGCCGCCTACTTCGCGGCCCGGCCCGACGCCGAAGGCGTGGCCCGGCTCGCGGCCATCTGGCGCCGCCTCCGGAGCCGCGACGTCTTCCCGCTCCGCCCGCTCCACGGCCTGCTCGGCTTCGCGGGCCTGCGGCGCAGCCTGCTCGACCCCGGCCCGCTCGAGGCGTTGCTCCAGCGCGAGCTGCCCTACCGGCGGCTCGAAGAGGCGTCGCTTCCGTGCCGGGTGGTCGCGACCGACGTGCTCGACGGCAGCCGCGTGGTGATCTCGTCGGGGCCCGTGGTTCCGGCGCTGCTCGCGAGCGCGGCGATCCCGGGCGTGTTTCCGCCGCGGCGGATCGGGGGCAAGCACCTGATCGACGGCGGCGTGTCGAGCAACACCCCGCTCTCGACCGCGATCGACCTGGGTGCGAAGCGCATCGTGGTGCTCCCGACCGGCTTCTCCTGCACCCTCGACGAGCCCCCCACCAGCCCCCTGGCGATGGCGCTCCACGCCATCACGCTGCTCATCGCGCGCCAGCTCGTGAGCGACGTGCTGCACTTCCAGGACCGGGCGGAGATCCTGGTGGTGCCGCCGCTGTGTCCGCTCGGGTCGTCGCCGTACGACTTCTCGACGGCGGCTGACCTGATCGAGCGGGCCGCCCGGAGCACGGCCGGCTGGATCGCGACCCGCGGTCTCGAGCGGCCGGGCGTGGCGCACGCACTGACGCCGCACGGCCACGAGCTGGTCTAGGCTCGGCCCGGAGGACCCATGAGGAAGCGCGCCTACGACCCCGAGCTGGCCGCGATCGTGCCGCAGCTCCCCGTCTCGACGGACTGGTCGGACCTCACGGCGGCGCGACGGGCGATGGCGGAGATGATCCAGGGCCTCCCGGCCGGCGGCCCGGGCGAGGACCGCGTGCGCTTTGCGGACCGCGTGATTCCGGGGCCGGCCGACGCTCCGGAGCTCGGCGTGCGCGTCTACGAGCCGGCCGGCGTTCCGGCGCCCCGTCCCGGCGTGCTCTACCTCCACGGCGGCGGCTTCTGCTTCGGCTCGATCGACTTCGAGCACGCGGGCTGCGTGGCGACCGCGGACGCGGTCGACGCCGTCGTGGTGTCCGTCGAGTATCGGCTGGCGCCCGAGCAC
>JBFIYM010000152.1:0-11017 GCA_041605395.1 Myxococcota bacterium | reverse complement strand
GCTCGGAGCGGAAGGAAGGGCATGGATCCACCGCGACCCGCCGAGTCCGGAGTCGGAGCCGGTCCACCGGTCCCGGGCACGGCCTCCGCACGAGGACTCGTGCGGACGCTCCCTGGCGGCTTCAGCTCGGGGGCAGCCGGAATGCCTCGGCGGCCGGCGACGTGCCCGCCGCGCGCGTGATGAGCTGGTCCTCGGTGGGGACGTGCCTCTTCAGCTCGGGCATCACCTCGCGCGCGAACAGGCGCAGGCTCTCCTCGGCTTGCTCGTAGGGCATTGCGCCGTAGCTGAACACGCCGGTGAAGGCCTCGCCCCCGGTGCGCTCGATGGTGTCCACGACTTTGCCGTGGCACTGCTCGGGCGTGCCCCACACCTGGAGCCCGAGGAAGAACTCGATGGTCTCCTCCGCGCCGCCCCGCTGGCTGATGCGCTCCTGCACGGCCTTGTAGGCCTCGTAGCCGCGCAGCTTCGTGAGGTGATCGCCGACGAGCTCGTAGTGCCGGATCACCGACCGGTAGTACTCGCCGATGTACTTCCGGGCCCGTTCCTCGGCGCGCTCGGCGTTGGCGTCGCAGAACACCCAGCCCGAGACGACGGGCGGGGGCGCGTCGATCCCGTTCACCTCCGTGAAGACCGAGCGGTAGTCGTCGAGCTCCTTCACGACCAGCTCCCAGGGCTTCTGCGGGATGATGAGGATGCCGATCCCGAGCTCGGCCATGATCCGCGAGGACTCGGGCGAGACGGCCGCCGCGTAGGTGCGCCCGCGGAAGGACCTGAGCGGGCGCGGCCGCAGCTCGCGCGGGGCCTGCTGGACGAAGCGCCCCTGGTACTCGACGCGCCCGGTCTCGAGCCCGGCCAGCAGCAGCTCGGCCGACTCGACGAAGATGGCCCGGCTGTCGGCCTGCTCGACGCCGAAGCCCTCGAACTCGACGCGCCCGAGCCCGCGCCCGATGCCGAGGATCAGGCGTCCGTTCGACATGTGGTCGAGCACGATCACCTGCTCGGCCACCCGGACCGGGTCGTGCCAGGGCAGGACGCACACCATCGATCCGAGCTGGATGTTCTCGGTGCAGGCCGCCATGTAGGTCAGGAACTGGAAGACGTCCGGGCACATCGTGTAGTCGGTGAAGTGGTGCTCCACGCCCCAGAGCGAGTCGAAGCCGAGCGGCTCGGCGAGGTCGCCCATGCGCAGCTCGTTCCGGTAGACGTTGCGGTCGCTGCGGCCCTCGCCGAGCCCCTGGAAGATCACGCCCATTCCCACGTGCATGGCGGTGCTCCCGGGGAGCCGCCCCCCGCGGACCCCGTCCCAGGGTACCCCCCTCTCCGGCCAGGGGGGCGATCCCGCTATTGAACAGAACATAAATATTGTATATCATACGAGACGAATCAACGTACTCGTCTCATTTGGAGAGCCCATGCCCCCTTCGCCTCCGGCCCGCTTCGCGCCCCGCAGCGCCGACAGCTGGCGCGACCCCTTCCCGATGTACGCGGCACTGCGCGACCACGACCCGGTCCACGAGGTCCGCGACCCGCGCGGCGAATACTGGGTGCTCTCGCGCTTCGCGGACGTCATGGCCTCGGTGATCGATGCCCGGCGCTTCTCGTCGGCGCAGGGCCTCACGATGACCTACGGCGAGATGCAGAAGCTCGGCGTCGAGGCGCCGATCGTGATGATGGACCCGCCCGCGCACACGAAGCTCCGAAAGCTCTCGATCAAGCGCTTCACGCCGAAGCAGGTCCAGGCGATCGAGGCGCTCGTGCGCGGCTTCGTGGTCGAGCGCATCGAGGAGCTCCGGGAGCGCGGGACGGGCGACGTCGTCGAGCGTCTGTTCAAGCCACTCCCGAGCCTCGTGGTGGGCCACTTCCTCGGGGTGCCCGCCGAGGACCAGGGCCGGTTCGACGGCTGGACCGACGCGATCGTGGCCGCGAACGCGCGCGGCGACGTGATGAACGCTGCCGAGACGCTCGGCCAGATGTTCGGCTACTTCGGCGGTCTGATCGAGAAGCGTCGCCGGGATCCGGTCGACGACATGATCTCCACGCTGGTGCACGCACGGATCGACGGCGAGCCCGTCCCGATGACGCAGATCCTCGGGATGTGCTTCACGATGGTCACGGGCGGCAACGACACCACGACGGGTCTGCTGGGCGGCGCGGCCCAGCTGCTGACCGAGAACCCCGCCCAGCGCGCAAGGCTGCTGCGCGAGCCCGGGCTGCTCCCAGCCGCGCTCGAGGAGTTCCTTCGCCTGACCTCGCCCGTCCAGGGCCTGGCGCGCACGACCACGGAGGACGTCGTCTTCGAGACGGAGGACGGAGCGCGAACGGTTCCCGCCGGCCGGAAGGTGATGCTGCTCTACGCGTCCGCCAACCGGGACGAGCGCGAGTTCGGTCAGGATGCGTCGCACTGTGACGTCACCCGGCGGGTCCGCCGCCACCTGAGCTTCGGGTATGGCCCCCACCACTGCATCGGCGCCGCCGCCGCCCGCCTCCAGGCGCGGATCGCGCTCGAAGAGCTGCTCTCGCGGTGCCCCGCATTCGTCGTGTTCCCCGACCAGGGTCGTTTCGCCGACGGCCATTTCGTCCGTCGCTACGAGTCGCTCCCCTTCTCGGCAGAGGGCGCCGGATAGTGGCGCGCGCCTGGCTACGCGAGGAGCAGACCGAGCTGGCCGTCGAGAAGATCCTCGAGGCGGCGTCGCATGCGTTTCTGGAGCTCGGGGTGGGGAATGCCAGCATGGCCGACGTCGCGCGCTACGCCGGCTGCTCACGCGGCACGCTCTACCGCTACTTCGAGAACCGCCACCAGCTGCACCTCGCCTACGTGGATCACCAGGCACGTGTGCTCGCGGGCCGGGTGCGCGCGGCCCTCGCGGAGATCCGCGATCCGCGCGAGCGCCTGATCGAAGGCGTGATGCGCGCGGTCGCCGAGGTGCGCCGGACGCCCGGCGCCGCCGCCTGGTTCAGCGTGGGGGATGCCGGAATGGCGGCCCGCGCCTCGCGCCGCTCCGAGGAGGTCGAGGCGGCGCTCTCCGGCTTCGTCGAGGAGCTGCTCGGGCCGCTGCCGGGCGCCCGGCCGGGCCGCGGGGCCGCGGAGTCCCGGCTGCGGGCGAACTGGCTGCTCCGGGTGATCCTCTCGCTGCTCACCCTGCCGGGCGGCAACGAGGCGGAAGAACGGGCGCTGATCGAGCGCTTCGTGGCGCCCGTGATCCTTCCGGCGAGCTGAGCCGCCGGTTCCCCTCGGGCGCTGACGCCACGGCGCGGGGCCACCCACCGGGCGGAGCCTCCCCGCCTCGGCGCGGCGGGCCGGGGCGGCACGGGACCGGGAGCCCAATGGACGGCGACAGCCAGCTTCAGATCGCCACGAGCGAGGGCACGCAGACCGCTCGCATTGCCGAGCCGGTTCCGGTGAAGGTCACCCGCGCCTCCGGAGGCCCGCCGCCGGACGACCCGGTGCTGCGGGCCGGCTGGCGGCGGCTGCGCTGGTGGATCGGAGGCACGGTCGCGCTCGCGCTGGCACTCGCCTCGATCGGGATCGTGGCCGATTCGAGCACCTACCAGGCGCGGGCGGCCCTGTTGATCCGGGCGCCGGGCGGCAGCGGGGCCCAGGCGATCGACGGCGCGCTCCAGTCGGAGCGGGAGCTGCTCCGGAGCTTCGAGGTGCTGCGGCGGACGCTCGAGAGCGTCGGCATCGGCACGCTCTACCCCGAGCTCGAGGGGGATTCGATCGGTGCGATCCGCGCAGCCAGTGTGACCCGCATGGGCGATGCGCTCTCGGTTCGCACACCGCCCGGAACGGACGTCATCGAGGTGAGCTTCCGGCACGAAGACCCGGAGCTCGCGGCCCGCGTCGTGAACCGGCTGATCCGGCGTTTCGAGCGGGCCCGGGCCACGATCCTCCCACCCGCCGTCAGTCGACACCGCCTGCACGAGCGCATCCTCGAGCAGGAGACGGCGCTCGCGGACGCCGAGGCCGCGCTCGCCGCCTTCCTCGAGGCGCATCCGGACCTCGCCGACGGCGGGGCGTACACCGCCCTGGCCGAGGAGCGGGCCGAGTTCGCACGCGAGCTGCGAACGGAGCGTTGGGTCACGGCCCACCTCGAATCCGAACCGCTCGACGATCCGTCGATCCACCGCGCCCGAACCCGCCTCGAGCGCCTCGAGCTCGAGCTGCAAGCCGTGCTGGGCGTCTACGCCGACGACAGCGCCGCGGTGGAGAGCCTCAGAGGGAGGATCGCCCACGTGCGGGACCACCTCGAGGCGAAGGAGCGGGAGGCGACCCGCAAGCGGGAGCGGGAGATCCTGCTCCACCGCGAGCGGGCGGAGGACCTCGAAGCGGCGCTCGCGCGCTTCGAAGCAGCCGAGCGGAAGCTTCCCGCGCTCGAACGCGAGCGGCGCGAGCTCGTCCGCGTCCGGGACCTCGCGCTTCGCCGGCTCGACGTCTACCAGCGCGAGTTCGAAGGCGCGACGCTCGCAGCCGAGGTGGGCCGGCACCGGCTGGCGGCGGCCATGCACGTGCTCACGCAAGCGAGTCCCCCGGAAGGGCGGACGGTTCCGCCCGAGCAGGCGCGGCGGGCCTGGGTGCTGCTCGGCGCCGCCCTGCTCCTGGTCGTCGCGCTGATCGTGGCCGACGTGGTCGACGACCATCGCCGGAAGCCCACCGCACCCGTGCTCTATGCGGCGCACCTGGGAACGCCGTCCGACGGCGCTCCGATCGCCCTGCGCGTGCCCGAGGCGCTGGCCGGGCGTCGGCGCTCGGGGTAGCGCACCCGGCGGTCCGCCAGCGTATGCTCCGGGACCCGGAGGACCCCATGCCCACGAGCTGGCTCGACGACCCGCGCATCGACCCCCGCATCAAGACGCTGCTCGGCGCGCTCAACCTGCCGGCGGGCAAGAACGCCACGAGCCGGGAGGCGCTGCTCGCCGAGACGAACACGCCGGAGTCGAAGGCGCTGCGCGAACGCATGGAGGCCATGATGGAGCTGGCCGACACCGAGGAGATCGCCCCCTCGAAAGGTCTTCGCATCGGTACCGAGCGGTTCACCTCGCAGCCCGACGGCAACACGATCCAGGTGCAGTTCATCCGGCCCGACGGCGCCGACGTGCTGCCCTGCGTCTACTACATCCACGGCGGCGGCATGCAGAGCATGTCCTGCTACTACGGGAACTACCGCGCCTGGGGCAAGATCATCGCCGCGCAGGGCGTCGCGGTCGCGATGGTCGACTTCCGCAACGCCCTCGTGCCCTCCTCGGCGCCCGAGGTCGCGCCGTTCCCCGCCGGCCTGAACGACTGCGTCTCCGGCGTCAGGTGGCTGGCGGCGAACGCCGCCACCCTCGGAGTCGACCCGAAGCGCATCGTCGTCGCCGGCGAGAGCGGCGGCGGCAACCTCACCCTGGCGACGGGCCTGAAGCTGAAGCGCGACGGGGACCTCGGTCTGGTCAAGGGGCTCTACGCCCTGTGTCCGTACATCGCCGGCGTCTGGCCGCTGCCGCAGAACCCTTCGAGCACGGAGAACAACGGCATCCTGCTCGATCTGCACAACAACCGGGGCGCCGTGGCCTACGGCATCGAGCAGCTCGAGAAGCGGAACCCCTTGGCCTGGCCCGGCTTCGCCAGCGACGACGACGTGCAGGGCTTTCCGCCGACCGTGATCAGCGTCAACGAGTGCGACCCGCTGCGCGACGAGGGGGTGAATTTCTACCGCCTGCTGATCGCGAACGGCGTGCCCGCGCGCTGCCGGCAGGTGATGGGAACCATCCACGGCACCGAGATCTTCCCGATGGTCTGCCCGGAGATCAGCCGCGACACCGCGCGCGATCTCGCAGGGTTCGCGCGGGACTGATCAGCCCTCGCTCGGCGTCGTCTCGCGGGCCTCGAGGATGCGGCGGAGCTCACCGTGTCGGTTGCGCGAGAGGTCGAAGCGCGTCAGCAGCAGCCCCGGGACGATGAACGAGAGCGAGATGATCGGGCCCGCGATGACGCCCAGCTTGAAGAGGACGTCCGCCGGCACGTCGCCGGGCTCTGCGCCGGTCGCGAGGCCCGCGAACTGGATGATCACGCCGCCGAGGAACTGGCCGAGGCCCGTGGGCACCTTCATCGAGAAGCCCATCGCCGCGAAGAACACGCCGTCCATGCGCTGGCCGGTGTGCACCTCGTGCTCGTCCACGATGTCGGCGACCATCGCGGCGCCGATGGTCTGGAGGATCATCACCGAGCTCACGAGGAAGAACGAGTTGACCAGCGCCAGATAGAAGAGGAGGGGGTCGCCGTTCGGGGGGAGAATCTCGAGCAGCCGGCCGGGGATCCACCACAGGCCGTTCAGGATCATCACCGCGAGCGCGCCCGCGAAGATCTTCTGCTTCTCGAACCGGCGTACCAGCGGGCGCAGCGCGGCGAAGCCGGCGGCGATCGGCACGACGTTGAAGAGGCCGAACATCGCGATCTGCTGGGAGGTGAACTCCCAGAAATAGGTGTTCGTGTAGAAGCCCAGCGTGACGGCGACGCCGCTGCTGGCTCCCACGAAGATCAACGCGGTGAACACCCAGCGGAAGTTCACGTTCTGGAGCGCATGGACGACGTCGTGGATCGGCTCGGTCCAGCGGAGCTTTTTCCTGGGGCCGCCCGTGGGGAGCCGGGGGATCTGCTTGCGCGTGAACCACACCGTGACGGCGATCGTCACCAGCGCCACGGCGGCCGAGATCACGGCGTAGTCGGTGTAGTTGCCGTAGATCAGGCGCCCGTCCGCGGCGCCCCCGTCGCCCGCCCCCCCTCTTGAGAACAGGTAGAACAGCCCGACGAAGGGCAGGCCCACGCCGGCCACCCAGCCGAGCATGGTCCGATAGCTCACGATCAGCGAGCGCTCTTCGTAGTCGCTCGAGAGCTCGGCGCCGAGCGCCGTGTGCGGGATCGCGAAGAAGGTGAGGAAGGTGCGCAGCGCCACGAAGCCGAAGGCGAGCCAGAGGAACAGCCCCCACTGCGGGAGCGCGGGCGGCATGAAGATGAACAGGAAGCAGAGCGCGACCGGGATCGCGGCGAACGCCATGAACGGGTGGCGGCGCCCCCAGCGCGAGCGGTGGTTGTCGGAGATGGTGCCGACGACCGGGTCCGAGACGGCATCGGAGAGCTGGCCGATGAAGGCCGCGGCGCCGTACCAGGCGCCGGAGAGCCCGACGACCTGGGTGTAGAAGAACGGCACGAAGTTGATGACGGCGGCGTCCTTCGCCGCGAAGGCCATCGAGCCGACGCCGTGCGCGAGCTTGGTGCCGACGCCGAGGGGCGCTCGTTCAGGCATCGAGGGGGGTGTCGGCGGGAGCGTTCATTCGGGGCGTCAGCGCGGCAACATACCCCGGATTGGCTCGCCCTCGTTCGGAGTCGGCTTTCCTGGCACTCTCCGTCCATGCGCCACCTCCGCCTCCTCGCCCTGCTCGCCGTCCCCCTCCTGCTCGCCTGCGAGGGTCCGATCGCGTACCTGCCCGGCGGCGCGCTCGCGGGCCCCGTCGAGCCCCTGCCCGCGAGCGTCGACTTCGCCCGCGACGCCGGCACGGTCCAGCTCGAGACGCGGCCCGAGGAGCCCTACTCGGTGAACCTCGCCTGCACCGTCGTCGGCGACCACCTCTACGTGTCGGCCGGCGGCAACCGCTCCCAGTGGGTGGAGAACCTGGAGGCGGACCCGCGCGTGCGGCTCCGGGTCGAGGGTGTGATCTACGAGCTTCGGGCCGAGCGCGTGACGGACGCCGCGGAGCTCGACGCGTTCGCCGAGGCGTGGCTCAAGAACGCCTGGGCCCGGGACCCCCGCGGCTACGAGGAAGCCTTCGTCTACCGTCTCGTCGCACACTAGGGACCCTCTGCGGAGCTAGGCGCCGAGTGGGGCGGTCTCGTAGGCGTCGGCGTCCGGCTTGGCCGTACGCTCCCGGAACTCCGTCATCGAGTACGGCCACTGCGTGACGACGCGACCGCTCGGTGAGCGGTAGTAGCCGTTGCAGTCGGCCTGCCACACGGCGACGCGGCCGATCGCGGCTTGCACGTCCTCGTTGAACTGCCCGGTCGGCTCGGGTCGGACGTCGAGCCAGGCGAGCCCCTCATGGGCCAGGCGCTGGACCTGACGCACGGTGTATTCCACCTGGCTCTCGATCATCGTCAGGATCGAGCCGTTGTTCGTGTTCGGCCCGTAGAGCATGAAGAGGTTCGGGAAGCCCGGCGTGGTGATGCCGAGGTAGGCCGAGGCGCCGTCGCGCCAAGCCTCGTCGATGCGGCGCCCGCCGCGGCCGACCACGTCGATCGCGGAGAGGTAGCGGGTCGTGGCGAAGCCGGTCGCGAGGATCAGCGTGTCGACGCGCCGGTGCTTGCCGTCCGAGGTGACGACGGCGTCACGCGTGACCCCGGAGATCGACTCGGTGACGAGCTCGAGGTTCGGCCGGTTGAAGGCCGGGTAGTAGTCGTTCGAGAGGAGCGGTCGCTTGCAGCCGAGGGGGTGCCGCGGCCGGAGCTTCTCCCGCAACGCCGGATCCTCGACCGCCTCGATCGCGGCCAGCACGGAGGCTTCCAGCTCGGCGAGCGCGGCCGGGTCCGCGAAGGTCATGCCGCCGTCCACGCGCTGGTAGATCTCCTCGCGGATGGCGCGAACGGCCTCGGGGTGCTCGCGCAGGTAGGCGCGTTGCTCCTCGCTGAACGGGGTGTCCTCCTTGGGCATCACCCAGTTGGCGGTGCGCTGGAACAGGTGGACCTGGCGCGCCTGCTTCACGATCTCCGGGACGAACTGGACCGCGCTCGCGGCGCTCCCGACGACGCCGACCGTCTCGCCCGTGAGGTCGTGGTCCCAGTTCCAACGTGCGGAGTGGAAGCGGGTGCCCCCGAAGTCGTCGAGGCCCGGGATCTCGGGGGTGGCGAGGTCGTTGAACATGCCGAGCCCGCTCACCACGACGTCGGCCTCGACGTCGCCCCCGGCGTCGAGGGTGAGCCGCCAGCGCGCGCGGCCTTCGTCCCAGCGCGCGTTCGTGACGCCGCTTCCGAAACGGCAGTGGGGGAGCAGCCCGTACTTCGCGGCGCAGTGCTCCAGGTAGGCGAGGATCTCGGCCTGCGATCCGTAGGGCCGCGACCAGTCCCAGCCGAGCTCGAACGAGAACGAGTAGAGGTGCGAGGGGATGTCGCACGCGCAGCCCGGATAGCGGTTGTGATGCCAGGTGCCGCCCAGCCCCGAAGCCTTCTCCAGGATCACGAAGTCCTCGAAGCCGGCCTGCTTCAGGCGGACACCGGCGCAGAGGCCGCCGGGGCCGGCGCCGATGATCGCGATGCGGAGGTCGCGGCGCTGCGTTCGGGTCGTTTCCATGCCTTCGGGCTCGGCGATTCATTAAACCTCGCTTGACATGTTTGTCAAATCGGATTTATTAAGCGGCCGATGCGACGCGTGGCCCCCCGCTATCGCGACAACCTGGCCCGGCACCTGATCGGGATCTCCCGGGACCTCCAGGGCCGCGTGCGGGAATCGCTCGTCGAGCGGGGGCATCGCGGGCTCCGCCCGAGCTACGGCCCGCTGCTCTCGCTGGTGCGAGACGAAGGCCGGGCCCTCTCGGCCCTCGCCGCGGAGCTCGCGGTCAGCGTCCAGGCCGCGAGCCAGCTGGTGAAGGGCGCCGAGGCGGCCGGCTACCTGACGCGCCGGCCGAACCCGGCGGACCGCCGCTCGAAGCTGGTGGCGCCGACGCGGCGCGGCCGCGCGCTGATCGAGGACGGGGTCGAGATCATCCTGGCCAGCGAGGCGGACTACGCCGCGCAGGTCGGCGCGCCCGCCTACCGGCGCTTCACGCGGGCGCTCGCCGCGCTCTACCGGGGCCTCGCGCTTCCCGTGCACTCCGATCCCGTGCTGATCGCGCGGGCCAGCCACTCGGTGGGCGTGCTGCCCCCGATCGCGCTGTACCTGGAGCGCGAGCTGATGCGGGCCACCAGCGCGCGCGGCCATGGGGGCCTCAAGATGGCGTTCGGTCAGGTGCTTCCCCTGATCGGCCCGGAGGGCGGGCACATCCACGAGATCGCGCGCGTGCAGCGCGTGAGCCGCCAGGCGATCAGCGCGATCTCGCAGGAGCTCGAGGGTCTCGGATACCTGGAGCGCCGCCCCGACCCGCGCGATCGGCGCGGAGTCGTGCTCGTGCTGACCCGCGCCGGGGCGGCGCTGATCCGCGACTCCGTCGCGGCCGTGGACGACCTCGAGAAGCGCTTCCGCGCCGTGCTCGGGGCGCGCCGGCTCGAGGCGCTCACGCAGGTGGCGCGCGACCTCTACCGCGCGCTCCGCCTCGAGGCGGAGATCTTCGAGTCGGCTCCGGCCCGGCGCCCGGGCCGACACGACGTCTCGCGGCTCGCGTCGCGGCTCCGCCGCAGCCTCGGCCGGGGGGATACGGAGCGGCTGGCCGCGCTGCTCGGGCGCCGCGCCGAGGGCGCCGCGCCGTGAGCTACGACTGGCAGGCCGCAGTGGTGTTCCTCGCCGCGCTGGTCGCGTTGACGGCGCTCGGGCGCTTCCTGGCGTTCCGGATCCCGGCGCTGGCGCGAATGCGCGAGCTCAACCGCGAGGCGGACCGCGAGAAGCTCTCGCGGGATCGCTTTCGCCGGGCCGTGAATGCGAGCAACCGCGCGGGCCTCGCGACGAACGTCTTCTTCTACCTGGCCGTCCTGCCATTCTGCCTTAGCCTGGCGCCACGCCCGCTCTGGCGGCACGCGATCGACGGGATCGCCGTCCTGATGGTCTTCGACTTCCTCTACTACCTGACCCATCGCTTCCTGTTCCACGGCCAGGGTTATTTCCGCAAGGTGCACGCGCTGCACCACCAGGCGCGCACGCCGACCCACATCGACGCCCTGTACGTGCACCCCCTCGAGACCTTCATCGGCCTCGTGCTCTTCCTGGGCTCGATCCCGCTGGTCGCCGCGCTCGGAGGCGGCCCGCTGCATGCGGTCTCGATGGCGGTCGCCACGCTGATCTTCACGCAGGCGAACATCATCAACCACACCTTCGTGAACCTTCCCTACTTCCCCTTCCGG
>JBFIYM010000151.1:0-11152 GCA_041605395.1 Myxococcota bacterium | reverse complement strand
TCGGCCTCGGCCGCATCGGCGACGTGCTCGAGCTCGCCGGCTTCGATGATCGCGAGGTGGAGGCGTGGCTCGGTTCGGTGGGGCTCGCGCCGCCGGCGCGGGCACTGGCGGCACGCATGCAGGTCGCGAGCGGCGGCAACCCCCTGCGCCTCGGCGAGCGTCTCGCCGAGCTGCGACGTCGCGCGCTCCTGGTGCGACGCGGCCGCAGCTGGGTGGCGACCCTCGACCCCGTGGCCGTCGACGTGGCGGCCGGCACGCCGCCCGATCTGCCGCTCGCCGACGAAGAGCGCCGGGTGCTTCGTACGCTCGCCCTGTTCGCCGCCCCGGCCAGCGCGGACCGCATCGCCAGGCTCGTGGGCGTCCCCGCTGACGAGGTCGCGGCCTGCCTTCACAGGGCCAGCGAGCGGGGCTGGCTCCGGCCGGACGGCGATCGATTCCGCTTCGAGGACACCGACCTGGCCCGTGCGCTGGTGGCCGAGCTGGCCGCGGAGGCGCGCGCAACGCTCCATCACGAGATCGCCCGGATGCTGGAGGCGAGCGGCGACGGCGACCCGGAGCTCCGCGCGCACCACTGGCTCCACGCGCTGCCGGAGGCGCCGACGCGGCGCGTGGTCGAGGTCGTCCACGCCGCGGGTCTGGCCGCCCTGCGCGCCCGCGACTGGCGGCGCGCGGCCTCCCATTTCGAGACCGCGCTCGCACGGGCGCCCGATGCGGAGGTCGCCGAGCGCGCCGAGCTGCACTACCGCGCGGGCATCGCGCACTTCCGCACGCTCGACGGCGTGACCAGCGCCGACCACTTCGACCGCGCGGCCGAGCTGTTCGAGAAGCGCGACGACGCCTCGGGCGTGGTGCGCGCGCGCATCGAGGGGCTGCGCGCGCGATCCGTGCTCTCCGGCGCCGTCTTCGGCTTCCACCCGCCCGACCTCGACGATCTGGCCGCCCGCATCGAGGCGCTGGCCGCGCCCGAGCACGGCCTGCACGTCTATGCCACGGCCATGCTGGCCGACTCGCTCGCGATGGCGCGCGAGCCCGAGCGCGCCCTCGAGGCGGCGCGTCGCGCCGTGGCCGAGGCGGAGCGCGAGGGCGACGACCTGCGCTGCCGCGCAAACACCGCGCTGGGCGTGGTCCAGCTCGGTCGCCTGGAGCTGGAGGCGGCGGTGGCCTCGTTTCGGCGCGCGCTTCGCTTCGGGCGTCGCCTCGGGGACCCGTGGTACGAGGCGCTCGCGCTCCAGCGCCTGCCGCTCGTGCTCGGCTGGCTCGGCCGCATGGACGAGGCGGCGAGCTATCTGCTCGCTTCGCGCAAGGGCAGCGAGGGGAGCGGCGACTGGGCCGACTTCACGCTCACGCTCGGCACGGAGGCCGGCCTGGCCAACGCGCGCGGCGACTTCGACGCCGTCGAGCAGGTCGCGCGGCAGGCGGTCTCGCTGGCGAGTCGGACGGGCTACCCCTGGGGTGGCGCGCTCGCGCTGACGGCGCTGGCGACCGCCCGGGCCCTGCGCGGCCGGGTCGAGGATGCGCTCGACGCGGTGACCCTGCTCGGGACGCCCGGCCTGCTCGCGAGCGAGGTGCCGCCGGAGTGGGCCGCGATCGCCGGCGTGACACGGCTGCGCGTCGGTGTGCTGGCGGGCCGCATCGAGCCCGGCGCGTGCGAGCGTGCAGCGGGGCTCGCGAAGCTCCTGCTGGCGGGGCCGCCGGACGTCCAGGTGCTGACGGCGCTGTGCGCGTGCGCCGAGATCGCGGTGGTGCTCGACGACCGCGCCTCCGTCGAGCAGCTGGCGGGCCCCATCGAGGACGCCGCCGCGCGCGGGATCGCGTTCGTGCCCTCCCTCGACGATGCCCTCGCGCGCGTGCGCGGGCTGATCGCGTCCCAACGCGGCCGGCCCGACGAGGCGCTCGAGCGTTTCCAGGAAGCCCTCGAGCTCTCCGAGCAGAACGGGGCGCGCGCCGTGGAGGCCCGAACCCACCTCGACTGCGCGCGCCTGCTCGCGTCTCTCGGCCGCGCCGACGAGGCGCGTGCGCACCAGACGCGGGCGCTCGATCTGGCGGGCGCGCTCGGGATGGCGCCGCTGGTCGCCGCGGCCGGTCCGGACGAGGGCGTTCGGGCCGAGGGGCCGGCCGCGGTGGGTCGCGTGCTCGAGGCCGACGAGGCGCGCCTGCTGCGCGCCATGGCGCTCGGCTACGACGACGCGGCGCTGGTGAGCGAGCTGCTGCTGACCGAAGAGGGTCTGGCACGGCTTCGCGAGCGCGTGTTCGCCCGCATCGGGGCCACCAGTCAGGTGGAGGCGGCGGCCTGGGCCCATCGCGAGGGGTTGGCCGAGCTGCCGCCGCCGCTGCGCCGCCCGATGGCTCCGTCGGAGGGGCGTGCGCCACCGCTCCACGCCGCGACGCGGCGGGTGCTGACCGTCTTCGTGTCCGACATCGCGCACTCGACCGAGCGCCTGCAACGCCTCGGCGATCAGCGCGGCCAGCAGCTCGTGCAGGACCACAACCGGCTCGTGCGCCAGCTCCTCCACGCGCACCGCGGCGTGGAGATCCAGCAGACGGGGGACGGCTTCATCGCCGTCTTCGACGAGCCCGCCCGGGCACTGGACTGCGCCCTCGAGCTCCAGGACGAGATGGCCGCCCGCGCGCTCGGTGGCGCGGAGGAGCCGCTGCGGCTCCGCATCGGCCTCCACTCGGGTGAGCTGTTGCTCGAGGAGGGCCGGGTTTTCGGCGTGGTGATGCACGTCGCCGCCCACATCTGCAGCGCTGGCACGCCCGGGGCCGTGGTCGTGTCGCAGCCGTTCTGGGACGCGCTCGACGACCGCGCCGCGTGGCACAGCCGGCCGCTCGGCCCGGCCGAGCTCAAGGGTCTCTACGAGCCGATCGAGCTCCTCGAGATCGCTCGGGGTGTGAAGTAGTTCACACGCCGTCGCACCCCGGCCGTGCGTCAATCGCCTCGGGGGGCCGAACCGAGGAGGAAGCCATGGCTTCGATGCCTGGCCTCGTGACGAAGACGAAGACGTTCACGGTGATGGACGCCGCCTGGTCGGCGAACCCTGCAAACTATCTGAGCGACTATGCCAACAAGGAGTTCGACAACCTGCTTGCATCGGCGCCGGTCCAACAGGGAACGAAGACCCACGTCAAGGACGACTGGGTCGATCCCCTGAAGGATTGGCTCGGTGCGGACGCGAAGCAGGTGATCCGGCGCGGGCTCTACTGGGCGATGAGGGTCGCCCTCTACGAGAACGCGGGCGAGCCGGACGAGAAGCCGCGACAGAAGCCGCTGCCGATCTGCTCGGCCTGGGTCTGCTCGGGCGCCCCGTCGAAGCAGAAGCCGGGAAAGAAGAAGAAGAAGGACGTCCCCCGATTCGAGGTCGTGAGCCTCGAGAGTCAGCATCAGGTCACGCTTCTCCTGCTCACGCCGCCGCCTACCACGAGCCCCGTCGGCAACTCCACGTTCCAGCCCGTCTGGGCCACGCGCCAGCTGGATCCGTACGGCCCCGAGGCGGGCGAGTTCGAGCTCGAGCAGTGGCCGGTTACCGATCCGGTCACGGTGACCGTGCGGCCCTACGACTACACGGAAGTCTGAGCGGCGCCGGGGCCCACGGTCCCCGTATACTCCCGCGTCGGCGCCGCCAGCCGGCGCGGGAGGGACCTCAATGGCTTCGAGTGGCGAGAGCCGGCTGCTGATCGACGGGAAGCTCGTGGAAGCGACGGGCGGCCGAACCTATCCGAACCGGAACCCGGCGACGGAGGAGGTGATCGGCCGCGTGGCGGACGCCACGCGCGAGGACATGGACCGCGCGATCGCGGCCGCGCGACGCGCCTTCGACGAGACGGACTGGTCGACGAACCTCGAGAAGCGCGCCGCTTGCCTGCGCCAGCTGCACGCGGCGCTCGACAAGCACAAGGAGGAGTCGCGTGCGCAGATCGTGTCCGAGGTGGGCACGCCGATCATGCTCACCTACGCGGTGCAGCAGGACTCCTGCATCGCGGACATGCTCTGGGACATCCGCTGCGCCGAGGCGTACGACTGGGAGCGCGAGCTCGGGGTCCACGAGTTCTTCGGCTCGAAGAGCAATCGCGTGGTGCGCCGCGAAGCGATCGGAGTGGCCGGGCTGATCACCCCGTGGAACTTCCCTTTCATGCTGAACCTCTCGAAGATCGTGCCGGCGTTGATGGCGGGCTGCACCGCGGTGCTGAAGGCGGCGCCCGACACGCCGTGGAGCGCCACCTGGATCGGGAAGCTCATCGCCGAGGAGACCGACCTCCCGGCGGGTGTGCTGAACGTCGTGACCGCCAGCGACCCCGCCGAGGTCGGCGACCAGCTGACCGGCGATCCGCGCGTCGACGTGATCTCCTTCACCGGCTCGACCGCGATCGGGAAGCACATCATGCGGCGCGGCGCCGACTCGCTGAAGCGCGTCTTCCTGGAGCTCGGTGGCAAGTCCGCCCAGATCTTCCTCGACGACGCCGACCTGCTGAAGCTCGTGCCCGCCGCCGGGGCCGGCATCTGCATGCACGGCGGCCAGGGCTGCGCGATCACGACCCGCATGCTGCTGCCCCGCTCCCGCTACGCCGAGTGCGTCGAGGCGCTGAAGGCCGCCTACGAGAGCCTCCCCTACGGCGACCCCACCGAGATGGGCAACGTGATGGGGCCGCTGATCAACGCGAAGCAGCGCGAGCGCGTGCTCGGCTACATCGAGAAGGGAAAAGCAGAGGGCGCGCGTTGCCTGGTGGGCGGGGGCCGGCCGGCGAAGCTCCCGAAGGGCTACTACGTCGAGCCGACGCTCTTCGTGGACGTGGATCCCGACGCGACGATCGCGCAGGAGGAGATCTTCGGGCCGGTGCTCTCGGTGATCCCCTACGAGGACGAGGCCGACGCCATCCGCATCGCAAACCACAGCCGCTACGGCCTGTCGGGCGCCGTCCACGCGGGCTCGCTCGAGCGCGCCATGTCGGTTGCGAGGCGCATCCGGACGGGCACGGTCAGCGTGAACGGCGGGCAGTGGTTCGGCCCGGACTCGCCCTTCGGCGGCTACAAGGAGAGCGGCCTCGGGCGCGAGCACGGCGTCGCCGGCTTCGAGGAGTACCTCGAGACCAAGACGATCGGCTTCCCCGCCTAGCCGCCGGGGACGGTGGGATGGATGCGGTAGCGGCGCAGCGCGGGCAGGCGCAGCGCCGCCCACGCCGCCACGGCCAGGCAGCCGAGCCCGCCGAAGACCACGGCGAAGGTGGGGCTGGTCCACGCCGCCAGGTAGCCCGACTCGGCGGCGCCCAGCTGGTTCGAGGCGTGGATGAACACCATGTTCACCGCCGAGACGCGCCCGCGCAGCGCGTCCGGCGTGCTGAGCTGAACGGCCGTGTGCCGCATCACCACGCTCACCTGGTCCGCGGCCCCCACCAGCATGTAGAGCCCGATCGAGAGCGGGAACCAGCGTGACAGGCCGAACGCCACGGTCGCGAGCCCGTAGACCACCACCGCCACGAGCAGGGCGGGGCCCGCGCGCTCCACGGGACGGCGCAGCACGAGCACGACCGACATCGCGAGCGCACCGAGCTCGAGCGACGAGGCCAGCAGGCCGTAGCCGCGCGGGCCGACGGCCAGGATGTCGTTCGCGTAGGCGGGGAGCAGGGCCGTCGCGCTGCCCAGCACCACCGCGAACATGTCGAGCGCCATGCAGCCCAGCACGACGGGGTTGCCGCGCACGAAGGCGAGCCCTTCGCGCACGGCCTGCCAGCTCGCCGCGCGACGCTCGCTCGATACGCGCAGCGGACGCACGAAGCCGAGGCCCAGCAGGTTCAGCGCGACGAGCGCCGCGTAGGCCGCGTAGGCGGCGTCGACGCCGAAGGCCCAGATCAGCCCGCCGGCGAGGGCGGGCCCGCTCGCGAGCGCGAGCGCCATCGCCGTCGAGGAGATGGTGACGGCGCGGGGAAAGACTGCGAGCGGCACGAGGCTCGGCAGCAGCGCCTGGCGCGCCGGGCTGTCGAAGGCCGCCGCCACGGCGTTCGCGAAGACCGCCGCGTAGATCAGTGGCACCGAGATGGCTTCGCCCTGGGTGGCGAAGAAGAGCAGGGCCGCGCTCCCGAGGTAGGGGATCTGCGCCAGGCGCATGATCTTGAGGCGGTCGTGGGCGTCGGCGACCGCGCCTCCGACCAGCGTGAGCGCGAGGGCGGGCAGGAACTGCACGAGCCCGACCGCGCCCACCGCGGCGTTCGAGCCGGAGAGCGCGAAGACGTGCCAGAACACCGCGCTCCGCAGCAGCGTGATCGCGGTCCCCGCGCAGAAGCGGCTGGCGAGGTAGACCCAGAAGGAGCGCGAGAAGCTCGCCGTGGCCGGTGAGTTCGCGATCAGGCCGCCGTCCAGGGCATCAGGCCGCCGTCCGGAGCATCTAGGCGGCCTTCCGCAGCAGCAGGCGGCTCGGGCCCCGGACCAGGAACGAATCGATGCGCGGCGGGCGCGCCTCGGCGCAGTCGAGGCGCACGAGCTCCGGGATCAGCGCCTCCAGCGCCACCTTCGCCTCGAGCCGCGCCAGCGAGGCGCCGAGGCAGAAGTGTTGGCCGAAGCCGAAGCCGAGGTGGCCCTGCGGGTTGCGCGTCACGTCGAACCGATCCGGCTCCGGGAAGCGGCGTTCGTCGCGGTTGGCGGAGCCGAGCAGGGGGGCCACGAACGCGCCCTGCGGAATCCGCGTACCGGCGATCTCGATCTCCTGGAGCGCCTCGCGGAACACCAGCTGGATCGGCGCGTCGAAGCGCAGCGTCTCCTCGATCACGGCAGGGATCAGCGAGGGGTCGGCGGCGACCCGTTCGAGCTGACCGGGATGGGCGAGCAGGGCGGCGGTCGCGTTGGAGATCAGGTTCGTGGTGGTCTCGTTGCCGGCGACCAGCAGCAGGGTCACGAACTGGACCATCTCGAGCGGCGAAAGGCCCTCGCCGCCCTCGCTCGAGACCAGCAGGCTGATCAGGTCCTCGGCCGGCGCCCGGCGGCGCTCGCGCGCGATGCGCATCAGGTAGAGGGTCAGCTCGCCGAACGTGGCGAGCATGGTCGGGTTGTAGGGGTTGCTTCGGTTCGCGCCGCTGGCGTTGTTGATCACGACGTCGGACCAGCGCTTGAAGTCCCGCCTTCGCTCCGGCTCGATCCCGAGCATCTCGGCGATCACGGTGACGGGGAGCGGAACCGCCAGATCCTCGACGAGATCGAAGTCGCCCGGGCCCACCTTCGTGAGGCATTCGGCGACGATCGCCCGCGCGCGCTGCTCCCAGCCCGCGATCTGGCGCGGCGTGAAGCCGCGGTTCACCACGGCGCGCAGCTGTGCGTGCCGTTCCCCGTCAGCGGCGATGAGGCTCGGGACCTTGGGAATGTCGAAGGGGTTGATGCGCGCGCGTAGCAGCATCTTGAGCGAGAAGAGCAACAGGCGGGGCGAGAGCGGCGGGCCCTGGGCGTCTCCGCCCAGCATGAGCATCGTCATCATGGCCCGGGACGAGAACACGTCGTGGCCCTTCAGCACGGTCATCACGTCGTCGTAGCGCGAGACGCAGAACACGCGGGCCTCGGGCGACCAGTGGACCGGCGCCCGCTCCCGGAGCTCCCGGTACTTCGGGTAGGGGTCGTCCCGCCACGCGGGCGAGAAGGGATCGAAATCGACCGGCACGCTGGGCTCCCCCGGGGCGCTCGGGCAGGCTAGCAGAGCGCCTCTCCGGCTCTTCGGCCGTCCGGCGCCGGTTCCCGAGCGGGGCAGGGGTCCTCGCCGAACGCGCGCCCCAGAGCCGCATTTCCCGGAATGCGCATCGGGGTGTATCCTCTCGGATCATCGGTTCGGAGGGACGAACCATGGAGCGCACGCCGCCCGGCCACTGACCGCGGGAGGCGGCCCCGAGCTCGGGCCGATCCCGCGCCCCGGCAACGACGGCCCCTCCGTCCGGCGGGTCGCCCGACGGGTGGGGCCGTCCCTGGCGCCGCGATCCGCGCCCGGCGCTCGCGACGCGGGAGACCGAATCATGTCCCTCTTCATCACGCTCATCGTGGGTGTCGTGTTCGTCGCGGGTCTCTACGCGCTCTGGGTGCGCCGCAGCTTCCACCATCCGATCGAGCACCACCACGAGCACACCTACCAGCACCACCCGCACCACGAGCACACCCCCTCGCCCTGACCGGCCGGGCGTCCGCGCCCGCCAGATTGACGCCCGCGACCCATCGCGTTACCCACACGGATTCTCGCCTCCCGCCGCACCTGTGGCTGGGGCGACCCCGGCGCCGTAGCCAAGTGGTAAGGCATGGGTCTGCAAAACCCTGATCCCCGGTTCGAATCCGGGCGGCGCCTCCAGCGGGGCCCGGGTGGCGCCTGCCGCGGGGCTCGGCGGGGTTCGAGGCCGGGAGGGCCGCGCTAGCCTCCTCGGCCATGAGAACGATTCCCGCCTTCGCCCTCGCGCTCCTCGCGCTCGGTCTCCCCGTAGTCGGTCACGCCGAGGGCAGTGCGATCGCCTGCTTCGAGCAGAACGCCCCTGCGCCCGACAGCGTCCGCGCCGTCCGCATGACGGCGCGGGGACGCGACGGCGAGAAGACCGTGGTCGTGCTGCGCATGTACGGGCGGCGCAGCGCCGAGGGCCTCGGCCAGCTCTTCCTGCGCTTCGAGGCGCCGGAGGAGGTGAAGGGCACCTCGCTGCTGGTGCTCGAGCAGAAGGCAGGGGACAGCGAGATCTATCTCGCCTCGCCGGAGCTGCCCAGCGCCCGGCGCGTCAGCGGCCCCTCCCGCGCCGATGGCATGTTCCAGACCGATTTCTCGTCCGAGGATCTGCAACGCCTCCAGCAGGGCTGGCGTCCGGGCGCCGGGGAGCAGAAGGCGCTGCCCGACGAGCTCGTCGGGGAACGGCCGGTCTACGTGCTGGAGACGCGGCCCGCCGAGTCCGCCTACGAACGCATCGTCTTCGCGCTCGACCAGGAGAGCTGCCTGCCGCTGCGTGTGCGGTTCTACGAGCCGGGGCGCGAGAAGCCGCGCAAGGAGCTCACCACGGATCCGCGCTCGAACCTGAAGCACGGCGACCAGTGGGTGGCGCACTCGGCGCTGATGCGCGACCTCGAGAACCTCACGACCACCCACCTGATGGTGGACAGCCACGAGCAGGAGAAGCTGCTGGCGGACGACCAGTTCACGGTCGAGGGCCTCGAGCGCGCCGTCCAGAAGGGCGCTCCCGCCCCCTGAGGCGCGGCTCGGCTAGTCCTGCGGGCGGCCCGAGGGCGGGAACTCCGCCAGCATGTGGTCGAGCGCGCCGCGGAGACGCGCCTTGCGCTCCTCCCGCGAGAGCCCCACGTAGATCTCGGCGCGGCCGAAGCCCAGCCAGACGCGGCGTCCGCTGTCGCTCTCCGTCATCAGGATCGAGACCGAGCCGACCGCCTTGGCCACGTCCGGCCCGATGCGCTCGTTCACCGTGTAGTGGTACGAGAGCCGGTAGTGGGTGGGAGGCGCTGCGGGCCGGTAGCCGCGCGCGGCGAAGGCCTCTTCGGCGACCTCGCGCAGCAGCGCGTCGGTGGCGGCACGCTCGGGCATCTCGGGCAGTGAGATCGCCGACTCGTCCCACGAGAACGTCGCCTGCGCGGGAAAGCGGACGAGCGGGTCGTGCGTGCTGGAGACCGGGATCGCGTCGGGCGAGGCGCAGGCCAGGCCGGCCAGCAGCGCCACGGCGAGGGACGGGAGCTTCGGGAGACGGAGCATGGGGAACCTCCGGAGGGATCGGGGGCGCGAAGGCTAGCGCGGCCGTCGTCTTTGCGTCGGTCGCTCGCAGCCAACGGCGGCGCTCGGCGGCCCCGCCTCAGCGCGCTAGGCCGCGGCCCATCAGGTCGACGAAGTTGTCGAAGTAGAAGCGCTGCTTCTGGGCCTCGGAGAGCCCCTGCATGCTCTCCTCGAAGCGCTTGATCGGGTTGCGCCCGCCCTCCACGTGCGGGTAGTCCGACGAGAACAGGCACACCTCGTCCCCCGCGTTCGCCACGATCCAGCCCACGTCCTCGGCCGGATAGGGCGTGGCCCGGATCTGGCGTCGCACGTACTCGCTCGGCCGCAGCGCCAGCTTCTGGAGGCGCTCCTCGCTCTTGCGGAAGGCGTCGAAAGCCGAGTCCATGAAGCGCATCCAGCTCGGCATCCACGACGCCCCCTGCTCGATCACGCCGACCCGGAGCGTCGGGAAGCGGTCGAGCACGCCGTCGAAGATCCAGGTCGCGAGCGTCTGCATCGGGGCCGTCGGGATCGCCATGTAGTCGACGGACCGGAAGTTCTCGTCGCCGCCGTGGAAGTCCGGGATCGGCGGACCGCCGTTGGCAAAGTAGTCGGGATCGATCAGCTGGTCGTCGGCGGCGCGCAGTCCGCCCCCGACGTGGAACACCACCGGGAGCCCCGCCTCGGCGGCCTGCGCCCAGACCGGGTCGAGGCCAGGATGGCTCGGCGCATGTCCACGCGGGCAGCCGGAGGGAACCAGCAGCGCCTTCACGCCGGCGGCGATCACCTCGTTCGCCGTGCGCTCCGCGCGCGCGAAGTCCCGAAGCGGCACGTACCCGGTCGCGAGCAGCCGGTCGTCCACGCCGCAGAACTCGACCATCGCACGGTTGTGGGCGCGCGCGAAGCCGTAGGCGAAGTCGACGTCGTCGCCGCGCTCGGCGCGGAGCAGCGCCTGGTTCACGAAGGTGTTGAAGACCAGCTGGCTCTCGAAGCCGAGCAGGTCGAGGGCCTTCGGTCGGTCCTCCTTCAGGAACGACCCCGTGGCCGCCCAGTTCTTGCGTAGCAGGATCTCGGCGGCGTCGTCCGCCCGGTAGGCCGGGTCGGCGTGCTTGGCGCGGAAGGCGTCCAGCAGCCGCTCGCTCTCGCCCGGGGAGAGGGCGGCGACGAACCGCTCGGGCAGCTTCTCGCGCACGCCCGGGTCGGCGTGCTCGCGGAGCATCTCGGCGGTCTCCATCACGTGGGCGTCGGCGTCGTGGATGCGGCGATGCGCGTAGGGCATGGCGGCGAGTCTACTCGACGCCCCGCGGCGCACGCGGCAGCAGCCGCGGGGTCGTGGCCACGTAGGCCGCCCAGCCGGGGCGACGTTCGGCGTTCCGCTGCGCGATCATTGGAATGCTGGCGCCGAGGAAGAGGCCCAGGATCGAGACCGGGCCGATGGCCGTCCACCAGGCCGCCGCGGG
>JBFIYM010000150.1:0-11181 GCA_041605395.1 Myxococcota bacterium | reverse complement strand
GTGCGCAGCGAGGCGGGCAGGCTGGTCGGGCTGGTGTCCGTCGACGTCGGCGAGCGCGCCATCGTGGACTACGTCGAGGACGCGAGGCGCGCCGTGGCCGAGCAGGTCGAGCTCCCGCCCGGGGTGCGGCTCGAGTGGGCGGGGCAGTTCCAGTACTACGAGCGCGCCCGCGAGCGGCTCGCCCTCGTCCTGCCGCTCACGCTGCTGCTGGTCGCGATGCTGCTCTACTGGAACACGGGCTCCGCGGTCGAGACGGGCATCGTGCTGCTCGCCGTGCCGTTCTCGCTGATCGGCGCCGTGTGGCTGCTCTGGGCGCTCGAGTACAACTTGAGCGTCGCCGTTTGGGTGGGCATCATCGCGCTGGCCGGACTCGACGCCCAGACCGGGGTGGTGATGCTGCTCTACCTCACGCTCGCGCATCGCAAGCACGTGGCCGAGGGCCGCATGGAGACGCCGGCCGACCTCGAGGAGGCGATCGTGGAGGGCGCCGCCCGCCGCATCCGGCCGAAGCTGATGACCGTGGTGGCGATGACGGCGGGGCTCCTCCCGCTGCTCTGGAGCAGCGGGCCGGGCGCCGACGTGATGAAGCGCATCGCGGCGCCCATGGTGGGCGGGCTCGCGAGCTCGTTCGCGCTCGAGCTGCTGGTGTACCCGGCGCTGTTTGCCATCTGGAAACGAAGGGAGATCCGATGATCCGAGCCACTTGCCTGCTGGTGCTGCTGCTCGCCCTGCCGGCGCTCGGCTGCGGCGGCGGAAGCGAAGCCGAGAGCCGCGGCGTCGTGATGTCGGTGGATGCCGCGAAGGGCGAGGTCACGCTCGACCACGAGGACATCCCGGGCCTGATGAAGGCGATGAAGATGACCTTCCAGGCGGACCCCGCGCTGCTGACAGGCGTCGAGGCGGGGCAACGGGTCGAATTCCGCGTCCGCTACGAGGACGGGCGCTACGAGCTGACCGCGATCTCGCCAACGCCCTGACCGGGGCAGCCCGGCGTTGAAACGATATGCTCGCAGCCCACGAGGAGACCCCATGGCCGCCGCGACCGAAGAGACTCCCTTCCACCTGAGGGGCAACTATGCCCCGGTGATGGACGAGCGAACCGACTTCGACCTCCCCGTGGAGGGCGCGATCCCGCCGGAACTCTGCGGGCTCTACGTGCGCAACGGCGCCAACCCGAAGAGCGGCACCTCCCCGCACTGGTTCTTCGGCGACGGGATGCTCCACGGCGTCCGCCTCGAGAAGGGCCGGGCCGCCTGGTACCGGAACCGCTACGTGCGAACCAAGAAGCTCGAGACGGGCGGCGAGGCGATGGACCCCGCCATCATGATGGACCGCGAGGCCAGCGCGGCGAACACGCACGTCGTGGGCCACGCGGGACGCATCCTGGCCCTCGAGGAGGGGCATTTCCCGTACCTGGTGACGGGCGAGCTCGAGACGATCGGCTGCGAGAGCTACGGAGGGAAGCTCACCACGGCCTTCTCCGCGCACCCGAAGCTCTGCCCCGAGACCGGGGAGCTCCACACGTTCGGCTACGGCTTCGTGCCGCCCTATCTCGTGTACCACGTGCTCGACGCCAAGGGGCAGCTCGTCCACAGCGCCGAGATCACGGTGCCGGGCCCGACCATGATGCACGACTTCATGATCACGCGGGAGCACGCCATCTTCATGGACCTGCCGGTGGTCTTCGACGTCGAGAAGGCCGCGACCGGCGAGACGCCGCTGCGCTGGGACCCGAGCTACGGCGCGCGCATCGGCATCCTGCCGCGCATGGGCACGAACGCCGACGTGCGCTGGTTCGACGTCGACCCCTGCTACGTCTTCCATCCGCTGAACGCCTGGGCCGAGGGCTCGAAGGTGATCTGCGACGTCGGCCACCACGAGTACATGTGGCGCGAGTCGATGAACGACTTCGCGCCGAGCTACCTGTGGCGCTGGAGCTTCGATCTCGAGACGGGCGCGGTGCACGAGGAGCAGCTCGACGACGTCTCGCACGGCTTCCCGCGCGTCGACGACCGGGTGGTGGGGCTCCGCCACCGCTACGGCTGGGCGACGGCACCGCGCGAGCCGGGCGCCAGCTTCGACAGCCCCGGCGTGCTGGTCAAGTACGACGTCGCGAAGGGCAGCTCCGCGCGGCATGACTTCGGCCCGCACGCCCAGCCCGGCGAGTTCGTGTTCGCCGAGTCGGGCGCCTCCGCCGGGGAAGACGAGGGCTATGCGCTCGGCTTCGTCTACGACATGGCCCGCGACGCCAGCGACCTGGTCATCCTCGACGCCAGCCACGTCGAGAGGCCGCCGGTCGCGAAGATCGCGCTGCCGCGCCGCGTCCCCCACGGCTTCCACGGCAGCTGGATCCGCGACTGAGCTAGCGGAGCTGGTAGCGCAGCGGCAGGTGCTTGAAGCCGCCGACGAGGCTTGCGCGCAGGCGGGTGGGCTCGCCGGCCAGCTCGGCGTCGTCGAGGCGCTCGAGCAGCTGCTCGAACAGGATGCGGAGCTCGAGCCGCGCGAGCTGCGTGCCGAGGCAGAAGTGCTCGCCGAAGCCGAACGAGACGTGCGGGTTCGGGCTGCGGTCGATCTTGAAGCTGTCCGCGTCCGCGAACACCTCCTCGTCCCGGTTCGCCGAGGGATAGAAGAGGGCCAGCGTGTCGCCCTTCGCGATCTTGCGCCCGCGCAGGGTGGTGTCGCGGGTCGCGGTCCGGGCGAAGTGCACGACGGGTGAGGTCCAGCGCAGGATCTCGTCCACGGCGGTGTCGAGCAGCGCCGGATTCTCGCGCAGCCGCTTCCACTGCTCCGGATGCTCGATCAGGGCCATGAGCCCGCCGCTGATCGCGTTGCGCGTCGTCTCGTGGCCCGCGGTCGCGATGATGAAGCAGAGCGAGACGGCGTCGATCACGGACACCGGCTCGCCCCCGATGCGCCCCTCGTGCGCCATCACGGACAGCAGGTCCTCGCGCGGCGCCTGGCGGCGCTCCTCGAAGAGCTTCGCGAAGTAGCCGAAGATTTCGGCCGCCGTCTGCATGAAGCTCTGCTGGGCGTCGGCGTCCTCGCGCTTGAACTCGGCGTCCTGCGCCCCGAACAGCTCGTTCGTGAGCCGCAGCAGGACGCCCTCGTCCTCCTCGGGCACACCGAGCATCTCCGCGATCATGCGCAGCGGCGCGGGCGCCGCGACCGCGGTGACGAAGTCGCACTCGCTCCCGGGCGCCAGCGCGTCGAGAAGCTCCCGGCACACCTCCGAGACCCGCTCCTCCATGCGCCGGATCGTGCGCGGCTTGAACCACGGGCTCGCGAGAAAGCGGTGCTCGCGGTGCTCGGGCGGGTCCATCATGATCAGCACCCGCACCTGGCTCGCGGCGCTGCCCGGCGGCATGATGCCCGTGCCCTCGAGGAAGATCACGGGCCGCGTGGCGCTCGAGAAGAGCTCCGGCTGGCGCGAGATCTCGCAGACGTCGGCGTGACGGGTCACCGCCCAGAAGGGCTCCACGCCCGGCGGCGTGCAGCGGTGGACGGGGTCCTCGTGGCGGAGGCGCCGGAAGGTCTCCCAGGGGTAGCCGTGGGCCTCGTAGTGGCCGGGGTCGATGATGTGGTCGGCGTCGAGCGCGGCCGGCATCGAACCTCCCGTCTATGGCAGGCTCACCTTCCCCTTCTGACCCAGGACTTTGTAGCTCAGATCGCCGCCGGTCACTTGCGGCATGGCCGCCTCGTCGATCCCGATCTTCTTGACCTGGATCTTGATGCCCTTGTCCGCGGTCTGGAGCTTCAAGGTCGTGAGGTCCCGGACCAGGTCGAACTTGTTCGAGCCCTCGAGCGGGATGGCGGGGTCACCCTCCAGTGTCAGGGTCGAGGCCACGACGTCCGAGCCGCCGTCCAGCGTGAAGTCGAGCCGCCAGCCCTGCGGCGCCACCGGGAGCGGCGACGCGTCCGTCGGCGTCTCCTCCTTGATCTTCACCGCGCCGATCTTGCCCGACGCCTTCTGCGCTCCAACGACGGCATCGAGCGGGATCGAGAGCACTTCCTTCACGGCGAGCTTGAGCTTCGCGGCCAGCGCGTCGTTCGCGAGCTTGACGCCGACCTTCTGCTTGACCTCGCCTTCCTTGCCGTTCAGCTTGCCCTTGACCTCCCCCATCGTCTC
Source organism: Myxococcota bacterium (assembly GCA_041605395.1). Taxonomy (GTDB): domain Bacteria; phylum Myxococcota_A; class UBA9160; order UBA9160; family UBA6930; genus JBFIYM01. The sequence continues at coordinate 7,055 of JBFIYM010000150.1, read as the reverse complement.
CAGGCTGCCGTTGTCGTCGAGGTCGGCCCGGGCGTCGCCGGTGATGCGTCCCTTCGAGTCCACCACGAGGTCGTACTCGACGTCGAGGCCGGCAACCGTCGTCATCACCGTGCCGCTCGGGTCGAGGATCGAGAGATTCGGGTCGTTCAGCTGGGCGCAGTCCGGGTCCGGCGCCGGCGCGTTCACCTCGACGCAGAAGTCCCCGCTCGGCGGCGCGAAGCCCGTCTCGAAGGCGACCTCGTCCGATCGCACGAAGAAGGCCGAGAAGGGAAAGCCGCCGTCGGCGTCGTTGGCGTTCACCAGCTTGTCCGCCTGCGCCGTGTGGACGATCCGCGCGAGGAAGGCGCTCGACTCGGCGAGCAGGAAGTCGCCACCGATCCCATCCGAAGGCGTCCACATGGTGTCCGACGTGCCGAGGGTGTCGTTCGCGAGCTCGGTCGCGACGTCGTCCTCGAGCACGCCGACCACGGATCCGAGCCCGCTGCACTGGAAGCCGCACGCGGTGAAGAGCACGTCCACGGCCCCCGGGACGATGACCTCGCCGGCGCCCGGGAACGAGATGTTGGGCGAAGGAACGGGGGGCCGGCCGTCGTAGGCGATGTTCGCAGTCACGTTGCCGTTGTTCAGCGAGAGGGCGTAGTTGCCCGCCGGCAGCGCGAGGTCGAGCTCGGCCTGGCTCTGGAACGTTACGCCCAGCACGAGGTCGCCCGCGTCGTCTTGGAGCGGAATCGAGACCCCGGGCGCGCTCGGGAACTTGATCGTGCCGTTGTTGAGCTCCATTCCCACCACTCGGAAGACGGCGTCGATCTCGGGGGCGCCGCTCGACACTTCGGCGAACGTCACCGTGAGGGTCACCTGGGTCACATCGGGAGCGGCGAGGGCAGGCGCCGCGGCGCTGAGCGAGAATGCCATCACGAGGCGGAGAAACGAGTGCAGCGGATGCCGGAACATTCTGGGGATCCTCACGTTTCGAGCCCCGGCCGGGGCGTCCAGAAGGGTAGTCGGTGAGGTGGCGCGGTGGCTTGAGCCGTGGGGTGGGAACCCCATGACCTCGCGTGCGCGCGAGCTCCAGGACTCGGTCGGCCGCTGGACCGGCTTCGTGGTCTTCGCGCTCGTCGTGGCGCGGCAGTTCACGCTCTGGCCGACCCTCGACGCCCACCGGGTCGAGGTGGTGCGCTGGGCGCTGCTGACGCTGCTCGCGATCCTGTTCTGGTCGGCCTACTGGCGGCGCCGGCCGGCCATCGCCCTCGCCAGCCGCCCGGTCGAGATCCTGCTCCCGCTGGTCTGCTCGGCGCTGCCGCTGGCCCAGTATCCGCCGAGCACGCTCGTGCGCTGGCTCGAACGGCTCTGGCCGGGAAGCTCCGACTTCCTGTGGCGCCCCGGCTTCGACGCCGACCCCGTGGTCGGGCTCTCGATCATGGCGGCCGGAGAGGCGTTCGCCGTGGTGGCGATGTGGAGCCTCGGTCGCTCCTTCAGCATCTTCAGCGAGGTGCGCGAGCTGGTCACCAGCGGGCTCTACCGCTGGGTCCGCCACCCGCTCTACCTGGGCGAGATGGTCGCGGTGTGGGGCTACGTGATCGCCTGGTCCTCCCCCTGGGCGCTCGGCTCCGCGCTGCTCTTCACGGGTCTCCAGAGCTGGCGCGCGCGCGTGGAGGAGGGGCGCCTCGCCGCGCACCATCCGGCCTATGCCGACTACCGCGAGCGCGCGGGCTTCCTGTGGCCGCGCCTCTGGGCGCGGGCTCAGCGGCCCCGGTAGCGGGGCTCGCGCCCTTCCTTGCGGGCCGCCTTCATCTCCTGGTAGTCGGCCGAGCCGAACACGAGGCTCTGCGCGACCGACTCCTCGGCCAGCGAGTGCTCGACGAGCGGGTTCGCGAGCCGTCGCAGCGTGCGCAGGAACATGGCGACCGTGAACGTGGGCGCGCGGGCGATGGCGCGGGCCATCTCGAGCACCGTCTCGTCGAGCGCCTCGTCGGGCACGACGCGCGACACCACGCCGTGTCGGAGCGCCTCCTCGGCCGTCATCACGCGCCCCGTGAGCGCGAGGTCGGCGGCGAGGCCGTGGCCGGCCATCTGGAACAGCCTGGCCGTGCCGCCCGAGTCGGGCACCACGCCGTGGGCGATCTCGGGCAGCCGCAGCTTGGCGCTCTCCCCCGCGACGCGCAGATCGCAGAGCAGGGCGCGCTCCAGGCTGCCCCCGATCACCCAGCCCTTGAGGGCCACCAGGGTCGGCACGGGCAGCGAGAACAGCTGCCGCGTGCCGCGGTGGCCGCGCTCGATGAACTCGAAGTCGCTGATGTCCTCCGTGCGGACCCCGAGCTGGGAGGTGTCGCGTCCCGAGGAGAACGAGGCGCCTTCGCCGCGCCAGATCACGGCCCGGAGCCCCGGACGCTGGTGCAGCTCGCCGAGGATCTCGAACAGGCGCTGATCCATGGCGTCGGTCGCGGCGTTGTGCTTCTCGGGCCGGTCGTAGCTGATGATGGCGATGTCGCCATCGAAGCCCAGCTTCACTGCGTCGGCGCCGTCGGACATGCGATCTCCTCGTGGAACCGGTGAAGTCAGCGTCCCTTGAAGTCGGGCTTGCGTCCCTCATGGAAGGCGCGCACGGCCTCGACGTAGTCGTCGGTGGTGGCGCCATCCACCATGCGCCCGGCCTCGAGCTCGAGCACGGTCTCGAGGTCCGCGTCGAGCGCGCGGTTGAGGTTGTCCTTCATGTAGCGGAGCGCGATCGGCGGGCCGTTCGCGAGGCGCTCGGCCAGCTCGCGCGCCGCCGCCTCGAGCTCGGCGTCGGGCACCACGCGGTTGGCGAGGCCGATCGCCGCGCACTCCGCCGCGGAGAGGCGCTCGCCGAGGAACAGGATCTCTCGCGCGCGCATGGGCCCGACGAGCCGCGTCAGGAACCAGCTCGCCCCGTAGTCCCCCGAGAGGCCGAGCTTCACGTACGCGGTCGTCACGAACGCGCTCTCGGCCATGATGCGAAGGTCGCAGGAGAGCGCCAACGAGAAGCCGGCGCCGGCCGCGGCGCCGGGCAACGCCGCCAGGGTCGGCTTCGGCATCCGGTGCAACGCCAGCGGGATGCCGTGCTCCCAGCGCAGCTGCAGCTTCCGCTCCTCGGGCGACGGGGGCGCCCCCTCGCGTGCCATCCGCTTGGTATCGCCGCCTGCGCAGAATGCGCGGCCCGCACCCGTCAGCAGCACCGCGCAGACCGCCGCGTCCTCGGCCAGCTTCGGCAGCAGCGTCGCGAGCGCCTGCTTCATGGGCAGGGTGAGCGCGTTCTTCGCATCCGGCCGGTTGAGCGTGAGCGTGGCCACGCGTTCCTCGACGCGGCAGAGCAGCTCCTCGGTCCCGGTGTCGACGTCGCGCATGCCGGGGGGCGAAGGTACCCGAATTGACGGGAACGGATGCCCATCGCACCCTCTGGTGCTCGCCCGGCGGACCGACCCGAACCGAAGGAGACCCAGCGTATGCCCCTGCCCGAGCCTCCCCCGCTCGGCGCGCACGCGCTGCCGCTCGGGTCGTTCGACGGAGCGACGGTGGTGGTGACGGGGGGGGGCACGGGGCTCGGCAAGGCCATCGCGCTCGAGTTCGCCCGGCTCGGGGCGAAGCTCGCGATCCTCTCGCGCAAGGACGAGCACCGGGCGGCGGGCGTCGCCGCCGTCGAATCGCTCGGCGCGAAGGCACTCGGCGTGGCCTGCGACATCCGCCAGCCCGAGCAGGTGGCGGCCGCCTTCGACGCGGTCGAGGCGGGGCTCGGCCCGGCCGACGTCCTGATCAACAACGCGGCCGGGAACTTCCCGGTGCCCGCCGAGGACCTCTCGCCGAACGGCTGGCGCACCGTCGTCGACATCGTGCTGAACGGCACCTTCTACTGCGCGCGCGAGTTCGGGCGCCGTCACATCGCGGCGCGGACCCCCGGTGCGATCGTGAACATCGGCGCCTCCTACGCCTGGACGGGCGGCCCGGGCTTCGCGCACTCGGCGGCGGCGAAGGCGGGCGTCAAGAACCTGACCGAGACGCTCGCCGTCGAGTGGGGCCCCTACGGCGTCCGCGTGAACGGCCTGGTGCCGGGCCTGTTCCCGCACGAGGACGAGACCGCGAACATCCGCGCCGTGCCGGGGCGGGGCGACCGCGCCAGCGAGGAGGCCAGCAGCCCGGCCGGGCGCACCGGTCGCCTGCGCGAGCTCGGCTGGGCCGCCACCTACCTGGCCTCACCGTACGCGGCCTACGTGAGTGGGCACACGCTGGTCGTGGACGGCGCCAACTGGCAGCGGCGCGCGCTGCGCCAGCCGGACTTCGTGCCGATCCGGGACCAGCTCGGCAAGCCGCCCTTCGGACAGGAGGGCGCGGAGTGAGCGACGCCCCGTCCTACATCGATCTCGAGGTCGACGGCCCGATCGCGACGCTGGTGCTGAACCGGCCCGAGAAGCGCAACGCCTGGAGCTGGGAGTCGGCGCGCCAGATCGCGGCGCACGCCGACGCGCTGCGCTTCCGTGACGACGTGCGCGTGGTGGTGGTCCGCGCGGAGGGCCGCTCCTTCTGCGCCGGGGTGGACCTCGGCATGCCGGCCGATCGCATCACGGGGCGCTCGCCAGCCGAGAAGACCCGGAACTACTACGAGCGCTTCCGTCACGTCCACGAGCGCTTCCACGTGCTCGCGAACCTGCCGCAGCCGGTGCTGATGGCCATCCACGGCCACTGCCTCGGCGCGGGACTCGAGATCGCCATGATGGGCGACGTGCGCATCGCCGCGGACGACGCCGAGTTCGCGCTGCCCGAGCCCAAGGTGGGCGTCTCGATCGACGCCGGGGGCGACCTGCGACTCGTGACCGAGATCGGGGCCGGCTGGACGCGACTGCTGGCCTTCACGGGCCGCCGCATCGACGCCGCCACCGCCCGCGAGATCGGCATCGTGCAGGAGGTCGTGCCGCGCGACCGACTGCTGCCCCACGTGCGCGCGCTCGCCGAGGAGATCGCCGCGAACGCGCCCCTCGCCGTCCAGGGCATCAAGCGCACGATCAACTTCCAGGCGGAGCGGGGCCTCGCCGAGGCGCTGCGCTTCGAGGCCGCGAGCGCGGCGCCGCTATTCACGTCCGACGACATGGCCCAGGGCTATGCCGCCATGGCCGCCAGGAAGAAGCCCGACTTCGAGGGGAAGTGACATGCCCATGCCCAAGCTGCCGATCGTCGACCTGATGCTCGGCTTCCCGATCACGGACCACGAGAAGACCTACGACTTCATCCGCCAGCAAACGAAGGACAAGGCGTCGAAGGAGAGCACCTTCCCGGTCGAGTACATGTTCAAGGGCGTCCCCTACGACTGGGGCAAGGACCGCGACCCGATCGAGGTCACCCTCGAGGAGATGGACAAGTGGGGCATCGAGCGTGCGCCCACCAGCCCGCAGACGGAGGTGGGCCGCAGGGCCTTGAAGCAGCACGCGGACCGCTTCTTCGCGACGCTCCAGGTGGATCCGAGCCAGGGCATGGAGGCCGTTCGCCTCGTGACGCGCATGCACGAGGAGTTCGGGATCAAGGCCATCTCGACGTTCCCGGCGGGCCTCCATCCGCAGATCGCCATCAACGACGCCCGTTTCTATCCGCTCTACGCAAAGGCCTGCGAGCTGGACATCGCCTACTTCGTGAACGCCGGCGTGCCGGGGCCGCGCGTGCCGATGCACTGCCAGCACGTGGAGCACCTCGACGAGGTCTGCTGGTTCTTCCCCGAGCTCCGCCTCGTGACCTTCCACGGCTGCGAGCCCTGGGAGGCGCTGGCCGTGAAGCTCATGCTCAAGTGGCCGGGGCTCCACTACGCCACGAGCGCCTTCGCGCCCAAGCACTATCCCAAGGCCATCATCGACTACGCCAACACCCGGGGCGCCGACAAGATCCTCTATGCCGGCTACTTCCCGATGGGGCTCTCGCTCGAGCGCATCATGACCGAGATGAAGGACGTCCCCTTCCGCGACCACGTTTGGCCCAAGTTCCTGCGGGAGAACGCGCTGCGGGTGCTCAAGCTCGAGGCGTGACGATCTTTCTCGCACTTTGATGGCGCAGAGACACGCGGCCCGCGCCTAGCATGGCTCCGACCTCGCTGGGAGGAGGAGGACGGGAATGGCACGGGATGGTTCCGCCAACAGGCCGGCTCCGCTGCGACGCAGCGAACGCGCAGCCCTGCGCGAGCGCCTCGACCGCCACCTGATCGGCTCGAGCGCCGCGCTCGGGCGCCTCAAGAGCCAGCTGCTCGGGCTCGCCGGGCTGCCCTTTCCGGTCCTGTTCAGCGGTGAGCCCGGCAGCGGGCGCCGCCGGGCGGCGCGCGCGTTGCACGCGATCGGCCCCTGGCCGGACGCCCCCCTGCTCGAGCTGGATGCGCGCACCTCCACGGCGCGCGGCGGGCTCCCGGCGCGCGGCAGCGTGATACTCGTGGACGTGGACGGGCTCGACGCGGAGGAACAGGGCTACTGGAGCCGGATCGCGCGCGGCCGCGGGCTCGGGCCGCGCGTGCTGGCCACGGCGTCCGCGGCGTTCCCGCTGCGGGCCTACGAGGAGGGCTTCGAGGCCGGCTTCGGGGGCGCGCTGCTGCGCTTCGCCGTCCAGGTGCCGACCCTGCGCGAGCGGCGCGGCGACGTCACCGATCTCGCCAGCCACTTCGCGGTGGAGATCGCCCGCGAGCTCGGACGGCCCTCGCACACCCTCTCGCCGGAGGCGCTCGAGGCGCTACGGGCGACGCGCTGGCCGGGCAACGTGGCCGAGCTGCGGCGCGTGGTGGAGCGGGCGCTCGCCTTCAGCGCCGGAAGCGAGGTTAGCGGGGAGGAGGTGAACGCGGTGCTCGGGGAGGTGCGCATGAGCGTCGCCGTGCTGCGCGAGCGCCATCGCAGCGAGGAGCGCGAGGCCCTGCTCCGCGCCCTCAGCGAGCACGGCGGCAACATCGCGCGCGCCGCGCAGCAGCTCGGCCGCAGCCGGGCGGCCCTCTACCGCCTCGCCCACAAGCACGGCGTCGCCCTCCAGAACCGCCGCGCCTGACGGGGACGCGCCTGACGGGGACGTTCGTCAAGACGTCAAGT
>JBFIYM010000149.1:0-11229 GCA_041605395.1 Myxococcota bacterium | reverse complement strand
CGAGGCCGGCCTCGACGTCGACGTGCCCGGCTTCTACCGGATCGATGCGAACTTCTTCGACGCCGCGGGCCGGCCCGTGGGCCATGCGAGCTTCAAAGGCGACCTTTCGAGCGGCCGCCGCGTGGTGCCGCTCGAGCTCTACGGCAAGGTGCTGCACGACGCCGAGAGCGCCGGCCCGTGGGTGCTGCGGAACCTGCGCGGCTACCGCTTCCGGGAGGGCGAGTTTCCCGATCGGGAACGCATGCGCGACTTCGAAGGCGAGTACCAGACGCGGGCCCATCGCCTGAGCGACCTCACCCGCGAGTCCCACCTGAGCGACCACGACCGCCACATGGTGGATCTCATGCTCCAGGACCTGGCGCGCGGAATCACGCTCGACGCTCCCCCGCTCGCGGCGCCCGGCTCGTAGACGCACGCCGCAGCTCGCGCCCAGCCCCTAGATACGCCGCTCCCGCCCCACCCAGTAGGGGTCCCGGAGCCGACGCACGTAGAGCTTCCCGGCGGGCGTGCGCGGCAGCGTCGCCTCGAAGTCGATCGAGCGCGGCGCCTTGTAGGCCGCGAGCCGCGTGCGCGCGAAGGCGATCAGCTCGGCGGCGAGGGCCGGCGTGGGCTCGCGCCCGGGCAGCAGCTCGACGGCCGCCTTCACCTGCTCGCCCCACTCGTCGTCCGGGATGCCGAACACGGCGACGTCCGCCACGGCCGGGTGCTCCTGGAGCACGGCCTCGATCTCGGCGGGATAGATGTTCACGCCGCCCGAGATGATGGTGTGCGACTTGCGGTCGGCGAGGTGGACGAAGCCCTCGGCGTCCACCGCGCCCACGTCGCCGAGGGTGTGCGTGTGGGGGTCGAGGAACGCGGCGGCGGTCTTGCCCGGGTCGTCGTGGTAGGCGAACAGGTCCGCCGTGCTCCGGTGACGCGCGTAGAGCGCGCCCTCTGCGCCGGGCGGGAGGCGCCGGCCGCCCTCGTCCACCGCGAAGACCTCGAAGTGCGGGAGCGCCCGCCCGACGCTCCCCGGGTGGGCCAGCCACTCGCTCGAGTCGATGAAGGTGGTGACGCCGCCCTCGGTGCCTCCCCAGTACTCGTAGAGGATCGGCCCCCACCAGGCGATCATGCGGCGCTTCACCTCGGGCGCGATCGGCGCCGCGCCGTGCAGGACGGTGTGCAGGGCCGGCGCCCGGAACGCCGCGCGCTCCTCCTCCGGGAGACGCTTCAGCAGGCGCACGAACATGGTCGGCACCAGGTGCGTATGGTGGACCTCGCGCTCGGCGATCCAGCGCAGCGCCTCGCGCTCCTCCCAGCGCGGCAGCACGTGGATCGGCGCCCCGCACGCCCCGTCGTAGATCGCGAACATCAGCGGCGCGGCGTGGTAGAGCGGGCCGGTCACGAGGTGCGGGCCCGAGCCGTCGCAGGCGATCGAGCGCGCGTAGGCGCGCTGCGCCTCGAGCGCGGCGCCGAGCGTGGCGGGCACGGCGCGGCGCACGCCCTTCGGCCGTCCCGTGGTGCCGCTCGTGTAGATCATGTTCCCGCCGGCCGGACCCTCGAGAGGCATGGGCGCGTCGCTCGCCGACGCGAGGGCCCGATCGAGCTCCTCGCCGGCGACCAGGACCGTGACGCCCTCGGGAGCGGCGGCGCGCGCGGTCGCCGCGTGCTCCGGGTCGGTGAAGAGCACGCGCGCGCCGGAATCGCGCACGACGTAGGCGACCTCGTCGGCGGTGAGGTGCCAGTTGACCGGCGTCATCCAGACGCCGGCATGGATCGCGGCGAGCACGCCCTCCACGGCCTCGGCGCGGTTCCCGATCAGGAGCGCGGCGTGGGCGCCCGGCGCGAGGCCGAGCCCTTCGCGCAGCAGGCGCGCCCAGCGCGTGGTGCGATCGGCGAGCTCGGCGCGCGTGCGCTGCCGGACGCCGTCGTCGAAGGCGACCGCGTCGGGGCTCATGACGTCGCGAGGCGCTCCGCCCGGAGCGCCGAGCGCCGCACCTTGCCGGCGTCGTCGCGCAGCGGCTCGCGCACGAACTCGAAGCTCCTCGGGATCTTGTAGACCACGAGACGCTCGGCCAGGTGCTCGCGCAGCGCGGCTTCGGAGACACTCGCGGGCGCGTCGACGATGGCGTGGAGCCGGCTGCCGAGGTCCTCGTCGGGCAGCCCGATCACGGCCGAGCTGCGCACCGCAGGGTGCGCGTCGATCGCCGCCTCCACCTCGGCCGGGTACACGTTCGAGCCGCCGACCACGACCATGTCGCTCTTGCGATCGGCGAGGTAGAGGTAGCCGTCCTCGTCGAGCCACCCCATGTCGCCGACCGTCTCCCAGCCGTCGGGCGTGGCCTCCGCTTCGGCGCCGATGTAGCGGTAGGTCGTGCCGCGTCCCCCCGCCGGCATCATGTAGATCTCGCCCACCTCGCCGGGCGCGCAGGCGCTGCCGTCGGGGCGCAGGATGCGCATCTTGCGCTCGGGCGGCGGCTTGCCGACGGAGCCGGGGTGCAGGAGCCACTCGCTGCCGGAGATCAGCGTGCCGGCGATGCGCTCGGTCCCACCGTAGGCCTCCCAGACCTTCTCGGGCCCGATCCAGTCGATCCAGGCGCGCTTCAGCCAGGCCGGGCTCGGCGCGCCCGTGCACATCACGCGACGAAGGGAGGACACGTCGTAGCGCGCGCGCACCTCGTCGGGGAGCTTCCAGATGCGCTGCATCATGGTCGGCACGAACAGCGCCCAGTCGACCCGGTGTCGCTCCACGAGGCGCAGGCACTCCTCGGCGTCGAAGCGCGACAGCAGGATCAGCGTGCCGCCCGAGAGCAGGCACTGCCAGGAGACGATGAAGGGGCCGGCGTGGTAGAGCGGGCCGGGCACGAGGGTGGTGCCGCGCACCTGCATGCCGTTCTCGGCGACCTCGGGGTCCACGAGCGCGGGGGTGAGGTCGACGATCAGCTTGGGGCGCCCGGTGCTGCCGCCCGACGTCATCGTCCGCACGTTCGGCGGGACGACGTCGGGGAGCGGCTCGTCGGAGAGCGCCGGGTCGGGCGCGAAGCCGGCCGGCACCGAGGGGAAGGCATCGCCGTAGGCGCCCGGCTCGGCGCCCACGATCAGCGCCGGCTTGGCGAGCGTGACGATGGCGCGCCGCTCGGCCTCGGGGAGGCGGGCGGAGACGGGCTGGGGCGAGCCGCCGAGCTTCCAGACGGCGAGGGTGGCCGCCAGGAACTCGATCCCGTTCGGGAGCGCGATCGTGACCAGCGCACCGCGGCCGACCCCGCGCTCGGCGTAGGCCCTCGCGAGCCGGTTCGAGCGGCGCTCGAGCGCGGCGCGGGTGGCCTGCTCCGTGCCGTGGACGACGGCGACGCGGTCGGGGGCCTGGTCGGCCAGCCAGGTCATGGCCCGGCCGTGGGACATCTTTGCCATGAAGCGATACGATACGTCTCGTTATTGAAATGCGCCCCCGACTCGGGGAAGCCCGCGCGGGACCGGGCTTGCCGCGCTAAACACGCGGAACTCCATGGATAAACGGACCTCGGAAAGCGCAGCGGTCGCCACCTTGAAGGATGGCATGACGGTCGGGATCGGCGGCTGGGGCTCGCGCCGCAAGCCCATGTCGATCGTCCGCGAGATCCTGCGCTCGCCGCTCCGCGACCTGACGCTCGTGACCTACGGCGGGCCCGACGTGGGCCTCCTCTGCAAGGCCGGCAAGATCAAGCGGCTGATCTACGGCTTCGTGTCCCTCGACTCGATCCCGCTCGAGCCGCACTTCCGCGCGGCGCGCCAGGCTGGCGCCATCCCGGAGGTGCGCGAGCTCGACGAGGGCATGCTCCAGTGGGGGCTCTACGCGGCCTCGCTGCGGCTGCCGTTCCTGCCGACGCGCTCGGGGCTCGGCACCAGCGTGATGGAGATCAATCCCGAGCTGCGTACCGTGCGCTCGCCCTACGCCGACGGCGAGGAGCTCGTCGCCATGCCCGCGCTCCCGCTCGACGTGGCGTTCGTGCACATGAACCGCGCCGACGCGCGCGGGAACGCGCAATACCTGGGCCCGGACTTCTACTTCGACGACATGTTCCTGATGGCCGCGCAGAAGCGCTTCGTCTCCTGCGAGAAGCTGGTGGAGACGAAGGACCTGCTCGCCGAGGGCTCGCTCCACACGCTGCGCATCAACCGCACCATGGTGGACGGTGTGATCGAGGCCCCGGGCGGCGCGCACTTCACCGAGTGCCCGCCCGACTACGGGCGCGACGAAGCCTTCCAACGCGAGTACGCGGCCAGCGCCAAGGACGAGGAGGGCTGGCAGAAGTTCAAGGCCGAGTGGCTCGACGTTCCCGAGACGGAGTACCAGGCGAAGGTCCGCGAGCGAGGGAAGGCCTGATGTCGGACGTGACCCGCGCCGAGATCTGCGCCGCCGCCGTGGCCGACGCCTTCCGCGGCGACGGCGAGATCCTGGTCAGCTGCTTCGGCACCGTGCCCTCGGTGGGCGCGCGGCTCGCCAAGCTCAGCTTCGAGCCCGACCTGCTGCTGACCGACGGCATCGCCTCGCTGGTGGAGACCGTGCTGCCCGTGAGCGGCCCCGCGCCGACCCCGGTCGTCGAGAGCTGGCTGCCCTTCCGCAGCGTCTTCGACCTGCTCTGGGGCGGGCGCCGCCACGTGATGATGGTGGCGAGCCAGATCGACCGCTTCGGCAACCAGAACTTCGCCTGCATCGGCCCGCATGCGAAGCCGAAGGCGCAGCTGCTCGGCATGCGCGGCGCGCCCGGCAATACGATCTCGCACCGCACGAGCTACTGGGTGCCGCGACACTCGCCGCAGGTGTTCGTGGACAAGGTCGACGTCGTGTCGGGCCTCGGCTACGACCGCGCCGCGTCGCTCGGTGAGCAGAGCGCCCGCTTCCACGACCTTCGCTGCGTGATCTCGAACCTCGGCGTCTTCGACTTCGCGACGCCGGACCACCGCATGCGGCTGGCTTCCGTGCACCCGGGCGTGAGCGTCGACGACGTGGTGAAGGCGACGGGCTTCGAGCTCGCGATCCCGGGCGACGTGCCCGAGACGCGCCTTCCGACCGACGCCGAGCTGGCGCTGATCCGCGAACGCATCGATCCGGAAGGCTTCTCGAACAAGGAAGTCCGCGCCTAGCCAGGAGCCTGCGCTTGCCCCCCGGCCATCCCCTCCACACCCGGCTCTGTGATCTGCTCGGCATCCGGGCACCGATCGTGCAGACCGGTATGGGCTGGGTCGCCACCCCCGAGCTGGTGGCCGCGGCGTCGAACGCGGGCGCGATCGGCTTCCTGGCGGCGGCGACCATCCCGCCGCCCGAGGTCGAGGCCGCGATCGCCCGGGTCCAGGAGCTCACCGACAAGCCCTTCGGCGTGAACTTCCTGATGGACGCGCCGGGCGCCGACGTGATCACGGAGGCGATCGTGCGGCGCCGCGTGCGGGCCGCCGGCTACAACCGCTCGCCGGACGCGAAGCTGATCGGACGCCTCAAGGACGCCGGCGTGCTCTGCATCCCCACCTGCGGCGCGCCGCGCCACGTCGAGAAGGCCGTCGCGCTCGGTGCGGACGCGGTGATCGCGCAGGGCGCCGAGGGCGGGGGGCACACGGGCAGCATCCCCACCTCGCTGCTGGTCCCCGCCTGCACGCGGCTGGTCGACGCGCCGATCATCGCGGCGGGCGGCTTCCAGGACGGGCGCGGGCTGGTGGCGGCGCTGGCGTGGGGGGCCGCCGGAATCGCGATGGGGACGCGCTTCCTGCTGACGGCCGAGAGCCCGGTGCCGGCGGTGACCACGGATCGTTACGTCCGGGCGGGGCTCGGGGACGTCGTGGTGACGACCGAGATCGACGGGCTCCCGCAGCGCGTGATCGTGAACGAGCTGCTGCGAAGGCTCGAGGGCGCCTCGCCGCTCGCGAAGCTCTGGCTCGCGTTCAAAAACGCCGTCGAGCTGCGTGCGGCGACGGGCGCCTCGCCGCTGGCGCTGCTGCGGACGGCGCTGGCCCTGCGCAAGAACGAGCGCCTCACGCGCTCGCAGCTGGTGATGGCCGCGAACGCGCCGATCCTGGCGAAGCGCGCCATGCAGGACGGCGACCCCGTGCACGGCTACCTGCCGAGCGGCACGGTGACCGGGCTGATCGAAGACCGCCCGAGCTGCGCCGCCCTGGTGGCGCGCATCATGGACGAGGCCGAGGAGACGCTGAAGCGGCTCCAGCTCGGCGCCACCGTCTGAGGGAGCGTCATGGCATTCCACGTCAACGTCGACGAGCGCGGCATCGCGGAGCTGGTGATCGACAACCCGCCGGTGAACGCGCTCGACTCGAAGGCCTGGGCGGCGCTCGCCAGCACGATCCAGGGGCTGGGGCAGGACGAAGCCGTGCGCGTCGTCGTGATCCGCGCCGAGGGACGTGGCTTCCAGGCGGGCGTCGACGTGAAGGAGCTGGCGAAGGACGGCAGCCTGATCGTGCCCGTGAACCGCGCCTGCTTCGACACCTTCGCGGCCGTTTACGACTGTCCGGTGCCGGTGATCAGCGCCGTGCACGGCTACTGCCTGGGCGGCGGCATCGGCATCGCGGGCAACAGCGACCTGGTGCTGGCGTCGGAGGACGCGACGTTCGGCCTGCCGGAGATCGACCGCGGCGCGATGGGCGGCGCGACCCACGCCATGCGTATGTTCGGCGTGCAGCGCGCGCGCCACATGCTGCTGACGGGCGAGCCGCTCACGGCGCAGGAGGGGTACCGGCTCGGCGGCATCTTCGCGGTCGTGTCGCGCGAGAAGCTGCGCGATGCCGCGCTCGAGCTGGCGGCGACGATCGCGAGCAAGAGCCCGCGCGCGGTGCGGCTCGCCAAGCAGGCGCTCAACGGCATCGAGCTGCTCGACGTGAAGCAGAGCTACCGCTACGAGCAGGGCTTCACCCTCGAGCTCTACACCCTCCCCGACTCCCAGGAGTCCCGCGACGCCTTCGTCGAGAAACGCGACGCCAAGTTCGACAAGGAATGAACACCGGGTGAATTCATGGATCTGACGTACGGAGAGCGCGAGAACGAGTTCCGCGCGGAGGCCCGAGCCTGGCTCGAGGCGAACGTGCCCAGGGATCCGCTCGCCTCCTTCGACACGGCCGAGGGGGCGCGCGCGCACCGCGCGTGGGAGAAGCGACTCAACGCGGGCGGCTGGGCGATGGTGCCTTGGCCCACGGAGTACGGCGGGCGCGGCGCGAACCTACTCGAGTGGCTCGTCTTCGAGGAGGAGTACTACCGCGCGCGCGCGCCGAAGCGCATCAACCAGAACGGGATCTTCCTGCTCGGCCCGACCATCATGGAGTACGGCACGCCCGAGCAGAAGGCGCGCTTCCTGCCGAAGATGGCGTCGTCCGAGGAGGTCTGGGCCCAGGGCTGGAGCGAGCCGAACGCCGGGTCCGACATGGCCGCGATCACCACGACCGCGATCCGCGACGGCGACCACTACGTGATCCAGGGCCAGAAGACCTGGGCCTCGCGCGGCGCCTTCGCGGACTGGCTGTTCGGCATGTTCCGCACCGATCCCGAGTCGGAGCGCCACCGCGGGCTCACCTTCATCCTGGTGCCGCTCGACACGCCGGGCGTCACCGTCCGCCCGATCGCGCAGCTCGACGGGGAGACCGGCTTCGCCGAGGTGTTCTTCGACGGGGCGCGCGTGCCCGTCGCGAACCGGCTCGGCGAAGAGGGCCAGGGCTGGAGCGTCGCGATGTCGACGGCCGGCTTCGAACGCGGCCTCATGCTGCGCAGCCCCGCGCGCTTCCAGGACACGGCCGCGCGGCTGGTCGCGCTGCTCCGCGAGAACGACGCCGCTGCCAGCGACGCTGTCCGCGACGACGTGGTGCGTTGCTGGATGGGCGCCGAGGCCTACACGCTCGAGACCTACCGCACCGTCTCGCGCCTGCTGGCCGGCGGCAAGATCGGCGCCGAGGCGAGCCTCAACAAGATCTTCTGGAGCGAGCTCGACATCCGCATGCACGAGCTGGCCCTCTCGATCCTGGGCGACCGCGGCGAGCTCCTGCCCGAGGCCCCCGCGGCCGACGGGGTCGGCGGCTGGCTCGACTCCTTCCTGTTCGCGCTCTCCGGCCCGATCTACGCCGGCACCAACGAGATCCAGCGCAACATCGTGGCCGAGCGCATCCTCGGGCTCCCGAGATAGCCATGGACTTCCGCCACCAGGACGACCCGCTGCTGTTCCAGGAGACGGTCTGCGACTTCCTCGCGAAGGAGTGCACGCCCGAGGCGGTGCGCGCGACCTGGCAGGCGCCGGCCGGTCGCTCGCCCGAGCTGTGGAAGAAGCTCGCCGAGGTCGGCGTGACGGGGCTCCTCGTGCCCGAGGCGCAGGGCGGCATGGGCTTCGACGAGACCACGCTGGTGCTGCTGCTCGAGGAGGCCGGGCGTGCCGCGCTCCCCGCGCCGTTGATCGCGACGGCGGCGGTTGCCGCCCCGCTGCTCGGCGAGATCGGTGGGGCGCTCGCGGAGGAGTGGCTGCCGCGCATCGCGGCGGGCGAGGCGGTCGTGGCGGTCGGACACCCCGTGAGCCCGTTCGTGGAGGATGCCGAGAGCGCCGACCTCCTGCTGCTCCCGAGCGACGACGGCGCGCTCCACGCCGTCGCGCGCGACGAGGCCCGCATCACCCCCCAGCCCGCCAACGACCCGGGGCGCCGAATCGCCAGCGTCGCCTTCGATGCGCGCCCTGCCACCCGCGTGGCGGAGGGCGCGCGCGCTCGGACGCTGCTCGAAGCCGCCCTCGACCGCGGCGCCCTCGGCTCAGCCGCCAGCGCGCTCGGCGTCTGCGACCGGCTCATCGCCGAAGCCGTCGCCTACACCTCCGAGCGCAAGCAGTTCGGCAAGCCCGTCGGCAGCTTCCAGGCCGTGAAGCACATGCTCGCCAACGTGAAGGTGAAGCTCGAATACGCGCGCCCGGTGGTGTGGCGCGCGGCCTGGTCGGTGGCGCACGGCTCGCCGAACCGCGCCACCCACGTCTCGATGGCCAAGCTCGCGGCCTCGGAGGCCGCGGCCCTCGGGGCCAAGAACGCGCTCCAGGCCCACGGCGCGATCGGCTACACCTGGGAGCAGGACCTCCACCTCTGGATGCGACGGGCCTGGTCGCTGGAGCAGGCGTGGGGGCGAAGTCCCTTCCATCTGGGGCGCGTGCGGCGCGCCGTCCTCGAGGACGGCCTGCCGATCGGCCCCGGCACCACCTTTCTCGGAGGCGCATGAACATGGCTGAGGCGTACATCATCGATGCGGTGCGGACCCCGGTCGGAAAGCGCGGGGGCGGCCTCGCCCAGGTGCACTCGGCCGACCTCGGTGCGCACGTGCTCCGGGCGCTCGTCGCGCGCACCGGCATCGACCCGGCTGCGGTCGAGGACGTGATCTTCGGCTGCTGCGACACGCTGGGCCCGCAGGCCGGCGACATCGCGCGCACCTGCTGGCTCGCCGCGGGGCTCCCCGAGCACGTGCCGGGCGTGACCATCGACCGCCAGTGCGGCTCCTCGCAGCAGGCCGTGCACTTCGCAGCGCAGGGCGTGATGAGCGGCACCGCGGACCTGCTGGTCGCGGGCGGCGTGCAGAACATGAGCGCCATTCCGATCTCGTCGGCGATGACGCTCGCGGAGCCGCTCGGCTTCAGCGATCCCTTCTCGGGCTCGGAGGGCTGGGTGGCCCGCTACGGCAACGGGGAGGTCTCCCAGTTCCGCGGCGCCGAGATGATCGCCGAGAAGTGGGACATCTCGCGCGACGACATGGAGCGCTTCGCGTACGAGAGCCACCAGCGCGCCATCCGTGCCATCGACGGGGGGCGCTTCGAGGGCGAGATCGCCCCGCTCGGCGACGTGCGCCAGGACGAGGGACCGCGCCGCGACACCACGCTCGAGAAGATGGCGAAGCTGAAGCCGCTCCAGGACGGCGGGCGCCTCACCGCGGCCGTGTCGAGCCAGATCAGCGACGGCGCCTCGGCGCTGCTGGTCGCCTCCGAGGCTGCGGTGAAGACGCACGGCCTCCGGCCGCGCGCGCGCGTACACCACATCAGCGTGCGCGCCGACGATCCCATCTACATGCTGACCGCACCGATCCCGGCCACGAAGCATGCGCTCGCCAAGGCAGGCATGAAGAAGGACCAGATCGACGTGGTCGAGATCAACGAGGCGTTCGCGTCCGTCGTGCTGGCCTGGCAGAAGGAGCTCGACTGGGACCTCTCGAAGGTCAACGTGAACGGCGGGGCCATCGCGCTCGGGCATCCGATCGGCGCCACCGGCGGTCGCCTGATGTCGACGCTGCTGAACGAGATGGAGCGCCGCGGCGCGCGCTACGGCCTCCAGACCATGTGCGAAGGCGGCGGCCAGGCCAACGTAACCATCCTGGAGCGCGCGTAAGAAAAGGGTCGGTCCTGTTTCGTTAGAAACTCGTGCCGGCCCGAAAACTAACGGAAAAGGACCGACCCCTTTCTAACGGGAGGATGTCTTGAGTGGAGTTTGTGACGGGCGGGTGGTGATCGTGACGGGTGCGGCGCGCGGGATCGGGCGCGCGCATGCGCTCGAGTTCGCGCGGCAGGGTGCGAAGGTGGTCGTGAACGACCTCGGGGTGGCGCTCGACGGGTCGGGCGGCGGCGCCACGCCCGCCGAGCAGGTCGTCGCCGAGATCCAACGGGGCGGCGGCGAGGCGTTCGCGAACGGAGCCGACGTCGCGGACTGGGGCCAGACCCGGGCGCTGGTCGCCGAGACCCTCGAGCGCTTCGGCCGCCTCGACGTGGTCGTGAACAACGCCGGCTTCGTGCGCGACCGCATGTTCGTCTCCTGCAGCGAAGACGAGTGGGACGCGGTGATCCGCGTCCACGTGAAGGGCCACTTCTGCCTCTCCCATCATGCCGCGGAGCACTGGCGCGCCGAGTCGAAGGCCGGCCGCGCGCCGGACGCGCGCATCATCAACACCAGCTCGGGCGCCGGCCTCCAGGGCAGCGTCGGCCAGAGCGCCTACTCCGCCGCCAAGGCCGCCATCGCGACGCTCACCCTCGTACAGGCCGTCGAGCTCGGCCGCTACGGCGTCACCGCGAACGCGATCGCGCCCTCGGCGCGCACGCGCATGACCGAGCAGGTCTTCGCGGACACCATGAAGGCGCCCGAGCAGGGCTTCGACGCCATGGACCCGGCGAACATCGCGCCGCTGGTGGTCTGGCTCGGGAGCGCGGAGTCGAAGGAGGTCACGGGCCAGGTCTTCGAGCTGGCAGGCGGCGAGATCTCGGTGGCCGACGGCTG
>JBFIYM010000148.1:0-11254 GCA_041605395.1 Myxococcota bacterium | reverse complement strand
GAGTCCGGCACGGAGTTCTGCCTGCTGCTGCCGGTCGGCTGAGATTGGGGGCCTGCCCGGGGCTTTACGGGGCATCTTGACCCATATACGGGGTCTATGGGACAATCTGCCCCCGCCCGTGGCCTCGAAAGCGGCTCTCGTGTCGCCATTCTTGGCACGCGGCGTGCTGAGTACCCCCGTCATGACCAGGCCGCGACAGCTGTTGGTCGTCGATGATGACCGCGCCATGCGCGAGATGCTGACTTCCCTCTTCAAGGAGCGGGGCCTCGAGGCGGAGGAGGCGCCGTCCGCGGATGCGGCGCTTGCCCTCGTGGCGGAGCGCGACTTCGACGCCGTGCTCTCCGACGTGCGCATGCCCGGGCTCTCGGGCGTCGAGCTGGTGGGGCAGCTGCGCCGCCTGCGCCCCCACACGCCCGTCGTCTTGATGACCGCGTTCGGCTCCATCGATTCCGCCGTCGAGGCGATGCGGAGCGGCGCGTTCGACTACCTGACCAAGCCCTTCGAGCCCGACGCCGTGGTGCTGGCGGTGGAGCGCGCCCTCGCGCATCGGGCGCTCGCGCTCGAGAACGAGCAGCTGCGCCGGGCCGTGGACCAGAGCACCTCGCTCGGCGGTCTCATCGGCAAGAGCCCCGCCATGCGCGAGATCTTCGCGTTGATCAAGCGCATCGCCCATTCGCGAAGCTCCGTGCTGATCACCGGCGAGAGCGGCACCGGCAAGGAGGTGGTGGCCCGCGCGATCCACTTCCACGGCGACCGCGCGGAGAAGGCCTTCGTCCCCATCAATTGCACGGCGATTCCGGAGGGGCTGCTCGAGAGCGAGCTCTTCGGACACGTGCGCGGGGCCTTCACCGGCGCGCATGCGAGCAAGCGCGGTCTCTTCGAGAAGGCGGACGGCGGCACGCTCTTCCTCGACGAGATCGGCGACATGGGGCTCGCACTCCAGGGCAAGCTGCTCCGCGTGCTCCAGGATCGGGAGATCCGTCCCGTCGGGGGCACCCAGTCCGTGCGCGTCGACGTTCGCATCATTGCGGCGACGAACCGCGACCTCGAGACCGAGATCGCCGAGGGGCGCTTCCGCGAGGACCTGTTCTACCGCTTGAACGTGATCCCGCTCCACATTCCGCCGCTGCGCGAGCGCGCCGAGGACGTGCCGGCGCTGGTGGAGGGCTTCCTGCGCCGGCACGGCGAGGGCCGAGCGCGCTACTTCTCCCCCGAGGCGATGCAGCGACTGGCCGCGCACCCGTGGCGGGGCAACGCGCGCGAGCTGGAGAACGTCGTCGAACGCGCGCTCGCTCTCTCCGATGCGGACACGCTCGGCCCCGAGGACGTCCCGCTACCGGGCCCGGCGACCGCCGCACGGCCCCACGAGGACGACTTCCTGCGCGAGGCCGCAGCACGCGGCCTCACCTTGCACGAGCTGGACGAGCTCTACACCGAGCAGGTGCTCAAGCGGACCGCTGGCAACAAGGTGCAGGCCGCGCGGATCCTCGGGATCGATCGCAAGACACTCTATCGGCGCGCGGAGCGTGAAGCCCGCCGCGCCGCGAAGGAGGCCTGAGCATGGCCGGACAGAAGCGAATCCTCGTGGCCACGGACTTCTCCGAGCAGGCCGCCAAGGCCTTCGACGCCGCCCTCGCTTTGGCGGCGCGACGCAAGGCCGAGCTCCACCTGGTGCATGCGCTCGAGGTGGCGCTGCCGCTCTTCGAGCCCTACGCGGTCGTGGTGCCGGCCGATTGGGTCGGCGAGGCCCGCAAGCTCGCCCAGGAGAAGCTCGCCGAGGCCCAGGCGGCGGTCACGGCCCGGGGTCTCACCGGCAGCGTCCACCTCGGGGACGTGCCGGCGGCGCACGCCATTGCCGACCGCGCGCGCGAGATCGGGGCGGACCTGGTCGTCGTCGGCACGCACGGCCACACGGGCCTGAAGCACGTGGTGCTCGGCAGCGTCGCGGAACGTACCGTCGAATACGCGCCCTGCTCGGTGTGGACCGTGAAGGGCGAGAAGGCGGCCGAAGCGCCGCGCACGATCGTCGTGGGCAGCGACTTCTCGGCCGGGGGCGGCGGCGCGATCGCCACCGCGGCGGCCTGGGCCCGAGACTTCGGCGCCAAGCTCCATCTGGTGCATGCGCTCCAGGTCCCGATGCCGCTGGTCGCGCCCTACGAGGTCGCGATTCCCGAAGGCATCATCGAGGGAGCCCGACGCGAGGCGCAGCGTCAGCTCGACGAGAGCGCCAAGGGCCTCACGGGCCTGACCGTGACCACGGAGCTGGCCACCACCCCGGCGCACGCGGCGCTGGTGGACTCGGCCGAGCGGCTCTCCGCCGAGCTCATCGTGACGGGCTCACGCGGCCACACGGGCCTCAAGCACGCGCTGCTCGGGAGCGTGGCGGAGCGCACGCTGCGCTACGCGCCGTGCGGCGTGCTCACCGTGCGAACGGGGTAGGAAGCGCGCCACGCGCGGGTCCGGTACGCCGGACGCTGCCAGGAAGAGAGGGGGCGAGGGGATGTCGGCCGAAACGACCGTCGAAAAGGTGATGCAGCGCGAGTACGCGAGCGTCCGCTCGGACGAGCGACTCGACTTCGTGGACGACGTGATGGCGCTCGGCCGGGTGCGGCACATGCCGGTGATGGACGGGAGCCAGCTGGTCGGCGTGGTGACGCAGCGCGATCTGCTGGCCGCTGCGCTGTCGCGCACCCTCGATTTCGACGCCCAGGAGCGGCGCGCGTTCCTGCGCTCGGTGAACGTCGGAGAGGTGATGGCGAAGAAGCCGATCACGGTCGGGCCGTCCACCACGCTCAGGCAGGCGGCGCAGCTGATGCTGCGCCACAAGATCGGTTGCCTGCCCGTCGTCGCGGGCACCGGCGAGGCGCTCGGCCTCGTCACCGAGACCGATCTGCTGCGCGCCGCCTATGGAGGAGGCGAGGGCGCTGCTCCGGTGCCCGGCTGAGGCCCCGGTGCCGGCCGAGCTCCGGCTCGGCGACGGGCGGATCGCCGTGCTTCGCGCGATCGAGCCGGGAGATGGCGAGGCGCTGCTCGCCCTCCACGCCGGGCTCTCGCCGGAGTCGCGCTACTTCCGATACTTCAGCTCGCGGCGACGGCTCCCCGATCGGGAGATCCGTCACTACACGGAGGTCGACCAGCGCGACCACGCGGGCGTCGGCGCCTGGGTCGACGGCGTCCTCGTGGGCCACGCGCTCTACGATCGGCAGGCCGACCCGGAGGAGGCCGAGGTCGCCCTCGAGGTGGCGGACACCTGGCAGGGCCAGGGGATCGGAACCGCCATGCTGGAGGCGCTCGCGGCGCTCGCCCAGGCGGCGGGCGTATCGCGCTTCGTCGCACACGTGCTCCCGACGAACCGCCGCATGCTCCAGGTCTTCGCCGACCTCGGCTTCGAGGAGCGCGCCGCCTTCGAGGACGGCGTGGTGCGGGTGGAGCTGGCGCTCGCACCCGGCCCGCGGCTCGAGGCGGCGCGGCGCCTGCGTGCGGCGCCGCGGGAGCCGAAGCCGGGCGGCTGAGCCACGCGGACCCCGGGCACGGGGCCGCGAAGCGGAGCGCCGAGGTGGTAGCCTCGGAGCGCATGCCCGAGCCGGTCCACGTCTTCGCACCCTTCGCCGAGGCACTGCGGGCCGGGCTGGCGCGCCACCTCCCGGATCGCCCGGTGGTGTGCTGGAGCGAGCCGGACGCCTTCGCGGCGGGGCTGGGCGAGGTGCGGTACCTGCTCGCGTTGAATCCGCCGCGGGGTCACTGGGCGCGCGCGGAGAAGCTCCGGCTGGTCCAGGTACTCGGTGCCGGGGTCGACGGCGTGCTACCCGCGCCGGACCTGGCGCCGCACGTCGTGCTCGCGAACCAGCGCGGCATGTCGGCCGAGCCGATGGCGGAGTTCGGGCTCAGCCTCGTGCTTGCCCTGCTGAAGCAGCTGCCCGGCTTCGTGGCCGCGCAGCAGCAGCGCGCGTGGCGCCGTGCGCTTCCGCGACGCGTTGCCGGTAGCACGCTCGCGATCCTCGGGCTCGGCGCGATCGGCGTCGCGCTCGCCGAGCGCGCCGCCGGCCTCGGCATGCGCGTGGTCGGGACGCAGCGCCGCCCGAAGCCGCATCCCGCGGTGGAGCGGGTCGAGCCGCCGGAGCGGACCGATGCGCTGTTGGCGGAGGCCGACGTCGTCGTGCTGCTGCTGCCGCTGACGGCGGCCACGCGGGGCTGGTTCTCGCGCGAGCGCATCGCGTGCATGAAGCCCGACGCGGTGCTCGTGAATCTGGCGCGCGGTGGCATCGTGGACGAGGCCGCGCTCGCCGAGGCGCTGCGCGAAGGGCGCCTCGCAGGGGCGGCCTTCGACGTCTTCGCGCGCGAGCCGCTCCCTCCCGAGAGCCCGCTCTGGGACACGCCGGGGCTCTGGATCACGCCCCACATGGCCGGGGGCTTTCCCGAGATCCTGGACGAGACCGCGCGTCGCTTCGCCGAGAACGTGGCGCGGCTCGAGCGGGGCGAGCCGGTCGCGAACGTGATCGATCGGGAGCAGGGCTACTGAGCGACGCTGCCCTGGCGGCGGCGGAGGAGGGCGGATGGAGAAGCTCGTCTACCTGAGCTGGCGCAAGCCGGCGCTCGACATCGAGGCCTTCCGGGAGCGCCTGCTGCGGTCGGTGGCGCCCCGGCTCATCGATGCGGGCGCGGCGAAGCTCGACGTCAACGTCTCCGACGTGCTCGGCACGATCCCGAGGCCGCTGCTGCTGATGGGGGAGGGCGCCACACTCTCCGCCGCCATCTCGCTCTGGCTCGACTGCTACGACGCCCGCGGGCCGCTCGAGACGATCCTCGCGGAGGATGCCGAACGCCTCTCGGGCTATCTGGTGAGCGAGTCGGTGCCCCAGCCGGTGACCGACCGCGACTGGCCGGACGGCGTGCGCAGCCCCGGGGTCAGCCACTTCACCTGGTTCGAGAAGCCGAAGGAGCTTCCCGACGAGGCGTTCTTCCGGGCCTGGCACGAGGTCCATACGCCGTTCTCGTTCGAGCTCCACCCCCGGCGTTGGAGCTACGTCCGCAACAGCGTGCTGCGCACGCTCACGCCGGGGGCGCCGCCCGTGCGTGCGATCGTCGTGGAACGCTTCCGGACGCTCGAGGACTACACGGACCCGAAGCGGCTGTTCGGATCCGAGGAGGTGCTGAAGCGCACGGCGGAGGAGGTCTCGGCCTACGCCGACCCGGCCTCGCTGAGCTCGGTGCCGCTCTCCGAGTACCTGCTGCGCTCTTGAGCGTCGCAGTCGTCCCCGGCCGCGATCCGGCCGGATCCGGCGTCGGGCCCGGCTTGATTTTCTACCTGCGGGCAGGTAGAAAACCCCGATGGCCGAGGCCGCCGCCCGAGCGCCCAGCAAGGCGGATCGCACGCGGGCGGCCATCCTGGCCGCCGCCGAGGCGGTCTTCGCGAAGCGGGGCTTCGCCGCCGCCCGGCTCGAGGACGTCGCCCGCAAGGTCGGCATCCGGCGCGCGTCGATCGTCTACCACTTCCGCGACAAGCGGGAGCTCTACGACGCGGTGCTGGGCGATGCGCTGGCCGAGCTCGCGGCAGCGCTGGCGCCCGCCCTGCTCGGGCCGGGCCGGCTCCCGGACCGGATCGAGGACGCGGTCGGGGTGTGGCTCGACACGCTGGCCGCCCGCCCCGCGCTGGCGCGCTTGCTGCTGCGCGAGGCGGCGGACGCGGGCGCCGGGCCGGCTTCGCTCGCCGCCCAGCTGGCGCCGTTCCAGGCGCTGGCGCGCGCGGTGATCGCGCGCGAGCGCAGCGAACGCGGCGCCCGCCGGCTCGCGGTCGAGCCGCTCTCGCTCGCCACCACGATCGCCGGCGCGTCGCTCTTCTACGTGGCGGGGATGCCGGCGCTGGTCCCGGGCCGCGCAGGCGACCCGCTCGAGCCGCGGCGTCTCGCCGCGCACCGGCGTGAGCTGATCGCGCTGACACGGCGCATGCTGGAGGGGCGCGCCGCGTCGCCGCGCCGGGAGAGGCTTCGATGAGCGCATCGCGCTGGCTGATGGGTCTCGACCTCGGGGGCGGTGGGGTGCGCTGCCTGCTGCTCGACGTCGAGCGCGGCGAGTCGCGGGTGGCGGTCCACCCCTGGCGCGACTTCGGCGCAGCGGGTGGCGACCTCGACCTCGACGCGATCTTCGCGGAGCTCGCCGCCTGTGTGCGAGCGGCCCGTGCCGGCGCGGGGCCCGAAGCCGAAGTGGCGGGCATCGCGGTCTCGGCGGTCCGCTTCGGGACGGTGGTGCTCGATGGAGCGGATCGCCCGCTGCTCGCCGCGACCAACCGCGACGCGCGCGCGGCGTTCGAAGCCATCGCGCTCGCGCAGGAGGCGGGGGCGACCCTCCAGGTGCGTACCGGCCACTGGCCGATGGCGATCGGCACGCTGGGGCGCCTCGCCGGGCTCGCGAAGCAGGGAACGCGGGGGTCGGCCCGCGCCGTGCTGGCGCTCAACGACTGGGTTGCGTGGCGGCTCACGGGGGAGCTCGCGACCGACCTGTCGCAGGCGGGCGCGAGCGGCAGCTGGGATCTCGCCGCCGGCGCCTGGGCCGAGGACGTCCTCGCACGCGCCGGCGCCAACGCCTCCGCCTTCCCGCCGGTGCTCGCCGCCGGCACGCGGCTCGGCGCGCTTCGCGCCGAGGCGGCCGAAGCACTCGGACTCGCGCCCGGGATTCCGGTCGCGGTCGGGGGCGCGGACACGCAGTGCGCCCTGCTCGGCATGGGAGTGCTCGCGACGGGCGCCGTGGGCGCGGTGTGCGGCACCACGCTGCCGATCCAGCAGGTGGTCGCGGCGCCGTGCCAGGATCCCGCGGGCGTGCTCTGGCAGGAGCCGCATCTCGCGGCCGGGCGCTTCGTGCTCGAGAGCAACGCGGGCCCGACCGGCGAGGCGCTCGCCTGGCTCGGGGAGCTGCTCTTTCCCGGGGTCCGCTCGGGGGCGGCCCGCCTGTTGGCAGAGGCCGGCGCGGCGGAGCCGGGCGCGGGGGGCCTGTTCTCGAGCTTCGGCGCGCAGCTCCATCACGCCCGGTCGCTCACCTTCCCGGTGGGCGACCTGGCCCTCTCGCACCTGATCGGCGGCCCCGAGGCGGGCCGGGCGCGGTTCGTGCGTGCGGTGGTGGAGGGCCTGGCCTTCGCGCTGCGCGCGAACCTCGAGCAGATCCGGGCGGTGGCCGCGGCCGATGCGCCGCTTCGGATCGGCGGCGGCATGTCGCGCAGCCGGGGCTTCGCGGCGCTGGTGGCTTCCGTGCTGGGCGAGCCGGTCGAGCGTGCTTCGAAGCCGGAATCGACCGCGCTGGGCGCCGCGCTGTGCGCCGGAATCGCGGCCGGTGTGTTCGCCGACCTGGAGGAGGCGTGCCGCGCCAGTGCCGAAGTCGAACGGGTGGAGCCGGACGCCGACGCCGCGCCGGTCTACGCGGAGGCGTACCCGGCGTGGCGCGAGTGGCGTGCGACGCGCGGCGCCGGCGATGCGATCGTGCAGGGGCGCATGCTGCGCGGCCTCGCGGCGGCCCAGGCGAAGCGCGGCTCCGCTGGCGCGGCCGTCCGCCCGCGCATTCTCGTGAGCGCCGATCTCGACGAGGAAGCCCTCGCGGGCCTGCGCGCGCTCGGCGACGTGACCGACGCGAGCTACCGGAAGCTCGGCCGCCTGCTGCAGGCGGAGACCCTGGTCGAGGCGCTGGCGGGCTATCACGTGCTCGTCACCGAGATCGACCTGGTCGACGCCCGCTCCCTGCTCGCGCTGCCGGAGCTCCGCGTGGTGGCGGCCTGTCGGGGCGAGGCCGTGAACGTGGACGCCGAGGCCTGCGCCCGGCTCGGGATTCCGGTGCTCCAAGCGCCGGGGCGCAACGCCGACGCCGTGGCCGACCTCACCGTGGCCTTCCTGCTGGCGCTGGCGCGCAAGCTGCCGGAGGCGATCACGCTGCTGCGCGACCCGTCGGCCGTCGCGGGAGACCTGGCGACGATGGGGCGTGCCTTCGCGACGCTGCGCGGGCGCGAGCTCTGGCGCAAGACGGTCGGCCTGGTGGGCCTCGGCGCGGTCGGCAGCAAGGTGGCGGAGCGGCTGCTTCCGTTCGGAGCCGAGCTGCTCGTCTACGACCCGGGGGTGTCCGCGGAGCAGGTGATCCGTGCCGGCGCGGAGCCCGTGTCCCTCGAGACGCTGCTCGCGCGCGCCGACTTCGTGAGCCTGCACGCGGCGGTGTCCGAGGCGTCGCGGGGTCTTCTGGGTGCGGGAGCGATCGCCCAGATGAAGCCGGGCGCCTACGTCGTGAACACCGCACGCGCGGCGCTGCTCGACGAGGAGGCCCTCGCCGCCGCGCTCCACGCCGGACACCTCGCGGGCGCCGCCCTGGACGTCTTCAGCGAGGAGCCGCCGGGTGCCGATCACCCCCTGCTCGCTGCGCCCGGCGTGATCGCGACGCCGCACGTCGGGGGGAACACGCACGAGATCGGCGCCCACCAGGGCCGCATCGTGGGCGACGATCTGGCACGCCTGCTGCGCGGGGAGTCGCCGCGGCACGTCGTCCGACGCGAGGCGCTCGCGGACTTCCGCTGGAGCGGGCCGCGGCGCGAGGTCGACGCCGCCACCCGTGCCTGGCTGCTCGCCCGGCCCGCGCCGAGCCTCACCGACCTGCAGCGGGACAAGGGCAAGCGCGGGAAGGACAAGTAGCCGCCGCGCGCGAAGAAGACCTAGCATCGCCCCGATGCCGCGCTCCGTCTACGAGTGGCTGTGGCCGCTGGTGCGCCTCACCCCCGCCGAGCTGGCCCACCGGCTGGGTCTGCTCGCGCTGCGCAGCCCGCTGCCGCTCGGTGGCGCCGTCGTCGAGGATCCGTTCGTCTGGCGTGGGCATCCCTTCCGCAACCGGATCGGGATCGCGGCCGGCCTCGACAAGAACGGCGTGGCGCTGCGGGGGCTCGCCGGTCTCGGCGTCGGCTTCATCGAGCTCGGCACGGTGCTGGCGCGGCCGCATGCGGGCAACCCCGAGCGCCCGCGGCTGCGCCGCCTGGCGTCGGAGGGGGCGCTCTGGAACCGCCTCGGCTTTCCGAGTGAAGGCGCCCCTCGCGTTCGCGATCGGCTGGCGCGCACCCCCCTCGCCGAAGTCGCGCTCGCCATCAACCTGGCGCCCCATCCGCTCACCGTGAAGAGCGCCGACCGGGAGCCCGGCTTCGCGGCACGGGCGAGAGAGGAGCTGCTCGAAATCGCCCGGTTGCTGCATCCTTGGGCGGCATTCTTCGTGCTGAACCTGAGCTCGCCGAACACGCCGGGGCTGCGCCGGCAGCTGGCCGGGGCGGGCTTCGCCGAGGAGCTGGTCGCGCCGCTCGGCGCAGAGCTGGGAAGGCTCGATGCCGAGGCGCGCCGCCTCGCGCCCACGCTGCTGCTCGTCAAGCTCCCGCCCGAGGATCCCGACGGCAAACGCCTCGGTCCGGAAGGGCTCGCGGAGCTGGTGCGGCCGCTGCTCGCCCCGGGCGTCTGCGACGGCTTCGTCACGAGCAACACGTCGGTATCGCTGGCGCGGGCCCTGCTGCCCCGGCCGGAGGGCGAGTCGCCCGGGGGCGTCTCCGGGGCACCGCTCCGGCCGCTGGCACGCGAGGCGATGGAGGCACTCAGCGCCGTCGCGCCCGACCACCTCCGCATCGGGGTTGGTGGCATTCTCGAGCCCGAGGACGCGGTCGCGCTCGTCGACGCCGGCGCCCACCTCGTCGAGCTCTACAGCGGCCTCATCTACAAGGGCCCCCGCCTCGTCCCCGACTGCGCCGCCGCCCTCCGCACGCACGCCTCCGGTCGGCGCTAGAGCGTCAGCACCATCACCGCCTTGGCCGTGTGCATGCGGTTCTCGGCCTGGTCGAAGACGCGGCTCTGGGGGCTCTCGAAGACCTCGTCGGTGACCTCACAGACCTCGGGGTGGGCGCGGGCGAACTCGGTGGACTCGTCGTGGAGCGCGGGCAGGCAGTGCAGGTAGATCGTGTCCGGGCGGCCGGTGAGCGCCATCAGCCGCGGGGTCACGCGGAGGTCCCGCAGCAGATTCACCCGCTCGGCCAGCAGGTGCTCCTCCCCCATCGAGACCCAGACGTCGTTGTAGACCGCCTCGCAGCCGGCGAGCGCTTCGGCGGGCTCGCGCGTCACCAGGATCTGCGCTCCGACCGCGGCCTCGTTCATCAGCTCCTTCACCAGCTCCGGCGGCGGCGAGAGCTCGGGCGGGGCCAGGATGCGCAGGTCGACACCCATCTTGGTCGCGCCGATCATCAGGGAGCGGGCCAGGTTGTTGCGTCCATCGCCCACGTAGGCCATGCGGACGCCCCGCAGCCGGCCGAAGACCTCCCGGATGGTCAGCAGGTCCGCCAGCACCTGGGTCGGGTGGTAGGTGTCGCAGAGCGCGTTCCAGACGGGGACCCCGGCCCAGGTGGCGATCTCGCGCACGCGCTCGTGCTCGAAGCCGCGGAACACGATGCCGTCGAAGAAGCGGCCCAGCACGCGCGCGATGTCCTTGACCGACTCCTTCTCCCCGAAGCGGATGTCCTCCGGCGGCAGCACCTCGAGGTTCGCGCCCTCGTCCGCGGCCGCGACCGCGAAGGCCGCGCGGGTGCGGCAGGAGGGCTTCAGGAAGATCATCGCCACGTTCTTCCCGACCAGGCGGCGCGGGCAGGCCCCCGCGCGCTTGGCCGCCTTCAGGTCGGCCGCCGTGTCGATCATGTGCTGGATCTCGTGCGCGTCGAAATCCCGCAGGGTCAGCAGGCTGCGGCCCCGAAGACTGATGGGCATACGAGCCTCCCGGAAAGGCGAGGACGGTATCGGACGGGTGGCGGCCCGGCGAGCGCCAGGGCGGGGCCGAGGTGCTACACCGGCACGAGCGCGGAGGACGACCGCCGATGTCCGAGAACCCGCCCGAGAGCGCCCCGCGCGGCGTGGCCTTCGTGACCGGCGCCAGCCGCGGGATCGGTCGCGCCACCGCGCTGGCGTTGGCCGAGCGCGGCTTCGACCTGGCGCTCGCGGCGCGGAGCGTGACCGGCCAGGAGGTGCACGAGTACTCGCCCGACCGGCGCCGATCGCTGCGCCGCGCCATGCCGGGCAGCCTCGAGGAGACGGCCGCGGCGGTCCGTGCGCACGGCCGCCGCGCGCTGGTGCTGCGCCTCGATCTGCTCGACCCCGCGAGCGTGGATGCCGCGGCGGACGAGGCCCAGCGGGTGTTCGGCGCGGTCGACCTGCTCGTGAACAACGCGATCTATCAGGGGCCCGGCATCATGGACCGGCTGCTCGAGACCGACCTC
>JBFIYM010000147.1:0-11350 GCA_041605395.1 Myxococcota bacterium | reverse complement strand
GTGGCGGGCGTGAGCGTGACGCGGGACGAGCGCGTCGTGCTCGAGGACATCTCCTTCGAAGCCGCGCCCGGCGCCTTCGTGGGCGTGATCGGCCCGAACGGCGCCGGCAAGACGACGCTGCTCCGCGCCATCCTCGGGCTGGTGCCGCTCCGCGCGGGGAGCATCGAGGTGCTCGGCCGGCCGGCGCGGGAGCGGGCGAGCGCGGGCAACGGCATCGGCTACGTGCCGCAGCGCCACGCCTTCCCGCCCGACTTCCCCGCCCGGGCGCTCGACGTGGTGCGGCTCGGGAGGATGCACCAGCGCGAGGGCCGCGCGCGCGAGCGCGAGGCGGCCGAGGAGGCGCTGGCGCGGGTCGGCATCGGCGAGCTGGCGGCGCGCCCGATCGGTCGGCTCTCGGGCGGCGAGCAGCGGCGGGTGACGCTGGCCCAGGCCCTCTGCGCCAGCACCCGGCTGCTGATCCTCGACGAGCCCACCGTGGGCCTCGACCTGCCCGCCGAGCAGGAGTTCTACGCCCTCGTGCGTCGCCTCCAGCAGGAGCTCGGCCTCTCGGTGATCGCGGTCTCGCACGACCTGCTCGCGCTCGCCGGCGAGGCGGACCGCCTGGTCTGCATCAACCGGCGCATGCACATCCACGGCCAGCCCGACGACGTGATCCACAGTCACGCGCTCCGCGAGGCCTACTCCTGCGAGTTCGACTTCCTGGCCGGCGAGATCGCCCACCACGAGCAGCACGCGAGGCAGGCCGCTGCCCACGACCCGGGCGCCTCCCCAGCCACGCCGCAAGCCGGGCGGGGCCCGGCGCGCAGCGAGGCGAAGCCGGGCGAAGTCCCAGACTGATGCTCGAGTACCCGTTCATGCAGCGCGCGCTCGTCGCGGCGCTCGGGATCGGCGTGGTGTGCGGCGCACTCGGCTTCTTCGTGGTGCTGCGGCGGCTCGCCTTCGTGGGCGTCGGGATCTCCCACGCCGCGATCGGCGGCGTGGCGCTCGGCCTGCTGCTCGGCGTCCCGCCGCTCGCGGCCGGGGCCGTGTTCGGCGTCGCCGTCGCGCTCGGCATCGCGACGCTCGGGCGCCGGAGCCGGCTCGGCCAGGACACCGTGATCGGCGTCTTCTTCTCGGGCGCGATGGCGCTCGGGCTCCTGCTGGCGAGCACAGGACGCGGCGGGCAGCAGGACCTGTTCGCCTACCTGTTCGGGAACGTGCTCGCGATCGGCCCGGCCGAGCTCCTCGGCCTCGGCGTGCTCGGGGGCGTCGTCGCCGTCGGCCTCGGCGCGACCTTCCGCGCGCAGCTCTTCCTCGCCTTCGACGAGGAGCTGGCACGCGCCTACGGCCACCCCGTCGGCCTGCTCGACGCGCTGCTGCTCGTGCTCCTCGCGCTCACCGTCGTGATCGGCGTGCGGCTCGTGGGCGTGCTGCTGGTCGAGGCGCTGCTGGTCGTGCCGGCCGCGACCGCCGCGCTCTGGGCCACGCACTACCGCGCGCGTCTGGCGCTCTCGATCGCCCTCGGCGCGGGTGTCTGCGCCGCCGGCCTGGCGCTCGCCTGGGAGCTCGACGTCGCGGTCGGCGCCACGGTCGCGCTGCTCGCCGTCGTGCTGTTCTTCGCGAGCGTGGCGCTGCGGCGGAGCTAGCCGCGCCGCCCCTCACGCCGCGCCGGAGCAGCGCGAGGAAGATCGGGAGCAGCGTGGCGAGCAGGAGCCAGTCGACCCATCGCGAGCGACGCATCGGCGACTCCTGCCCTTCCCCAAGGCCCCAGGCGGGCGGATCATGCCCCGGAACGGGGACGTTCGTCAAAACGTCAAATCACGGAGCGCGACTTCTTGACGTCTTGACGAACGTCCCCGCCATGCGGGTGAGGGCTTCTCGGATGGCGTCGTCGGAGTTCGCGTAGCAGAAGCGCAGGAAGCCCTCGCCGGCCGGGCCGAAGTCGATGCCGGGCGTGACCGCCACGTGCGCCTCCTCCAGAATGCGCGACGCGAGCCGCCGTGAGTCGGGGTCGATGCTGCGTGCGTCGGCGAGCACGTAGAAGGCGCCGCGCGGCGCTTCGGCCACGCCGAAGCCGAGCTCGCGCAGCCCGGCGAGGAGCAGGTCGCGGCGGCGCGCGTAGGCGGTGCGCATCGCCTCTACGGTCGGCGCGCCGTGCGCGAGGGCCGCGAGGCCCGCGTGCTGCACGAACTCGGCGGCCGAGATGAACAGGTTCTGCCCGAGAATCTGGAGCGGACGCAGCGCCGGCTCCGGCACGATCGCGTAGCCGAGCCGGAAGCCGGTCATGGCGTAGCGCTTCGAGAAGCCGTCGAGCACGTAGACCTCGGCGCCGTCCGCCACCTCGAGCGCCGAGGTCGCGTGGGCGCCGTCGTAGACGAGGCCGTCGTAGACCTCGTCCGAGACGAGCGACACGCCGAGGCCGGCGAGCGCCGCCATCGTCTCGCGCGGCTGCACGGCACCCGTCGGGTTCGCGGGCGAGCCGACCACGATGGCGCGCGTCCTCTTCGTCACCGCGCGGCGCACGGCCTCGGGGTCGATGACCCAGCCCGCCGCCGGGTCGCCCGGCACGGGCACCGGCACGCCGCCGCAGAAGCGCACGAAGTTCGGGTAGCAGGGGTAGTGCGGCGCCGGCACGATCACCTCGTCGCCGGGCTCGAGCAGCAGCGAGAACACCAGCAGCAGCGCGGGCGAGGTCCCGCTGGTCACGAGCACCCGCCCCGGGTCGACCGCCACACCCGTGCGGCGCGCCTCGTCGCGGGCGATGGCCTCGCGGAGCTCCGGGAGGCCCCGGCTGTCGGTGTAGTGCGTCTCGCCCGCGGCGAGCGCCGCGCGGCACGCCGCCACGGCCTCGGGCGGCGGCGGAAAGTCGGGCTCGCCGATCTCGAGGTGGATCACCGAGACCCCGGCGCGCTCCATGGCGTACGCCCTCTCCAGCACCTCCATGGCGAGAAAGGGCTCGATGGCTCGGATGCGCTCGGGGATCCGCACGGGCTCGCTGCTCCAGGAGCGTTGATTGACGCTCCCGGGCCCACTCCCTAGCCTCGGCAGTCGCCCATGTCCAAAGGCCTCCAGATCGCCGTCGGTGGCGCCCTGATCGCTGCCCTGCTCGGCTGGTACGGCGCCTCCCAGGTCGCGGAAGGGGGCTTCGTCTACTACCAGACGCTGGCGGAGTTCCGTGCGGGGGGCGCGCCGGGCCAGAACGCGCGGGTCCACGGCTACGTGGTGCCGGGCTCGATCGAGCGCGACGTCGCCGGCAAGCGGGTGCACTTCCAGGTCCAGGAGACGGCGCCCCACGGCGGGGGCAGCGCCGACGGGGCGCTCCCCGTGATCTACGCGAGCCTCGAGACCCCGGACCTGTTCAAGGACGGCGCGGAGGTGGTGGTCGAGGGTCGGCTCGACGATGGCGCAGCCACCTTCCACGCCAGCAACGTGCTCGCCAAGTGCCCCTCGAAGTTCGAGGGCAAGCAAGCCGAAGCCTCGCTCTAGCGTCCAGCGGGGAACCTCTTGTCCGACCTCGGCTTCTACGCGCTGCGGCTGGCCCTGGTGGTGGCCGTGGCGGGCGTCGCGGCGGGCGTCTGGGGCGGCTTCCGGCGCCGGGCCGAGTGGGGCGAGGTGGCGCGCCGTGCGGTGTTCGTCCACTTCGCGCTGCTCTCCCTCGCGATGGGCTCGCTGCTGGTGAGCTTCGCGACGCTCGACTTCTCGCTCGAGTACGTGGCCAGCAATGCGGCGCGCAGCATGCCCGTCCACTACCGGATGGCGGCGCTCTGGGGCGGCCAGGCCGGCTCGCTGCTGCTCTGGGCCTGGATGCTCGGCGCCTACTCGGCCGCGGCGCTGCTGGTGAACCGCCGCCACAAGAGCCTGCTGCCCTGGGTCTCGGCGACGCTGCTCGCCAACGGCGCCTTCTTCCTCGTGCTGCTCGTGTTCGTGACCAGCCCCTTCGAGAAGCTCCCGGCCGGCGAGGTGCTCTCGGACGGCGCGGGCCTGAACCCGCTGCTCCAGCACCCGGTCATGATGATCCACCCCCTCGTGCTCTACCTCGGCATGACGGGCTTCGCGATCCCCTTCGCCTTCGGCGTGGCGGCGCTCGCGACGGGCGAGCTCGGCAGCGGCTGGCTCCGCACCACGCGGCGCTGGACGCTCTGGGCCTGGCTGCTGCTCTCCTCGGGCATCCTGCTCGGCGGACGCTGGGCCTACGAGGTGCTCGGCTGGGGCGGCTACTGGGCCTGGGACCCGGTCGAGAACGCCTCGTTCATGCCCTGGATCGCGGGCACGGCCTACCTGCACTCGGTGATGGTGCAGGAGAAGCGCGACATGCTGAAGATCTGGAACCTGGTGCTGATCGGGCTCACCTACGTGCTGTGCCTGTTCGGCACGATGCTGACGCGCAGCGGCCTGGTGCAGTCGGTGCACGCCTTCGCGCAGACCGAGATCTTCGGCGTGCTCTTCCTCGGCTACGTCACCGCGTCTGCCGTGCTCTACTTCGGGCTCGTGCTGTGGCGACGCCCGCAGCTGCGCGCCACGAACCGGCTCGAGTCGGTGCTCTCGCGCGAGGCAGGCTTCGTCGTGAACAACTGGCTGTTCATGGGCCTGCTCGCCATCGTGTTCTGGGGCACGCTCTACCCGAAGATCTCCGATTGGCTGACGGATCAGGAGGTGCTGCTCGGCCCCAACTGGTTCAACGCACTCGGCGCCTTCGTGGCGCTGCCGCTGCTGCTGCTGACCGGCATCGGGCCGCTCATCGCGTGGCGCCGCGCCACCCCCGCGAGCCTCCGGCGCCAACTCCGCGTGCCCGTCGCGAGCGGCCTCGTCACGGGCGCGACGGTGGCCCTCGCCACGCGCGCGCAGCCCGAGCCCCTCGCGATCGCGATCTGGGCGATTTCGGGCCTCGTCACGGCGACCATCGTGCAGGAGTACGTGCGGGCCGTGCGGGCCCGCATGCGCCACGGCGAGGGCCCACTCCAGGCCGTCGGGACCCTGCTGCGCAAGAACCAGCGCCGCTACGGCGGCTACGTCGTCCACCTCGGCGTGGTGTTCCTGTTCATCGGCTTCGCCGGCTCCGCCCTCAACGAGGAGCGGCTCGAGACGATGGCGCCCGGCGAGGCGCTCGAGATGAACGGCTACCGCCTCGAGTACAAGACCGCGCGCGCGATCCCGGCCCAGCACTACGGCGGCGCGGTCGCCCGGATCGCGCTGTTCGAGAACGGCGAGCCGCGCGCCACGCTGGTGCCCGAGAAACGCATGTACTGGCTCGAGCAGCAGCCGGCTTCGATCCCGGCGGTCTGGTCGACGCTCAGCGAGGACGTCTACGTGATCCTCACGGCCATCGAGGCGGACGGCGCGGCGACCCTCAAGATCCGAAGGAACCCGCTGGTCAACTGGGTCTGGATCGGCGGCTTCACCTTCGTGCTCGGCACGGCGCTGGTGATGTGGCCGCATCCGGCGTCGCCACGGCGCTCCTGATGTGGCGGCATCCGGGGTGGCGCCGGGCGCCCGACGCATGAAGCGGGGGCGCGGGGCCTCGCTCACCCTCCTGCTCGGGCTCCTCGCCGCCGCCGCGTCCGCGCAGAGCCCGGCGCCGGACGTGCCGGCCGGGCCCGCGCGCATCACCGGCCGCGTGGTGCTCGCGGGCGAGGGAACGCCCGTGCCCGGGGCGGAGGTGGCGCTCTACGCACTCACGCGCGAGGGCGTGCCGGGGCTCCGGCGCGGCGAGTCGGACGCGGCGGGGGAGTTCGTCTTCGAGAACCTCGCGAACGACCGCGCGGTCGGCTGGCTGGTGGGCGCGCGCTACCGCGGCGTGCCCTTCCCGGGCGGTCGCGTCTCCTTCGAGGAAGGCCAGACGGAGCTGCGGGTCGAGATCACGGTCGACGAGCCGACCCCGGACGCGAGCGCCGTGGGCATCGCGGAGCAGCGGCTGCGCCTGGTGCGCGAGCCGGCGGGTCTGCGCGTGATCGAGACGCACAGCCTCGCCAACCCGAGCGCGCACACCTACTACGCGGGCCCCGACGAGCGCGCCAGCGCGCGCCCCGCCCTCGAGCTCCGGCTGCCGCCCGAGGCCCGCGGCTTCGAGGTGCCGCTCGGCGTGATGCCGGACGGGCTCGTGCGCGAAAGCGACCGGCTGCGCTGGTACGGCCCCGTGTATCCGGGCAGCCAGGAGCTCTCGTGGAGCTACCTGCTCGCGCCGAGCGAGCCCCCGGCCGGGGCCGACGCCGCGACCCGCTTCGCCTTCACGCCCGAGGTGCCGGCCCGAACCGAGCGGATCGTCCTGCTGCTCGCCGACGCCGCCGCCACGCTCGAAGGCGGCGGGCTCTCGGGGCCGGAAGCCGCGCAGGTGGAGGGGCGCACGCTCCAGCGCTTCGTGCGCGAGGCTCCGGAGCCGGGCCGGCTGCGCCTCGCCGTCACGCTGCCCGCCGCGCGGCTGGCCCCAGACGCGGTCGCAGTGTCCGCCGTGCGGCTCGTGGTGCGCGCCGACGACGCCGCGCTCGACGTGACGGAGACCCACGTGATGGAGGTGCAGGGAGGCACCCAGGTGCTCGGAACGAGCCAGGCGCCGCTGCTCCGCATCCCCCTTCCCGAGACGGCGCAGCGGCTTCGCTTCGGCAGCGACCAGCCCGGCGTGGAGCTCGTGCCCGACCCCGCCGGCGGCCTGGTCGCGATCGGGAGCGCGGCGCCGGGCGAGGCGATCGTCGAGCTCGCCTACCAGCTCCCGGTGGGCGAGGGCCCCGCCGAGCTCGAGCGCCGCTTCGCCGCACGTGTTCCCGTGCTCTCGATCTTCGTCGCCGACACGGGCCGCCTCGCGCCGCACTCCGAGCGCCTGCACCGGCGCCGACCCGTGCGCACGCCGGACCGCACCTACCTGCACCTCGAGGCCTTCGAGGTGGCACCGGACGAGCCGGTCGCACTGACGCTCGGCCGGCTGCCCGCGCCGGCGCGGAGCGGCCGTCCGCTCGCGCTCGGGGCGATCGGCCTCGCGGCACTGGCGTCGATCTGGCTGCTCACGAGCCCGCTGCGCACGCGGGCACGGGGCACGCTCGAGGCGGGAGGCGACCGCGCCGAGCCCGGCCGCGAGGAGCGCGAGGCGCTCTACGAGGCGATCCGCGATCTCGACCACGACTTCGAGACGGGCAAGGTCTCCGCGGCCGACCGCGAGCGCCTGGGCGCCGAGCTGCGAGCGCGCGCGCTGGCCCTGCTCGAGGCCGAGCGCGCCCTGCCCGCGGCCGTCCACGCGCCGGAGACGCAGCGCTGCCCGGCCTGCGCGGCCGAGGCGGAGCCCGGGCATCGCTTCTGTGCGCAGTGCGGCCAGGCGCTGGTCGAGGCCGGCGCGTCGGGGCCGGCCGCGTGAGCACGCTGCTGCGCGCCTCGGGCCTTTCGAAGCGCTTCGGGCCGCGGACGGCACTCGCGCCGCTCGATCTCGAGGTCGGGGCGGGGGAGGCGCTGGCGGTGCTGGGCCCGAACGGCGCCGGCAAGAGCACGCTGCTCCGCCTGCTCGCCGGGCTGGCGCGCCCGACCGCGGGAAGCCTCACGATCGGGGACGGCGCACCCTCGCGCACCGCGCAGCGACGCGCCGTCGGTCTGGTCGGGCACGCCACGTTCCTCTATCCGACGCTCACGGCGCGCGAGAACCTGCTGCTCGCGGCGCGCCTGCACGGCCTCTCCTCGCCCGCCGAGCGCGCCGACCGCCTGCTCGCGGAGGACCGGCTCGAAGCGCTGGCCGAGCGCCGGGTCGGTGCGCTCTCGCGCGGGCAGGCGCAGCGGGTCGCGATCGCGCGCGCGCTGATCCACGACCCGGCGCTGCTGCTGCTCGACGAGCCCTGGACCGGGCTCGACCCGCGCGCCGCCGAACGCCTCTCGGAGCGTCTCGCAGCGCTGCACCGGGCCGGCCGCACGCTCGTCGTCGTGAGCCACGACCTGGCGCGCCTCGCCGGGCTCGCGGCGCGCGCCCTCGTCCTGGTACGCGGGCGCGCCGCCTGGCTCGAGGGCGAGGAGCTCGCCAGCGAGACGCAGCTGGTGGCGGCCTACGCGACGCGCGTCGGCGTGCTCGAGGCCCGGGCTTGAACGCGCTCTGGGCGGTGCTCTGGAAGGACCTGCTATCCGAGTGGCGCAGCCGCGACCGCCTGGTCGCGATGGTCGTGTTCGCGCTGCTCGTGGTGATCGTGCTCTACCTCGCGGCCCCGCCGGGAACCGGCCCCGATGCGCACCGGCACGTCCCGGGCCTGCTCTGGGTCGCCTGGTGCTTCGCCGGCATCCTGGGCCTGAACCGGGCCTTCGCGGTCGAGCTCGAGAACGAGGCGCTGGCGGGGCTGGCGCTCGCGCCCGTCGAGCGCGGCTTCCTGTTCCTCGGCAAGGCCATCGCCAGCTTCGTGCTGCTGCTGGCCGTCCAGGCCGCGAGCGCGCTGGCCTTCGCCCTCGCCTTCGACCTCGACCTCTGGCCGGTAGCGGGGCGCCTGGCGGGCGTGGCGGCGCTCGGGGCCGGCGGGCTCTGCACGATCGGCACGCTGTTCTCGGCGATCGCCGTCCGCACGCAGTACCGCGAGGTGATGCTGCCCCTGCTGCTGCTCCCGCTGCTCGTCCCCGTGCTGCTGGGCGCCGTGCGCGCCACCAGCGGGCTGCTGCTCGAGGGCAGCCTGCCCTGGCCCGCGCTACAGCTGCTGCTGGTGACGGACGGCGTGTTCGCGATCGTCTCCTTCCTGACCTTCGAGGTGGTGCTGGACGAATGAAGGGCCGCAACACGCTCGCGCTCCGGGTCACCGGGCTCGTCCTCGTGGCCTTCGCCGCGGCCTGGGCGTTCACCGTCTGGCGCGCCCCGATCGACGCCACCCAGGGCCCGATCCAGAAGATCCTCTACGTGCACGTGCCGGTGGTGCTCGGCGCGTATCTCGGCTTCGCGCTCACGGCGCTCGGAAGCGGGCTCTATCTGGCGCGCCGCGAGGAGCGCTACGACCGCTTCGCCGCCTCCGCCGCGGAGGTCGGCGTGTTCTTCGCGACCCTCGTGATGATCACCGGCCCGCTCTGGGCGAAGGGCACCTGGGGGCGTTGGTGGACGTGGGACCTTCGCCTCACGCTCACCCTCCTGCTCTACCTGATCTACGTCTCCTACCTGCTGCTGCGGTCCTTCACGGAGGGCAGCGAGCGGGCGGCGCGCTTCGCCGCGGTCTACGCGATCGCCGGCCTCGCGGTGATCCCGCTCAACTACTTCGCGATCGACCTCGCGGGAGGCCGCACGGTCCACCCCGAGAACCTCGGTCGCGGCAGCCTGGGCGCCGGCATGGGAGCCCCCTTCGCGTGGGGAATGCTCACCGCCCTCGCGGCCTTTGCGCATCTCCTCGTGAGACGACTCGAAGTGGGGGCGCTCCAGGCCGAGCTCGACCGGCGCACGCTGGACGCTCCCCCGGAGGATCCGTGAGCTACGCACTGGTGACCTACGGGGTGACCGTGGTGGGCGTTCTGGCCTACGGGGCCTTCCTGGAACGCAGCCGGCGGCGGCTCTCGCGAGCGCTCGAACGGCTCCCGGAACGAAATCGCGGTTGACAGCTTCGCCACCGGAGCGGTATAAGCTCATGGGCTCGTAACCCGCGGCGGCGATTGGGTTTTCCGGTCTCGCCCGCACCCCCCTCCCCCTCGAATCGCGAGCCTTGCGCGAGGGGCGAACGGGTTTGCGGACTTGCCGGGAATGCGGCGCCCGGGGCGAGCGCGCTTCCCGAAAAGAGTCATCGACTTCTCTTCACGCCGTCCTCGCGGACGGCGTGGAGCTGGCAGGAGAGCGGCAAGGCTCGCACCCAACTCTTCGACATTGCGCCGCGGTGCTCCCCCCCATCGCCGTATGGCACGGGGCTTGCCAATGCGAACCTCCGTCGGGCCCAATCCGGTACGGAGCACGCGGTTCCCCCCCAACCGGGCCCAGAGGAACGAAGTCACGATGGCGAGCATGAAGCGCGGGGTCGGTTACTGCGAGAACACCGATTGCGAGGACTACGCGAAGGGCGTCTTCCTCCTGAACCACGGTGACACCTTCTACTGCCCTCGCTGCCGCCAGCTCGGGAAGGTCGAGAAGGAGCGCGGCTTCTACACGGGCAACTCGGACATCTTCAAGGAGGTCCGGGTCGAGTACAACTTCGATCCGATCAACGGCGTCTACCGCGAGATCGCGATCGTGCGCGACGAGAGCCTCTGGGGCCGCAACAACGTCTACACGCTCCAGTCGCCCTTGATCAAGACGGAGAAGCGGGCCCTCAAGGTGGCCGAGGCGATCCTGGCCAACCTGAACCGCTACCGCGGCTTGCTGAACGGCGACGAGATCCCGCGCACCACGGAGATCATCCTCTCCTTCGACGAGCCCTTCGAGGAGTTCCAGCGCAAGGTCGAGCAGCTCGGCCGCGAGCTCGAGCAGAGCGGCCTGCGCGAGACCCGGGCCTCCTAGCCCCCACGATTTCCGCGCTCCGGCGCGTGTGAGAACCGCCCTCCCGGCGTGGCGTCGCCGGGAGGGCGGTTTCGTTTCCGGGGGCTTGCGGCGCCCGCTGCCGGCTGCCGAGGCGAAGGCGACGAACCCGATCCGGCCCGCCGGGACACTCACCCGCCATGGGTGAGCGCAATCGAGGCCCGGGTGAGCCGGGTCACGGGACGATCGGCTTCGAAGACCGAAGCTTCCTTTCGCCGTCGGGCCTCGGGGCCGCGGCCGAGGAGGGGTCGGTCACGTCGCTCATCACCGCGCATCGCGGGCGCATGCACGCCCGAGCGCCGCAGGGCGCCATGCCCGCGCCGGTGCCGCGCCCGCGCAGCCGGCGCGTCCCGCGCCGCGACGCGCCGGCGGAGGTGGCGAAGCCCGCCGGCCTCGGCGTCGCGAACGACCGCTACCGGCTGCGACGCACCGGCCGGGAGCGCGTGCTGACCTGTAGCGAGGCCCCGACGATCAGCGTGCACATCCGGCCCGGGAGCTGCGTCAGCGCGGCGGCCGCGCGGAGCGCGCCGCCGGGGACGATCTACCTGGACGGCGCGGCGCAGGGCGAGCCCTTCATCGACGCCGAGCGCGACGTCTACAACCTCGATCACCACGAGGGCTGCGTGCGCGCCTTCACGCTCGCCAGCTGCGAGCAGGCCATGGTGCTGCTGCGGCGGGGCCTCGATCTGCGGAGGCGCGACTTCACCGTCGTCGCGAACGGCACCGACCTCGACACCGTGCTGGCCATCTGGGTGCTGCTGAATCACCTGCGGCTCACGCCGGAGGATTCGCCGACGCGGGCCCGCATGCTTCCCCTGCTCCGGCTGGAGGGCAACATCGACGCCCTGGGCCTCGGCAGCGAAGACCTGTGCGGCCTGCCCCCGGAGCTGCTCCACGAGACGCGCAGCAAGCTCGACGCGCTGCTCGAGCGCGAGCGCG
>JBFIYM010000146.1:0-11390 GCA_041605395.1 Myxococcota bacterium | reverse complement strand
TGCTGCTCGACTGGGCGGGCTTCCAGGGCCTGATCGACTACCGCCCGCTCCGGAACGAGGACGAGCTCGTGCAGCGGCTCCGTGCCCTCGGTGTCACGCACGTCGTGTGGGCGCCGAGCGGGCCGCGCGCCCCCTCGAAGCAGGCCGACGTCCTCTTCCATGCGCTGGTCGCGAAGCGTACGGGCGCGACCCGTCGCTTCGGGGAGCTGCGCGTCGCCCCGCTCGGCCCGCCCGAGCCGGCGAGCGAGGACTCGCGGCGCGTGGTGTGCTTCGGCCTGCCCGGCTACGACGACGGGCTCT
This sequence comes from Myxococcota bacterium, assembly GCA_041605395.1. Classification (GTDB taxonomy): domain Bacteria; phylum Myxococcota_A; class UBA9160; order UBA9160; family UBA6930; genus JBFIYM01. Next base: position 11,090 of record JBFIYM010000146.1, on the reverse strand, counting down.
ACCCGGTCGAGCACCTCTCGACGCTCGAGACGATGCCGCCCGAGCTGATGCGCTTCGCCGAGCCCACCACGCCCGCGCCGAGCTGGTCCGCCGCCGCCCGGCTGGCACGTGACGCCGACGCCATGTTGCTGGGCCACACCGCGAACATTGCCCCACGCGCGCTCCCCCAGGGCTTCGTCGAGGCGGCGCGCTACGGCAGACACACGCTCTACCTGCGCGAATGAGCGTCTACGCCACCTTTGGGTGGTCTACGACGCTCTCTTCTTCATGGCCTTGCTCATCGGGCGGGTCTTCTGGGCGTTCAGGTCGCGAAGCTCGATCAGGGTGGCATCGGCGACGTCGGCACCCACCACCTCGTCGTCCTCGCGGTGCAGCTCGTCCATGTCCACCCAGGCGGCGTAGACCCCGCGCGTGCGCTCGGTGATGATGCCCGCCTTGAGCAGCGTCTTGATCAGCACGCGGAAGATGTTCGTGCTCTGGCGCATCACGGTGCGGCGGTCCTCGTCGCTGAACGCCTCGAGAATGGCGCCCCGCACCCACTGCCACTCGAGCCCGAAGCGGGGATAGATCGCCTGCTTCTGCTCGGCGTTCACGAGGTTGAAGAGCAGGGTCTGGAAGCACTGGGCCGCCCAGTCTTCCACCTTCTCGTGCTCCTCCGCGGAGAGCTTCGGCACGGTGCGGTCGGCCCAGATCTTGCCGAAGCGATGATGGAAGGCCTCGTCGCTCATCACGAGCTGGATCAGGCGGCGCAGCGTTGGATCGTTGGTCTTGGAGTGGAAGGTGGCGAAGGCGCCCATGGCGAGGCCCTCGATCAGCATCTGCATCCCGACCAGCTTCTTGTAGACCTCGGGCGCGAGCACGATCTCGTTCATCAGGCTCGCGAGCGTGGCGCCGCAGCCGAGCGGCGTGCCCCAACGCTTCTGCACGTAGCGGCTGAAGCCCGCCACATGGCGGGCCTCCTCGCGCGCCTGGTTGGTGGCGTACTCCTGCGCCCCCGGGTCGCGCAGGATCTGGGAGAGGCTCGTCGACAGAGAGAGCGCCCCCTGCTCGCCGTGCAGGATCGAGGAGAGCGAGAAGCGTACGCTCTCGTTGGCGAGCTGGATCTGCTGGCGCTCGTCGAGCTTCTCGGCGACCGCGCACTGCAGCTCGATCACGAAGTCGCGCGGCATGATCAGCTCGCTCTCGACGTCGAGCGGCTCCGCATCGAAGTCGATGTACGCGGGGTCGGTCGGGTCCCAGTGGTGATCGCGCGTCAGCGAGATGATCTCGTCGAACGCGTCGCTGCGGCTGCCGTAGCGATCCACCTCGATCATCGAGGCGAAGTCGTCGCGATCGACGGTGTTGTAGGCGGCGTCGTGCGTGATGTGGTCGGCCATGGGTCCTCTTGGGGGCGCGGAGCCCGCCGCCAGCCAGGCGTTCAGCCTGCGGGCAGCAAGCTCGGGTTCATGCGGAGCAGCGTATCGACGACTTCTTCGCGCGTGGCGCGGCTCGGGTCCGCTGCCCACCAGGCGATCACGCGCAGCAGCACGGCGGCGTGCGCCTGCGCGGCGACGGCGGGATGCAGATCGGCGGGCGCGCGGCCTTCGTGGCGGCGGCGTTCGAGCCAGCGCTGGATGCCGGGCACGACGGCGTCGCGAACCTGTTCGGCGAGGCCCGCGCTCTCGGCGCGGTCGAAGACCATGCGGATCAGCTCGCGCCGCTCCGCCGCGAAGGCGAGCAGCTCCTCGGTGCGCGCTCGCAGGTAGGGGCGGCTGCCCACCTCGAGCCCGAGGGCGGCCCGCTCCTGGCGCGCGCGCAGCGCGTCGAGCGCGGCGAAGGCGATCTCGTGGAACAGCACTTCCTTGTCCGCGAAGTGCAGATAGAACGTGCCCGTGGCCACGCCGGCGCGGCGTGCGATCTGGGCGCTGGTCACGCCGTGGAGCCCCTTCTCGGCGAACAGCGTGGTCCCGGCCTCGACCAGGCGCCGGCGGGTCTCTGCGCGGCTGCGCGCCGGCGCCGAGCTGACTTCGGATTCAGCAACTGACATGGAGTTCAGTCGCGGAGTCTAGGGCTCCCGCCTGCCGACTGGCAAGCGAACCGCGTCCGACAAGCCGGGCTCCCCGAGGGGAGGATGGGTCAGCCGACCATCCTGCGCCGGATCATCTCGTAGGCGGGCGGCCAGTGGGGCCCCTCGAGCAGGCTGCGGTGGAGCTCGGTGTCCTGCCAGTCCCAGAGGCGCTCGTGGTGGAGGTCGACCGGGGCCGGATGCTCGTTCCAGCTGCTCGGGTAGTAGAAGGCGCCGATCGCCTGGATTCCGATCGCGACCCCGATCGTGACCCCGAAGCCGGCCAGCCAGGCGCGGCCGTGCTCGCGCGCCCAGCCGAGCGCGAAGCCCAGCAGCACGCCGAACAGCGGCATGGCCTCGGTCCAGTAGCGCGGCCCGAACGACCAGCCGCCCCACCACACGGCGTACGAGCCCACCACGGCGTAGAAGGGCACGAGGCCCAGCAGCACCGCGGAGAGCGGCGCCGAGGCCCGGATGCGTCGCCCGGTGCGGGGCAACAGCGCGAGCGCGAGCACCAACCACGGCGTGTAGACGAAGAGGCCGCGTGCCGGGCTCACGAGCGTTCCGGAGAAGCTCACCAGCGGCTCCTCGGTGATCGAGCCGGAAACGGCGTGCTTCGCGTGGCCGAGCGCCTCGATCTCGCCGAGGCCCCCGGCGAGGTGGCCGAAGACCGTCCAGTTGTAGGCGAGCAGCAGCGCCCCGACCGCGCCCGCCGGCGCCAGCAGCCAGAGCGAGCGCGCGCGCAGCGCCGCCAGCGCCCAGACCGCGAGCGGCAGCGCGAACACCGCACTGGTCGGGCGCGCGCAGACGGCGCCCGCCATGGCGAGCCCGCCGGCGACGAGGCGCCAGCGGACCGTCGGTGCGGGGACGAGCAGCAGGAGCGAGAGCGTCAGGAAGAACGCGACGCTGCCGTGCAGCCACGGCGCCTGGCTCCCCACCACCCAGAGGTTCGAGCCGAGCGCCGTGGCGAGGGTGGCCGGGAGCGCCACGTCGCCGAGACCCAGGCGGAGGAGCAGCCCGTACAGCAACACGCCGGTGAGCGCCGCGAGCAGGGCCGCGGCGTTCTTCGACATCATGCCGATGTACCAGTACTCGACGGTGCGCGAGCGGGCCCAGCCGGGCACGACGTGGTCGAGTGCGAGTAGCTGGACGGCGGTGGCCGGCAGGGCGAGCAGGGCGGGCAGCACGGGATAGCGCGGGATCAGATCGTCGCCGCGCTGCTTGACGTAGTAGCGATCCCGTTCCGTCGACGCGAAGCGGTTCAGCACCAGGCCGTCGCCGCGCAGCAGGGCGACCGGCAGGAGCTGGTTTCCCACGGTGTCCGAGGCGCTGATGTCGCGCCCATTCGCGGAGTAGACCAGCAGCAGGCCGAAGAAGAGCCACAGGGCGCGCCTCGAGCGGCGCGGCCCGGCGTCGTCCTTCGCGTCGTCTTCCGCGTTCGCCTCGGGGTTGGACGTGGGGGCGGCGTTCAGCGCGACGGACCCGTGCGGCCGGCGTTCACGAGCCGAGGTTCCGGCGCTGGACGGCACCCAGCACGCGACGGGTCAGGCCGCGCGGCGCCAGCGCCTGCAGCCCGCCGACGAGGCGGTTGCCCGCGCCGGGAATGCAGACGGCGTCCTTGCGCCGGAGCGCGTCGAGCGAAGCCCGCACCACGGTCTCCGGTCGCATCCATGCAAAGCCGGGTACGATCCCGGGGTCGACGCCCGCGACTTCCTGGAACTCGGTTCGCGTGAAGCCCGGCAGCAGGGCCTGCACGACGACGCCGCTGCCCCGGAGCTCTTCGTGGAGGGACTCACTGAAGGACGTGACGAACGCCTTCGTGGCCGCGTACGTCGCGTTGAAGGGACCCGGGCCCTCGCCCGCCAGCGACGAGACGTTCACGACGGCGCCGCGCCCGCGGCCGAGCATCCCGGGCAGCACCGCCCGGGTGAGGCGGACCAGCGCGAGCACGTTGAGGTGGATCTCCTCCAGCTCGCGCTCGAGCTCGAGCTCGGCGAAGGCGCCCACGGTCCCGAAGCCCGCGTTGTTGACCAGCAGGTCCGGCGGATCCGCGGCCACGCCGGCGGCCAGCGCCGCCAGCTCCGCCTCTTCCGTCAGGTCGATCGCTTCGGCGCGGGCCTCGACGTGGTGTCGCTCGGCCAGCTCCTTGGCCAGGGCCTCGAGCCGCTCGTGGCGCCGCGCCACCAGCACCAGGTCGTGGTGCGACGCGGCCAGGGCGCGCGCGAAGGCCTCTCCGATCCCCGCGGAAGCGCCCGTCACCAGCGCTCGCTGCCGCCCCCGTAGCGTCGAGGCATGCTGCGGCATCGAATCCTCCGATCCAGAGCCTGGAGGGTACCCTTCGTCGCGTGCCGGCACCCTCCGGCGCGCCGATCGGACCCTCCGACCCAGAGCCCGGAGGTTACCCTGGGTCGCGTGAACACGAGATCCTTCTCGAGCGCCCTCGAGCGCGCCGGGCTTCCCCCGCTGCGCCGCGCTCACACGACCACGCTCCAGGTGAACGTGGGGCTGCGCTGCGACCTCGCCTGCCACCACTGCCACGTCGAGGCCGGCCCGAAGCGACGCGAGGCGCTCGATGCGCGGCTGGCGGAGCGCGTGCTGGCCGTGCTGGCCCGGAACCCCCGGCTCGACACGCTCGACCTCACCGGCGGCGCCCCCGAGCTGAACCCGCACTTCCGGGAGCTGGCGCGCGGCGCGCGCCGGCTCGGACGCCACGTGATCGACCGCTGCAACCTGACCGTCCTCTTCGAGCCCGGCCAGGAGGACACCGCCGAGTTCCTGGCGCGCGAGGGCGTCGCCGTGATCGCCTCCCTCCCCTGCTACACGGCCGCCAACGTCGACGGACAGCGCGGCAAGCGGGTCTACGAACGGAGCCTGGCGGCACTCCGGCGCCTGAACGCGCTCGGCTACGCGATGCCCGGGCGCGGGCTCCCGCTCGACCTCGTCTACAACCCGCTCGGGGCCTCGCTGCCGCCGCCGCAGGCCACGCTGGAAGCCGACTACCGTCGCGAGCTCGCCGCGCTGGGCATCCGCTTCGATCGGCTGCTCACGATCACGAACATGCCGATCAAGCGCTTCGCCCGCGACCTCGCGCGCCGCGGCGAGAGCGAGGCCTACCAGTCCCTGCTGGTCGCGCACTTCAACCCCGACACCGTCGACGCCCTGATGTGCCGCAATACGCTCTCCGTGTCCTGGGACGGCTCGCTCTACGACTGCGACTTCAACCAGGCGCTCGGGATTCCCGCAGCAGCCGGCCCGAGCAGCCTGTTCGAGCTCGACGATCTCGCGAGCCTCGAAGGCGGGGCGATCGCGACCGCGGCGCACTGCTTCGGCTGCACCGCCGGCGCCGGCTCGAGTTGCGGTGGGGCGCTGGCCGGCATCGAAGGGGCATGATGCGTACCACCACGCCGGCACCGCCGGCTCGATCGTTCCCGTTCGCAAAGCTCGCCCTGGGCGTCGTCGCGCTCGGCGCCCTGATCGTGCTGGGGCGTCAGGCGGGCGGCTACATCCCGGTCTTCCAGGCCTGGGTCGAGAGCCTCGGGCCGCTCGGCCCGATCGCATTCGTCCTCGGCTACGCCGTGGCGGTGATCGCCTTCATCCCGGGCAGCGCACTCACGCTCGCGGGCGGCGCCGTGTTCGGGGTCGCGGAGGGCACGCTGCTGGTCTTCGTCGCCGCCCTGCTGGGCTCGACGGGCGCGTTCCTGGTCGCCCGCCACCTCGCGCGCGAGGCGATCGAGCGGCGCATCGCGGGCGACGAGCGCTTCGCGGCGATCGACCGGGCGATCGGGAGCCAGGGCCGCAAGATCGTCCTGCTGCTGCGGCTCTCGCCGATCTTCCCCTTCAACCTGCTGAACTACGGGCTGGGCCTCACCCGCGTGCGCCTGGTCGACTACGTGATCGCCGGCGTGGGCATGCTGCCCGGCACGCTGCTCTACGTCTACCTGGGGAGCGCCGCGGGCCAGGCCGTCGCGGCCGCCGGCGGCGCCGCCCCGGGCCGCACCCCCGCCGAGTGGGCGCTGTTCGGCGTCGGCCTGCTGGCCACCGCGGTGGTGACGGTGAGCGTCACCCGCATCGCCCGCCGCGCGCTACGCGACGCCACCGGGCAGTGAAGGAGAGGTCCGTGTCCGAGACCGTTTCGGTGCTGCCGGCGGATGCCCACAACGCCGCCCTGGTGGCGAACGTGCATCCGCCCGACTGGAAGAACCCGACCCCCGACGGCCGCTACAACCTGGTCGTGATCGGGGCCGGCACGGCCGGGCTGATCACCTCGCTGGTGGCCTCGAGCCTCGGAGCGAAGGTCGCGCTGGTCGAGCGTCACCTGATGGGCGGCGACTGCCTGAACGTCGGCTGTGTCCCGTCGAAGGCGGTGATCCGCGCGGCCCACATGGCCCACGAGGCGCGCGGCGCCGCGAGCATCGGCATGGACGGCGCCGAGAAGCAGCTGCCCGACTTCGCCGCGGCGATGGAGCGCATGCGCGAGATCCGCGCCCGCATCAGCCACGAAGACTCGGCGAAGCGCTATCGCGACGAGTTCGGCGTCGAGATCTTCCTCGGCGAGGCCCGCTTCACCGGCCCCAGCACGATCGACGTCGACGGCACCACGCTCGAGTTCGCGAAGGCCGTGATCACGAGCGGGGCGCGCGCCGCGGCTCCGCCCATCCCGGGCCTGGCGGAGGCGGGCTACCTCGACAACGAGAGCGTCTTCACGCTCACCGAACGGCCGCGCCGCCTGGCGGTGATCGGGTCGGGCCCGATCGGCTGCGAGATGGCGCAGGCCTTCCGGCGTCTGGGCTCGGAGGTGACCCTGTTCGAGATGGCGTCGCAGATCCTGACGCGCGAGGACCCCGATGCGGCGGCGATCGTGCAGCAGGCCTTCGTGCGCGACGGCATCGAGCTGGTGCTCGGCTGCACGCTCGAGAAGGTGGAGGCGCGCGGCGCCGAGAAGATCGTTCACCTGCGCTGCCCGGAGAAGGGCCCGCGTACACAGGCCTTCGATGCGATCCTGGTCGGCGCGGGGCGCGCGCCCAACGTCGAGGGCCTCGACCTCGACAAGGTCGGCGTCGCGTACGACGCACGCCGGGGCATCGAGGTCGACGACTTCCTGCGCACCTCCAACCCCCGGATCTACGCGGCCGGGGACTGCGCGATGGCCTGGAAGTTCACGCACGCCGCCGACGCCGCCGCCAAGATCGTGGTCCAGAACGCCCTGTTCTCGTTCGGGCCGATCGGAAAGAAGCGACTCTCTGCCCTGGTGATGCCGTGGTGCACGTACACCGACCCGGAGATCGCGCACGTCGGGCTCTACGAGCGCGACGCCAGGGAGCGAGGCATCGCCATCGACACCTATCAGGTCCCGATCGGACGCGCGAACCGGGCCGTCACCGACGGCCAGGAGGAGGGCCTCGTCAAGGTCCACGTCAAGCAGGGCAGCGGCACCATCGTGGGCGCGACCGTGGTGGCCGCCCACGCGGGCGACCTGATCACGCAGCTCACGCTGGCCATCACGCAGAAGATCCCGCTCGGGAGCTTCAGCACCGTGATCTACCCCTACCCGACCCAGGGCGAGGCGATCAAGGCGGCCGCGGGCCTGTATACGCGGACGCGGCTCACGCCGTTCGTGAAGCGCCTGTTCACGGCGCTGCTCCGGCTCCGGCGCTAGCGGAACGTCCCCGGTGCCAGCGGAGCCTCCTGGGCGCCGACGCTACCCTCGGGCGCATGACGCTCCCGGCCGACGACACCCTCCTGCTCCTCCACAACCCCCGCTGCTCGAAGTCGCGCAGCGCGAAGGCGCTGCTCGAAGAAAAGCGCACGCCCTTCGCGCTGCGGCTCTACCTCGACGAGCCGCTCTCGCGCGCCGAGCTCGCCGACCTCGCCGGCCGGCTCGGGCGGCCCGTCCGCGAGTGGGTGCGGCGCGGCGAGGCGGCATTCAAGCAGGCCGACCTCGGCGACGCGGACGACGCGAAGCTGCTCGACGCCCTCGCCGCCCACCCCCTCCTGCTCGAGCGACCGATCGCGGTGCGCGGCCCCCGCGCGGTGGTGGGACGGCCTCCGGAGGAGATCCTGAAGCTCCTCTGAGTGCGGGCCCGCTATGGTGGGGCCTGCCCGGCGCATCCTCGCGGGGCGGGTCGAATGCTGGAGGTCCCGTGCGTGCATGCCGGCAGTGGTGCGCGACCCTCGTGGCCCTCGCCCTGACCGCGCTGCCCGCGTTCGCTTCGGACGACGACGAAGAGGAGGAGGGCCTCCAGCAGCGCCTGACCGAACGCGAGGACAAGCGAAGACCGCTGGAGCCCTTCTCGGTGCCCTTCCACGGGCATCCCCTCGTGCTCGGCGGCGAGTACGAGATCGAGACGGAGTGGATCCGGCCCGCGGTGCTCGACGACGAGGTGGACGGCAAGGCCGTCCGCGAGCCCGACCGCCTCACCATGGCCCACCAGCTCCAGCTCGAGGCCTTCTACAGCATCGGCGAGCCGCTCTCGGTGTTCGTCCAGTTCCAGGGCGTCTGGGAGAAGGACCTGCTCGGCCGCACCTTCGAGGGGGTCTCCGACACCTACCTCGAGCGCGGCGAGATGTGGCTCTACAGCGAGGACGTCTTCGGCACCGACTTCTCCGTCGATCTGGGCCGGCTCGACTTCGAGGACGACCGGCGCTGGTGGTGGGACGAAGAGCTGGACGCCGCGCGCGTGATCTGGGAGGGCGAGAGCATGGAGCTCGCCGTCGCGCTCGCCTACGAGCTGGGAAGCGACCGCTCCGACCAGTCCTTCGTCGACCCCGAGCAGGAGCGGGTGCTGCGCTGGATCGGCGAGTTCTCGTGGGACTTCGCCGACGAGCACTCGTTCCAGCTCTTTCTGCTCCACCAGGACGACCACTCCCCGACGCAGCAGGTCGGGGACAGCGTGCTGCGCGATCGCGAGGACGACTCCGACGCACGGCTCACCTGGTTCGGCGCCCGCCAGACCGGGATCTTCAGCTTCGCCGGCGGGGACCTGCTCGGCTACTGGATGGACGTGGGGATGGTGCGCGGGCGCGACCGCATGCTCGACTTCGGCGACGTCGAGAGCGGGCGCATCGAGGTCGAGGACCGCAGCACGCGCGACGTGGAGGGCTGGGGACTCGACGTGGGCGTGAGCTGGCTACCGCAGCTGCCCTTCGAGCCTCGTCTGTTCGCCGGCTACGCCTACGGCTCGGGTGACGCCACGGCCGGCGGGGACGACCGCAACTACCGCCAGACCGGGCTCCAGGCCAACGAGGCCGGCTTCGGCGGCGTCGACCTCTTCCCGAGCTACGGCCTGCTACTCCAACCCGAGCTCTCGAACCTCCACGTGGTGACGGCCGGGGTCGGGATCTCGCTGTTCCGCGCCAGCTCCCTCGACCTGGTCTACCACCACTACCGCCAAGACGAGGCCTCCGACGAGCTTCGCGACTCGCCGCTCGAGGCCGAGCTCACCGGGCGCAGCAAGCGACTCGGCTGGGGGGTCGACCTCGTCCTCGCCGTCGAGGAGTGGGAGCGCTTCGAGTTCGACGTGGCCGTGTCGGTGCTGCGAACGGGCAGCGCCTTCGAGAACGGAGCCCACGACTGGGTCCTGGGTGGCTTCGCCGCCGTGCGCTACGCGTTCTGAGCGCCGCGCGGTAGGCGTTCTGAGCGCCGTGCGGTAGGCGTTCCGAGCGCCGCGCGCTACGCGTTCGACTCTCGATACGCCGCGTGCACGTGCTCGAGGAAGGCCGTCACGGCGCGCACGGTATGGGCGGAGCGCGGGGAGTGGAAGGTGTCGAAGGCGTGCTGCGCGCCCTCGAGCTCGAGCGTCAGCACGGGTTGGCGTGACTTCTCGGAGAGCGCCCGCTGGAACGCGCGCATCTCGTCGAGCCAGGTGAGCGAGTCGTGCGTGCCGTGCACCAGCAGGAAGGGCGGCGCATCCTCCGAGACGTGCGTGATCGGCGAGGCGGCCTCCCACAGCTCGCGGTTCTCGTCGGGAGTGCACTTGAGCACGCGCTGGGCCAGGAAGGGCTCCATCTTTTGCGAGCCCCGGATGCCGAAGCGATCCAGGAAGTCGTAGACGCCGTAGAAGGGCACGGCCGCGGCGAGCCGCGTGTCGACCGACTCGAAGCCCGGCTGGAAGCGCGGGTCGTTCGCCGAGACGGCCGCGAGCGCCGCGAGGTGGCCGCCCGCGGAGCCCCCGGTCACGCACAGGAAGTCGGGATCGGCGCCGTACTCCACGGCGTGCTCCCGGATGAAGCGGATCGCGCGCTTCACGTCGACGATGTGGTCCGGGAAGGTCGCCTGCGGCGAGAGGCGGTAGTTGATGGCGAAGCACACCCAGCCGCGGCTGGCGAGGTGCACCATCAGGGGCTGCCCCTGCTCGCGCTTGTCGCCGATCACCCAGGCGCCGCCGTGGATCTGGAGCAAGGCTGGGCGCCGTTCCCCACGCGCGACCGGACGCACCACGTCGAGCAGATTCCGGCGTCCCTTGTCGCCCGGGAGGATGGCGCCGTAGGCCACGTCCCGGATCTTCTCGACGCCGTCCCGCCGCATGCGGAACGGGGCGCGGAGCCCGTGGACCGGGGACACGTCGGACTCGACGCTGAGCCCGAGCGGCGCGAGCGCCGCGCGTGCCTCGCTACCGGCTCGCACCCCGCGCAGGTGGCTCGCGAGAAGCAGGCCCCAGCTCAGGAAGGTGAGCGCCAGGCCCGCGAGGCCGAGCCGGCTCTCGAACGCCCCGGCGAAGGCGAAGGCGAGCGTCGCGGCCGCCTGCCAGGCGAGGTGCTGCAGGGCGAGCTCGCCGGTGAGCCAGCCCGCCATCATGTAGACCATCGCGAAGGCGCCGAGTCGGCGCGCCGGCAGCCAGGCCGCCAGGGAGCAGAGCAGGCCGATCGTCGCGACGATGAAGAAGATCTGGCCGGCCATCCTGGGACTCCGTTCGCCTTCGGCTCACTGCGCGCGCCGTGACGCGGCGCTTGCAGGAGTTGGCAGGCTAGCCGATCAAGCTGCCGTCACGCGGCTTTGCGCGCCGTCGGCGCGCGTCGCCGCGGCGTGTGAGCGCCGCGGGCGAGCCGG
>JBFIYM010000145.1:0-11658 GCA_041605395.1 Myxococcota bacterium | reverse complement strand
TCACCACGATGGAGCTCCCTCGCAGCTCTTCCGCCCAGAGCTCCGCCAGCACGACCTGGGCCCGCTTGGTCTCCGCGTAGGCCACGACGCCGTCGTAGTCGCGCTCGGTCCAGGCGGGGTCCTCGAGGTTCAGGCGGCGGGTGTACATCCCGCCCGACGACACCCAGATGACGCGTGCGTCGGACGACTTCTCGAGGTTGGCTCGCAGCAGCTGCGTCAGCAGGAAGGGCCCGGCCACGTGCGTCGCGAAGGTGAGCTCGAGGCCGTCCTTCGTCTCCGTGCGCACGTCGGGCAGCACTCCGGCGTTGTGGACGACCACGTCGACGCGCCCCGCCGCCAACCGCGACCCGACCTCGCGCACGTCCGTCAGGTCCGAGACGTCGAGCCGCTCGACCGATACGCGCCGGCTCCCGGTGCGCTCGCGGATCGCGTCGGCCGCCTTCACTCCGCGCTCCTCGCTGCGGCAGAGCAGCACGACCTCGGCCCCGAGATCGGCGAGCCCGAGCGCGCTCTCGAAGCCGATCCCCGAGTTCGCCCCCGTGACGAGCGCGCGGCGATCGGAGAGATCCACCGCCAGGTCGTCGGGATCGAAGCCGAGCGAATGCACCTGGAACCCGGTGCGATCGAAGGAGAGAACGATCGTGGGATCGAGCGCGAGCGAGAGCCCGCGCGCGAGGAGCTGCTGCGCGAGGCCGGGCCGCTCGCTCTCCTCGACGGATCCTGCCTCGTGATCGAGCGCCGCCAGCACCTCGTCGAGGTCGGCGTGGTCCCCCGCCTCGCCACTTTCGTGGCGGAAGCTGCAGCGCCCGTCGGGATGCAGCACGAAGGCGCCGCCCAGCTGCCAGGGATCGCCCTCGACGCCCGTCTGCCGGAAGCCGGCGCGGAAGGCGCGCAGTCCGTTCAGGGCGAGCCGCGGCGAGAGCACCTCGACGCGCCCGCGTCGGAGCCCGGCGGCACGATAGGCTCCGAGCTCGGGATCGACGAGCAGCGTCACCTCGGGCGGCAACCCGACGTCCTCGCGGAACGCCTCCGCGAAGCCGGTGTTCCCGTTGCCCACGATCGCGAGCGCAGCACCGCTCGCCTCGAACTCCGTCCATCGGTCGCACAACTGCGCGACTTGCTCGCGGCAGAAGATTCAGCCGAAGTGGCGGATGAAGAAGAGCGCGCAGGGCCGCTCGCTCCACAGCGTGCCCAGCCGCACCGGCACGCCGCGCCAGTCTTCGAGCTCGATTCCGGCCAGGCGGGTGGCGATTCGCACCGTTTCTCCTCGTGGGCGAAGGGGGAAGGTCGCCACCCCCGGCCGGGCTGGCAAGGCCCGCCCGCGCGCCCCATCCTCGACGCTGGCCGGGAGGAGCGCCCATGCCGACGGAGACCACCCGCAAGGCCCGTTTCAACCACGTGGCGATCTCGGTCCCGCCGGATCTGCTGGACGAAGCCGGGCGCAGCGCGCTGCTCGCCTTCTACGGCGACGTCTTCGGTTGGGACGAGATGCCGACCCTCACCCGGGATCGCGAGCTCTTCGTGCTCCGCTGCGGGAGCAACGAGCAGTTCGTCTACCTGAGCGGCTCGAACGAGCCGATGCGCTGCCCGCCGCTCGACCACGTCGGCCTCTCGGTCGCGACCCCGCGCGAGCTCGACGCGATGCTCGAGCGGGCGCGCAAGTGGAAGGAGCGCGACCCGGAGGTCGAGATCGTGGAACGCGGCCTCGACGACTTCGGCATGCTGAAGCTCCACAACTTCTACCTGCGCTACCGATTGCCGCTGATGTTCGAGGTGCAGTGCTTCGAGTGGCAGCCCGCCGAGGACGGCGGCACCCGACAGGCCCCGGCATGAGCGGCATCAAGATCGCGATCGCGGGCGTCGGCAACTGCGCGAGCGCCCTGCTCCAGGGCATCGACCACTACCGCCGCGTTCCGCGCGAGGCCCACGAGGCCTGGGGGCTGCTTCACCTCGAGCTCGGCGGCTACCGGCCCGAGGACGTCGAGGTGGTGGCCGCCTTCGACGTCGACGCGCGCAAGGTGGGCCGACCGCTCCACGAGGCCGCCTTCGCCCCGCCCAACTGCACGCGCGCAATCGCGCCGGAGGTGGCCAAGAGCGACGTCGTGGTGCAGATGGGCCCGGTGCTCGACGGCGTAGCCCCGCACATGGCGGAGTACGACGACCAGCGTGCGTTCCGGGTGGCGGACGAAACGCCCGTCGACGTCGAGGCCGTGCTGCGCGAGAGCGGAGCCGAGATCCTGCTCTGCTACCTGCCGGTCGGCTCGACGCGCGCGGTGCACGCGTACGCCGAAGCGTGCCTCGCCGCCCGCGTCTCGCTCGTGAACTGCATCCCGGTCTTCGTCGTGTCCGACCCGGCCTGGGGCGAACGCTTCCGGGCGGCCGGCATCCCCTGCGCCGGCGACGACATCAAGAGCCAGGTGGGCGCAACCATGTTCCACCGCATGGTGATGCGCCTGTTCGCGGAGCGTGGCGTGCGCGTAGAGCGCACCTACCAGCTCAACACGGGAGGCAACACGGACTTCCTGAACATGCTCTCCCGGGAGCGGCTGGCGTCGAAGAAGGTGAGCAAGACCGAGGCCGTGACCTCCCAGCTTCCCTACGCGCTCGACCCCGACGACGTCCACGTCGGCCCGAGCGACTACGTCCCGTGGCAGGAGGACAACAAGGTCTGCTTCCTGCGGGTCGAAGGGACGGGCTTCGGCGGCGCCCCGATCGAGCTCGAGGCGCGCCTGTCCGTCCAGGACTCGCCGAACTCGGCGGGCATCGTGATCGACGTGGTGCGCGCCGTGAAGCTCGCCCGCGAGCGGGGCCTTTCCGGGCCGCTGCTCGCGGTCTCGGCGTTCGCGATGAAGCACCCGCCCGTGCAGATGCGCGACACGGTGGCAGCGCGCCGCATCGAAGAGTTCGTGGCCGGACAGGGCGATGGTTGAGCGCGCCATCCTGTTCGCCCCACGCGGGAGCGAGCCGGCGGACGACCCGCCCGCGCCGGGGCGAAGCTGGAGCAAGGGCGCGACTGCGCTGTTCGGGCTCCACCCGGCGGAGCGCACGGCGCTGGCGCTGCTTCGCACGGGCGTGCGCGAGCTGCTCGTGACGGGCGATCCGGACGCGGCCGCCTGGGTGGCCGCCGTGCTCCGCAACGGACGCTGTCGCGAGGCCACGGTGCGCGAGGTCCCGGTGGAGCGCCTCGCGAGCTGGCTCGAGCCCGACGAGACCTGCCTCGCCGCGCGGAGCGACTACTTCTTCGACCGGCGTCTCGTCGGGCGCTTCGCCGCGGAGACCGCGGGCGCCGTCGCGACCGTGGTGGCGGTCGACTTCCGCCGCGACGCGCTCGCCTCGCAGACCGGCGCGCCGCGTATCGCCGGCTGGCACGCTGCACCCGGAATCGGCCCCGGGGAGGGCGTGAGCCGCGCGGGCCAGGGCCTGCGCGCGCCCGACGGCGTCTGGCTCGGTCTGGCGCGCGTGAACGCCTCCTTCGCTCGCACGCTCGAAGACGCGCCGCCCGAGGCGCGCTCTCTCGAGAACGCTCTCACGCTGCTCGCGCGGCGGGAGCCGGTCGCGACCTGGAGCGCGGCCGAGCTGTGGCAAGCCGTTCGCAGCGAGCCGATGGCGCAGGCCGACGACGTCATCCTGGCGCGCCGCAAGGTGCTTGCCAGCGCCGTCGGCGTGGCCGACGGGGTGATCGCGCGATACCTGAACCGGCCGCTCTCGATGCGCATCACCGAACGCCTGCTCTCGCGCGAGGTCGCGCCCTGGCAGATCTCGCTGGCCTCGTTCTTCGCGACCCTCGCGGCGGGCCTGTCCTTTGCGATGGGCCACGCGACGACGGGCGGGCTGGTGGCGCAGTTCGCGTCGGTGCTCGACGGCGTCGACGGAGAGGTCGCGCGCATCCGCTACCAGGATTCGGCCTTCGGCGGCGTCTACGACGCGCTGCTGGACCGGATCGGCGACGCCGCCCTGATCGGCGGCATGACGCTCTACGCCTGGCTGATGGGGGCCGGCCACTCGGCCGTCGCGCTCGGCTTCGCCGCGGTCGCGGGTTCGTCGCTCAGCATGCTCGTGAAGGAGAAGTACGGCACCCAGTTCTCGCGGCGCTGGGGCGAGGAGCGCGACGGCCGCTGGCGCTGGCTCCTGCTCGGGCGGGACGGGCGCCTGTTCCTGTCGCTGGTCGCCGGCGTGACCGGCCACGTCGAGGCCGTGCTGGCCTACCTCGCGCTGGGCACGCACCTCCACGCGGGCGTCCGCCTCTTCCGCATCCGCTCCGAGGCCCACGCCAGCTGATCCGCCGGCCACCCTGCGCAACCGGGTCGGTCCGATTCGCCGCCCTTCCCGGGTGCCTCGACCCCCGTGAACCCCCGCCCGCGCGTCTGCGTAGTACCCCTCGCAAGCGCCCGGAGGTGTCCCCATGGAGCATCCCGTCTCGACCCAACGCCGTCCCCTCGCCGAGTGGCACCGGGGCGCCCCCGAACGTCGCCTCGCCGGCGTGTGCAGCGCGCTGGCCCGTGAGCTCGACGTTCCCCTGCCCGCGATCCGCGCCGCGTTCGTGCTGGCGGTTGCCCTGCCGGGCATCCGCGTGCTGGCCATCGGGCTCTACCTGGCCCTCTGGTTCGTGACGCCGAACGCGCCCGGCGAGCCCTCCGGCCTGGATCGCGTCGTCGTCGCCTTCGAGGACCTCGTCGGTGCGCGCCGCGATCGAGAGAAGCAGGAGCCCTGAACCGCGCTCGACGGCGCGCCGGAAGCCGCGGCGTGCTGCCCGCAGAGACCGATGACCCGCCTCGCGCGCGAGGTGTGGCGGCAGACCTGGCGCATGGCGGTGGCCCTCGTCGGGGGTCTGCTGGTCGTCGCCGGCGTCGCCATGCTGGTGCTGCCGGGCCCCGGGATCGTCGCCATCCTGGCGGGCCTCGGCCTGCTCGCCCTCGAGTTCGAGGCGGCCCGCGATCTTCGCGATCGCGTCGCCGGCTGGGTGCGCAGCCGCGCGCAGCGCGCCCGGGCCAAGCGGCGCTCGGCCGACCGGAAATCCCACCTCTAGGCGCGAAGCGCGGCCAGGCGCTCGGCCAGGCGGGCGACCTCGGCGGCATCCTGGTAGCGCCCGCCGAGTGCGAGCCGGGTAACGCCGATCTCGGCCAGCGCGGCGAGCTGCTCGCGCGCGCGCGTGGCGTCCTCGAGCGGAAGCCCGCCGAGCACGGCGATCTCGAGCGACCCGCGCCCGCGCTCGGCCGCCAGCGCGCGCAGGCGCGCCGCGTGCGGGCGGAGCTTCTCCGGGTCCGCGCTCATCGGCATCCAGCCCTCGCCGAGCCGCACGGCCCGCTCGAGGGCGTGGGGCGGCTGGCCGCCCACGAAGATCGGCGGTCGCGGCGGCCGCGGGCGGAACAGGAACGGCTGCCCGTTCGCCTCGGCCTGGTCGTCCGCGAACCAGGCGCGCCACTGGGCGAGCGTCTCGTCCGTGATCCGGCCGCGGGCCTCCCGCGGCACGCCCAACGCCCGGAACTCGGGCGCCATCCAGCCCACCCCGACGCCGAGCGAGAGCCGCCCGCCCGAGAGCTCCTGGAGGGTGGCGATCACCTTCGCCGTCGGGAGCGCCGGGCGGTAGGGCACCACCAGCACCGCGGTGCCGAGCCCGATGCGCTCGGTCGCGCCCGC
This sequence comes from Myxococcota bacterium, assembly GCA_041605395.1. Classification (GTDB taxonomy): domain Bacteria; phylum Myxococcota_A; class UBA9160; order UBA9160; family UBA6930; genus JBFIYM01. The sequence goes on along the minus strand of JBFIYM010000145.1, from coordinate 6,021 downwards.
GAGCCAGGCGAGCGCCGTGAGCGGGTCGAGATAGCGGCCGCCCGAGCCCTCCGCATCGTCGGGCGGAATCGCCACGTGATCGACCACCCAGACGTCGTCGAGCCCGGCCGCCTCAACGGCCTGCGCCGCAGCGAGCAGGGTCTCGCGCGTGGACGCGGGGCCCATCGTGCGCAGTACCACTCCGAGCCTCATGCGAGCTTTCGGACCAACGCCTCGGCGGTCTCGTCGATCCAGCGCAGCAGGTGCGCCTCGTCGCGGCTCGACGGGAGGAGCGCCAGGCGATCGACGCCGAGGTCCTGGTAGCGTCGCGCCGTGTCGAGATCGATGCGGGGGAGCGGGGTCAACGTGATCTCGAGCGCACCGAGCCCGGCCGGGCGCCCCCCCTCGCGCTCCGCCGCCGCGAGCGCGGCGAGGTCCGCCTTCGCGTTGTCGAGGTCGCGCAGGAAGCCGTACCAGCCGTTGCCGCGCGCGACCGCGCGCCGCAGCGCCGGCGGACTGGTGCCGCCCACCACGATCGGCGGATGCGGCTTCTGCACCGGCCGCGGCTGGGCGTCGATGCCGGCGAACCGGACGCTCGGTCCGTCGAAGACGGGCTTCGCCTCGGTCCAGAGCGTGCGCAGCACGTCGATGAACTCGTCGGTGCGGGCGCCGCGCGTCTCGAACGGCGCCCCGAGCGCGTCGAACTCCTGCTTCAGGTAGCCGGCGGCGACGCCGGCGATCAGCCGACCGCCGGAGAGCACGTCCACGCTCGCGAGCTCCTTCGCGAGAACCAGCGGGTTGCGTTGGGGCAGGATGATGATCCCGGTCGCGAGCCGGAGGCGCCTCGTCTGCCCGGCCAGGAAGGCGAGCGATACCGCGGGATCCAGCATCGGGTGCTCGGGGGGCGCGGGCGACGGCGGCGCCTGCGGGTCGGGCAGCACCACGTGCTCCCCGGTCCAGACCGACTCGAAGCCCGCCGCCTCCGCGGCGCGCGCCACCTTCGCCGCCGTCTCGGGCGCGGCGCAGGGCCCCGTGTTGATGCCGAAGATGCCGAGCTTCATCCCCGCCCTCCTTCTGCCGCCACCCCGGTCACCAGGAACTGCGGGAGCAGCAGCAGGAACTCCCCGTCCGCGAGCGCCCGCGTCACGTCCGCCGTGATCGCGTCGAGTGCGGCCGGCGCCAGCCGACCCGAGGCGCGCGCATACTCGATCATGTTCCAGACCACCGGGGCCATGTGCCCCTTCACGTCGGCGTTGGCGAGCACCTTCACCTCGACCTCGCGGAAGCCGGCGTGCCGGAACAGGCTGTGGAGCTTCCGCCCGATCTCGGGCGTGCGGTACGCGTGCCGGGCCGCCTCGAACAGCTCTCTGCAGCGGGAGGCCCCGAGCGGCTCGATCGCGAGCAGCGCCCAGTCGCTGTCGATCACGTGGGCGATGCCACCGGGGCGAAGTGCCGCATGGAAGCTGGCGAGCGTCGCGGCCGGGTCGTCCACATACTCGAGAACGTTCTTGCAGACGAGACGGTCGAGCGTACCGGGCGGGAGCGGGATGCCGTCCTTCTCGACGCCGTGGACCGTCACGCGCTCGGCGATGCCCGCGGCCTCGGCCCGCTCGCGTGTGCGCCGCTGGAACTCGACGTTCAGGTCGATGGCGTGGACGTGGCCCCCCGGCGCCACGCGCCGGGCCAGCTCGACCGCGAGATGACCCGGCCCGCAGCCGTAGTCGGCGACCACCTGGCCCGCCGCGAGTCGCGCCGGCTCGAGCAGCGGCGCGAGCTGCGGGCGCCAGCGGAACAGCTCTTCGTAGGCGGCGAGGCGCTCGGGCTCGACCTCGATCCAGTGGTCGCGGTAGTACGTCGAATCCGCCATGGGTGCGCTGACTCCCGCCCGGAAGGCCCCTACGATACCCCGTCGATGCCGCCCCCGACCCAGACCCGGCCCCCGCCGGGCAGTCCCGGCGGCCGTCGCGCGGCGCTCGCCGTGCTGGGCCTGCTGCTGCTCACGCTCGGTGGAACGTTCGGCTACATGGCGATCGAGGGCATGCGCTTTCTCGACGCGCTGTTCATGACCATGATCACGCTCAGCACGGTCGGCTATCAGGAAGTGCAGCCCCTCTCCGACGCGGGCCAGTGGTACACCATGGCCCTCATCGCGTTGGGGGTCGGCCTGGTCTTCTACACGGTGGTGGAGGCGGCCGCCTTCCTGCTGGAAGGTCGCCTGGTGGATCTCTGGGGGAGGAGGAGCACGATGCGTGCGATCGACGCCATGCAGGGCCACGTCCTGATCTGCGGCTTCGGGCGGCTCGGACGCGCGGTGGCGAGCCAGCTCGAGGCCAGCCGGACCCCCTTCGTCGTGATCGACCCGGCGCCCGAGGCGGGGAGCACGTGCGAGGCGAACGGATGGCCCTTCCTGCCCGGCTCGGCGCTCGACGACGACACCCTCACCGCCGCCGGCATCGCCCGTGCGCGCGCACTGGTCGCCGCCATCGGAAGCGACGCCGACAACGTCTTCGTCGCGCTCTCCGCGCGCGAGCACAACCCGACGCTCCAGATCCACGCACGCGCCGAGACGGACGAGGGCGTCCGCCGCTTGAAGCGGGCCGGCGCCGGGCAGGTGATCTCGCCGCACCAGCTCGGGGGCTCGCGCATCGCCAACGCCATCGTGCGCCCCGGCGTCGTCGAGTTCCTGCAGCTCTCCGACGCGGGCACCGGGGCCGAGGTCGACCTCGAGGAGGTGCTGCTCCGTGAAGCCAGCGCGGTGGCCGGCGCGCAGCTCCGGGAGCTCTCCGAGCGGGGAGTCCGGATCTCGGTCGTCGCCATCAAGCACGGCGACGAGACGCTCCTGCTCCAGCCCGGCCCCGACTACGAGCTGCGCGCAGGTGACCGGGTGATCGCGCTGGGGGACAAGGAGAACCTCGCGCGTCTCGCCCAGCTCGCGCAGCGCGCGGAGAGCGGCCCGGCCGCCTGACGCGCGCGTGTCCGACGTCGAAGAGATCCTCGCCATCGAGCGCAGCGCCTTCGCGGCCTGGCCCGCGGCGGAGGTCGAGACGCTGGGCGGCTGGCGGCTCCGCTTCAACCACGGCGTGACGAACCGTGGCAGCTCGGTCTGGCCCGGGCCGGGGCCCGACGCGTTCGTGCTGAGCGAGCGCCTCGACGCCGTCGAGCGCTTCTACGCCGAACGCGGCGCACTCGCCTGCTACCAGCTCTCGCCGGTCTGCGACCCGACGGACCTCGACGGCGTGCTGGAGCAGCGCGGCTACGAGGCCTACGCGCCGGTGAGCGTCGAGACCGCCGACATCGACGCGGTCGCGGCGCTCGCACCGGCGCACGAGCTCGACGTGCGCTGCTTCGACACACTGCCGGAGGAGTGGTTCGACGTCTCCGGCCGGCGCGGCCGCTTCCAGGGCGACGCCGAGTCGGTGTATCGCGCGATGCTCGAACGCCTGCACGGCCGCACCGGCTTCGCGCAGGCGCGGGTCGGGGGGCAGGTGGCCGCCGTCGGCCTCGCGGTTGCCTCGCCGCCCTGGGTGGGCGTGTTCTCGATGCTGACGCTCGAGGGCTACCGCCGCCTGCGTCTGGCCGAGGCGGTCCTCGCCGCCATCGCCTGGTGGGCCGACGAACGGGGCGCGCGCCGGCTCTATCTCCAGGTCGAGGTCGAGAACACGCCCGCGCGCAGGCTCTACGAGCGCGTCGGCTTCCGCCCCCGCTACCGCTACCACTATCGCCGCCAGCCGGGCGCGCGATAGTAGTGTCTTGCGACTCGGTCGGCTCATCCAGGGCCGCCAACGCGGAGGGAACGGCGATGGGCGCGTTTCGGGTTCTTCTGGCCACCATTCTCGCCACGATCGTGGTCTACACGGCGATCGTGGTCGCCAACCACGGGTTCGGTCTGTTCCCCGTGTTCTTCGGTGACATCGCGAAGATGGGCTGGCCGGGCCAGTTCAACCTGGACTTCCTGGGCTTTCTCACGCTGTCGGCGCTCTGGCTCGCCTGGCGGAACGACTTCTCGCCGTTCGGTCTCGCGCTGGGCGCGCTGGGCTTCTTCGGGGGCGCGCCGGTGCTGACCGCCTACCTGCTCGCCACGAGCTACGCCGTCGACGGGGACGTCGAGGCGCTGCTGCTCGGGAGCACCCGGGCGAAGCGATGAACGAAGCGGCGTGCCGAGCGCGCTGACCGTCGGCGCCGTCGACCGGCTCCCGCCGGAGCTCGAGATGCTGGTCGAGGAGAGCCTCGCCGAAGGCTTCGGGCTACTCGCCCGCCTGCAGGACGACTGGCGCTCGGGCGCGAACCGGTTCGATGCGCCCGGCGAAGCCCTCTTCGTGGCTCGCCAGCGAGGCAGCCTCGTCGGGGTCTGCGGGCTCAACCTCGACCCCTACGCGTCCGATCCGGCGGTCGGCCGCCTGCGTCGCCTCTACGTCCGCGCGCGCTTCCGCCGACACGGGGTGGGGCGCGCACTCGTGCGCGCGGCGCTGGCCCATGCGCGCTTCCGCCGGGTCCGTGTCCGCACGAACACCGCCGAAGGATGCAGCTTCTACGAGGCGCTCGGCTTCGCGCCGGTCGCGTGCTCCACGGCGACCCACGAGCTCACGCTCCGCCTGCCTCGCTCCGCTACGCTCGGCGGCTGACGCCGGCCTTCGTGGCGGCGTCGATGCAGTCGGGACCCCGCATGACACTCGAAGCGATGGCGGCGATCGGCGAAACCGTGGGAGGCCTCGGCGTCATCGCCTCCCTGCTCTACCTCGCGGCGCAGATCCGCCACAGCGCGAAGACGGCGCGCACCTCGACGACCCAGGCGCTGCTCGGGATGTCGACGCAGCTGAACATCGCGATCGCCGGGGACATCGCGCCCGTCATCGGGAAGGTGAGGGCGGGGCAGCCGGTCGATCACGAAGACGCCTTCCGCTACTTCGCGTTCATGATGGCGACGTTCGCGCAGTCCTGGCAGGCCCACTACCAGCACAGCCAGGGCATGCTCGACGAGGAGATCTTCGAGGCGTACGAGCGCCGCACGATCAGCTTCTTTGCGCATCCCCAGGCACGCGACTTCTGGCGGGAGAACGAGTTCCGCTTCAGCGATTCCTTTCGTGAGTACGTGAACCGGCTGGTCGAGCGGTCCTGATCCTCTCCGGGGGCGGGCCGCTGGGCCCCTGCCGCAGCGCGATAGACTCCTGCCCGGAGGTGTCCCATGGCCCGACGTCCGGACGTTCCCAACTTCGGCGAGCTCCTCGCCCCGGCGATCGGCGCGGTTCCCGCCGAGGGGACGCCGGCCCTGCTGAGCGGGCTCGAGCGCGCCGCCGCCGGGCGCTACCGCGCCTGGGCCGAGGCGCTGCCCCGGCACGCCGAGACGCTGCTCGCCTGCGCCCGACGCGAGGACGAGATCGCCGATCTCGTGAAGGGACTGTTCCCGGTCGAGCCCGCCACGCAGGAGGCGGTGGACAAGGCGCTGCCCGACGCGATCCGGATCTATCTCCAGGCCTTCTCGCCGCACGCGATCGAAGACCAGCTCTACCTGCAGGCCGAAGCCGAGCTCCAGGGCGCCCAGGCCTGGGCCGGGATCGCCGCGGGCGTCGAGGACGCCGCCGTGAAGGCGACGCTCGCGCGGTGCACGCAGCTCGAAGAGGAGAGCTCGCGCGCCGTGAAGGCGCTGCTGGCCTAGCGCGGCCGCTCGCCGGGAGCGGCCGAGCGGGCAGGCGCTCAGCCCGGGTCGGCCGGCCGGGCCGCCTCCTCCAGAGGCTTCCAGTGGAACAGGCCGTAGATCAGCGTCTGCACGAAGTGATGCGCCATCGAGCCGCCCGCGGCCGCCATGACGGGGCGCTTCACCACGAACTCGACGACGTGCGCGAGCAGTGTCCCCCAGAACGCGACGTGGCCCACGACCGAGACCCAGCCGCTGCCCCACACGATCGCTGCGGCGGCGCCGAGCCAGATGACCCATACGCTCTGCTTCATGACGATCCTCCCGCGCCCGCGCCCCTCCGAACGGACGCCCGGGTTCGCCCACGATACCATGGTCGCCCACCACCCCCGCCGCGAGGCCGCCCTTCC
>JBFIYM010000144.1:0-11725 GCA_041605395.1 Myxococcota bacterium | reverse complement strand
GGCTTCGGGAAGCCCCCGAAGGACGAGGCGGGCGGGTCGCCCGCCCGGGCCTCGGGCGCGAGGCGCTCGACCGGCGCCGGCGCGGTATCGTCCCGCTGATCCAGCCAGGAGAACCGGATGCCCATCGATCCCAATGCCGTCGGCCTGACCGGCGGCCCCGTACGCCGCAAGTGGACCTCGAAGGACGCGCTGCTCTACGCCCTCGGCGTGGGCGCCGGGGTGGAGGAGCTGCCCTTCACGACCGAGAACACGAAGGACACGCCGCAGCGCGTGCTGCCCACCATGGCGGTCGTGCTCGGCGGCGGCGGCGTGCCCTTCGACAAGCTCGGGACCTTCAATCCGGCGTTGATGCTGCACGGCGGCCAGGGCATCGAGCTCTTCGACGAGATTCCGGCCGACGGCGAGATCGAGAGCACCGGCAAGATCGCCGCGATCTGGGACAAGGGGAAGGCCGCCTCGGTCGACCTGGTGTCGGACTCCGTGAACGTCGCGACCGGAAAGCCGCTGTTCCGCACCAAGATGACCGCGTTCTTCCGCGGCGAGGGCGGCTTCGGCGGCGAGCGGGGGCCGGCCTCCAGCTTCGAGGTCCCGAGCCGCAAGCCGGACCACGAGGTGACCTACACGACGCGCATCGACCAGGCGTTGCTCTATCGCCTGTCGGGGGACCGCAATCCGCTCCACTCCGACCCGAGCTTCGCGAAGATGGGCGGCTTCGAGCGCCCGATCCTGCATGGGCTCTGCACCTACGGCTTCACGGGGCGTGCGCTGCTGCACACGCTCTGCGGGGGCGATCCCAAGCGCTTCAAGGCGATGGAGGGACGCTTCTCGAAGCCCGTGATGCCCGGCGACGCCCTCACGATCTCGATGTGGGTCGACGGCGGTGAGTGCCTGTTCCAGACCAAGAACCAGGACGGCGACGTCGTCTTCGATCAGGGCGTGATGCGCTTCGCCTAGGCTCAGCTGCGGCGTCGGCCGGGCCGCCGCGCCCGGTCGCGCCTTGCGGCCCGCTCGCGTTGCCGCTCGTCGCGAAACGCCGCGACCGTGGCGCGCAGGTCGAGGTCGTAGACCTCGAGGTCGAAGGCCACCCCGCGCGGCGGGAAGCCGACCCGGTAGCGGCGCCCGTCGGCCGTGCGCTCGAGCCGTCCGTAGTCCACGAAGAGCCGCCGCAGCGAGACGTGGTCCGTCTCGATGGCCGGCGCGACGTCGCGCTTCCAGGCCCGCAACGCCTCGTTGATCTGGCGCTCCGTGTACTCGCGGCCGCTGTCGAGCTCGAGCACGAAGCTCTGCATCAGGATCTCCCGGTCGCGCGCCGCCCGCGGAAACCGCCGTGGCCCGCGATCCGCCCCGACCCGGCAGAGCCGCTCCACGAACTCCTCGGCGGAGATCACACGGCGGGCTCGATGGCGAGGGCGGAGAGGCCGCGGACGTTGCTCGAGTGCATGCGCTCGATGCCGTCGGCCGGGATCTCGTAGTCGGGGAAGCGCGCCAGGAACTCCTCGATCGCGATCTTCGACTCCATGCGGGCCAGGAACGCGCCGAGGCAGACGTGGCGGCCGTAGCCGAAGCCGAGGTGGAGGTCGATCTCGCGGCGGACGTCGTAGCGGTCGGGGTCCGGGAACTTGCGCTCGTCGCGGCCCGAGGCGCCGTTGATCAGCAGCATGCGCGCGCCCGCCGGGATCTTCCGGCCGTGGGCCTCGACGGCGCGCGTCGTGACGCGGCCCTGGTACTGCGACGGCGGGTCGTAGCGCAGCGTCTCCTCGACCGCGTTCGGGATCAGGCCCGGCTCGGCGACGAGTGTCCGCCGCTGGTCCGGGTTCTCCCAGAGCGCGTGGAAGACGGTCGCCAGCAGCTTCGTCACCGTCTCGTTTCCGGCCGTGGCGAGCAGCGTGAAGAAGCTCCGGATATCGTCGTCCGAGAGCCTCTCGCGGACGCCGTCCTCCTCGAGCTCCACCTCGACGAGCCGGCTCATCAGGTCCTGCTTCGGCTGGCGGCGGCGATCGGCGATCAGCTCGGTCACGTAGCCGATCAGCTGGCCCTGGGATTCCATCGCCTCGCGCGTTGGCATCGGGTTGCCCGGCTCGCGGTGCAGCATCAGGTTCGAGCGCTGCTGCACCATCCCGCGGTCGGCCTCGGGAATTCCGAGCAAGGTGCTGATCACGTCCATCGGGAGCCGCGCCGTGAAGTCCTTGACGACGTCGAAGCGCGGGCGCCCCACCAGCGCGTCGAGGGTCTCGCGGGCGATGCGGCGGATCATGGGCTCGAGCTCGCCGATGCGAGCCGGCGTGAACGCCTTCGAGACGAGCTTGCGGTAGCGCGTGTGGCGGGGCGGATCCATCCAGATCATCAGCCCCGTGTCCGGCTTCGGCCGGTTCATGAACTCGAGGCTGGTGCCGTGGTTCGAGCTGTACGTCACGGGATCGACGAGCGCGCGATGGTTGTCCTCGAAGCGCGTGAACGCCCAGAAGTCGAGGCGCTCGTTGTAGTAGGCGGGCGCCTCGTCGCGCATCCAGCGATAGGTCGGGTACGGGTCCTGGTCGAGCTCGTAGGAGTAGGGGTCGTACTCGTGGATGGCACTCAAGAGGGCTCCTCGGCGGGTGGCGTGTACCAGATCGGGGACGTCCAGGCGCGCTCCTGGATCGTGGTGGGCACGTCGGGATCGCAGCACGCCTCGAGCCCGTCGGGCACCGAGGCGGGGTCCTCGCAGGTGACGCCGGCGGCGCGACAGACGAAGGCGTTCCAGCGGCAGCTCGGGTTCTCGACGACGCGCGCGTAGTAGACGGCGGGCGCCTCCGGGTCGAAGTCGGGGTCCTGCCACACGGCGCACAGCTGCCGCGCGCCGGGGCCGATCGGGTTGCAGGTGAGGGGATCGACGGAGGCGCCGTTTCCGGGGTCGCCGGCGACGTCGAAGACGGCCTCGCGCGGCGCGCCGCTCTCGAGCCAGCCCTTGATGATCTGGAGGCGCTGGAGCCTCGTGCCCGCGCGGTCCAGGGTGCCCGGGTCCGCGAGGCCCGTCACCACGAAGCGGGGCGCAGCCTCCCGGGCCGGCGCGGCCGGCAGCTCGCCCCCCATCGGGACGCCGCCGGCGTAGCCCTCAGCCACGAGGTTGGTGGCTTCGCAGAGCGCGTCGGGGTAGGCCCAGCCGCCGAAGAAGCGCGTCTCCAGGCGGGGCCCGCTGGTGCCGTAGGCCTCGCGCCGGCGCATCGCCTCGAAGAGCGCGTCGCGCGAGTTCTCCTCCGCCCAGAGCACCGCGAGCCCGCCCGGGTTGAAGTCGGGACGGTCGGGCAGCGCGGGCACCTCGAGGCGCGCGCTCACCGTGCCGGCCGCGTGGCCCACGAATCGGTCCTCGTCGACGAGGCCGGGCGTCGCGAAGTGCGTGTCCGTCGCGCCGACGAGCCCGAAGGCGAACGGGTTCGCGCCGAGCGCCTCGCCGAGGCGAAGCCCCTCGACCAGCGCCTCGCGCGCGTACGAGAGCGGCGCCGGCGGCTCCCACATGGCTTCGGTCGCCATCTGCTCCATGCGAGTGTAGGGGAGCGTCTCGTAGCCGCAGAGCTCGTCGGCGCCGCCCGCGCGGCATTCCGAGTCGCCCTTGTGCTGCGTGACCTCGAGCAGGCGCTCGTGGCTGCCGCGCCGCTCGGCGTCGGCTCGCGTGAGCGGGCTCCCGTCCGAGCGCACGTCGCGGAACATGAGGCCGCCGCTCACGTTCGAGTTGTGGGGAATGGCGATCGCGTCGCAGCCGGTTCCGGCCTCGAGGCAGTCCTGCTCGAGGCGCGTCCAGAGCTCCTCGACCGTGTTGTGGTCGACGTAGTTGGCCGGTCGCTCCGGCACGGCCGCGTTCCGGAACACGACGTTGCGGTGCAGGTTGTTGCCGCCCGGCATGCCCGACCACTCGTAGCCCACGAAGCTGGTGAAGCGGCAGGCGCTGGTCCGGTCGTAGGCCTCCTCGGCCGCGTCCTGGATCGCCTGCCAGACGAGGGAGGCCGATTCCCGACAGTGCTTCGCGCCCTCGCCGCAGAAGCTCATGCGCCGCGGTGCCAGCCGCGAGTACTGGGAGTTCACGAGCGCGTACCCCAGCAGCGGGAAGCGCCGATTCAGCCAGCACGTGAAGGAGTCGTGGCCCGGCGCCCCGGGCGTGTCGCAGATGCGCGTCTCGCCGAGCAGCTCGGCGTGGTCCGAGACGAGGGTGAAGTCGAGCGGGCGCCGCAGCTGCACGCGCCGCGTCGCCTGGCCCTTCTCGTCGTAGGGCTGGATCCCGATCGACTCGCCGCGCGCGAACGCGTAGGCGTCACGCGGCGTGCCGCGGGTGCCCTGGCCCCAGGCGTCGAAGGAGTAGGCCGTGTGGACGTGCAGCTCGCCGAAGAACGGCCGGCGCTGGGGATCGTGGTTCGCGCACGGCTCGCGCTCCTCGCTGCGCGTGAACCCGAGGCAGAGGAGAGCCATCAGCAGGAGCCCTGCGGCTCTCACCAGTAGACCTCGAGCAGGGTTGCGCGGGGCGAGCGGTTCGAGAAGGGCGTGTCGTAGACGGGGCGCACGGTCGCATAGCCGGCGCCGAGCATCACGATCAGCAGCGCCGCGCGCAGTCGCGTGAGCGGCGCCAGCGGCGTGATCAGGCGGGCCACGAGCCAGGCGAGCGGCCAGAGCAGGGCAACGTACAGCAGGGCGGGGACCCCGAAGCTGGCCAGCAGTGCGAGCGTCACGCCCTGCAGGCTCTCGACCACGCCGAACGCGAGCGTCAGCCCGGCCAGCTCGAGCAGGTAGGCGGTCGGCGCCCAGCCGCTCGCGACCCCGATCAGGGGGACGGGCACCAGGAAGATCGCCGCGAGCCACAGTAGACGACGCACGCCGCGCGGGGACATCAGCCCGTTCCGCGCACGGCCGGCAGCACCTTCGACACCAACAGCTCGAGGCTCTGCCAGGCGAGCTTCGGCGGAAGCCCGCCGCAGAGCGGCTGGAGCATGATCACGCCGTGCTCGCGCAGGTGGGCGACCGCCTGCTCGGGCGTGAAGATCCGGTAGGAGCCGTTCTCGCGCCGCAACGCGTCGACGTCGGCCGCCACCGACTTCGTGATCGCGGTGCCATCCCCCATCCAGGCGGCGTACATCTGGGCGTCGTGCAGCAGGTAGGGCCCGAGCTCGCGCCACGCCTGGTCCGGGTCGTCGGCGACGAAGCAGGACATCGGGACGTTCCCGATCGGGTTCACGAACAGCTGCGGCGTGGTTCCGTGCTCCGCGCAGGCCTCGCGGTAGACGGTCTCGAGGTTGGGGTCGCCGCCCTGCGTGATCATGCCGAGCCCCAGCCGGGCGGCGCGGCGCACGGCCGGCTCGCTGCCCCCGCCGAGCATCAGCATCGGCCCGCCGGGCGTGATCGGGCGCGGCGTCACGCACACGGGTCGCCCCTCGTAGGCGAAGGGCTCGCCGCTCCACGCCTGCCGCATCACCGCGAGGCTCTCCTCGAGCCGGCGCCCGCGCCGCTTCATGTCGCGGCCGAACATGGCGTACTCCTCGGGGCGGTAGCCGATCGCGCAGATGTAGGAGACCCGGCCGCGCGAGATCACGTCGAGCACCGCCATCTGCTCCGCCAGCTCGATCGGGTCGTGGAGCGGCACCAGCAGCGCAGCCACCTGGATCGGGAGGGTCGTGGTACGTGCCGCGATCGCGCTCGCCAGGATCAGGGGCGCCGGCAGGTAGCCGTCGGCCGAGGCGTGGTGCTCGGAGACCTGCGTCGCCATCGCGCCGTTCTGCTCGCCCCACGCCGCCATCTCGATCGCGGCCGCGTAGAGGTCGGGCAGGGAGGCCGGGCCGTCCTTGCCGCGCATGTCGAAGCGGAGCGTGAACATCAGGCGTCCCCCTCGTCCCAGCTCGAGTAGAACTGGCGGAACCAGCGTCGGTACTGCGCGACCGGCCCGTCGAGCTCGGTCAGTCGCGGCTTGTCGAGATAGGCGCGGTTCTCCCAGATCGGCACGTCCTGGCGGAACTGGTCGTTCGTGATGCGGTCGTTCAGCTCGGCCACGCGAAGCGAGGCGTTCTCGTCGGCCAGCCGCTTCATCGAGAAGTGGATGCGCACGTCCGTGAGCTCGTCGTCGATCGGCGTCTGCGTGATGTAGTTGATCATCTGGAGCGGCCCTTGGTGCACCTCGGTCACCGAGATGCCGGGGCCGCAGTTGGTCGTGCGCGACTGGACGGAGACGCCGACGGCCGAGACCGCGGTCACCTCGAGCTTCTGCTCGACCACCAGCAGATGCCGGTCGAAGTGCACCGCGAAGTGCTCCTGCTTCGGCGGCTGCATGTCGTGGACGTTCGTGAAATGGGCGCGGTCGAGGATGTTCTCCGTCATGTCCTGCACGTGGACGCGCACCCGGTAGGCGTTCGTGCGCCAGGGCGTCCAGGCCGCCGGGTCGCCGCGGAACTCCATCACCTCGTAGGCCGGCGCCGCCCCCCGGGCGTGGTGCCAGACGTGGACGATGCCGTTCGCCTCCTGCACGGGATGGGCGCGTGCCCGCGCGGGCGGCGGGGCCTTCGCGAGTCCGGGCACCTCGACCAGGCAGCCCGCGCCGTCGAAGCGCCAGCCGTGGAAGGGACAGCGGACGCCGTCGCCGATCACGCGCCCGCCGAAGCCGAGGTGGGCGCCCAGGTGGGGGCAGTGCGCGTCGAACACGCGGGCGGCGCCGTCCTCGCCCCGGAACAGCACCAGGTCGCGGCCGAAGTAGCGGAGCGGGCGCACCTCGCAGACCGCGAGCTCGGCGGCGAGCCCGACGCCGTACCAGCCGTCGGGCGCCGCGGGGAAGGGGTAGCGGGACAAGGGCCGACCGGGCCTACCGGGCCGCCGTGGGCACGATGTCCCCGGGCCCGAGCCTGCGCTCGGCGATGCCGGCGAAGCCGTCGCCCTCGGTGTAGGTGTCCTCGCCGATCACGAGGCCGTCCTCGTCGAGGGGCCACACGATGCACATGCGGGTCCGGAACAGGTAGGAGGCGTCCGGCTCCGGGACTTCGTGGCCCATCAGCTTCAGCAGTCGTCCCGGATAGGCGATCTTCATCAGCCCCTCGGTCACGACGGCATCCTCGTCGACGACGAGGCGGTCGACGTCGAGCTCGAGCTTCACCGCGCCCGAGGCCACGAAGGCGGCATAGAACTGTCGGACCGCGTCTCGCCCCTTCGGGTTGAGCACGGGATCGTCCGTCCCGTAGGCGTGATAGTGCGGCTCGCGCTTCGTGGTGATGGTGGCCATCAGGCCCTCGAGATCGCCGATGGTCTCGGCCTTCATGTGGGCCAGCACCGTCTCGAGGTTCCGCCGCAAGACGGGGTGCCTCTCGCGCTTCAGCCGCTCCTCGACCTTCCGCCAGGTGTTGTTGGGGTCGATCTTCATGGCCACCTCCGTCGCGCCTCACTCCGAACGGAACAGCTTCCGGGTCTCCCGGCCGATCAGCTCCACCCGCTCGCGCCGGGGCAGTCGGTCCAGGGCCTCGCGGGCCTTCCGGTTGTCCTCGCCCGGGATGCAGACCGGGCCCGCGCCGAGCGCGTCGAGCGCCTCGCGCGCCACGTCCTCGGGCCGCCCCATCGCCTCCGCCGCGAGCAGCGGCGCGTTGGCCAGCATCCCCGGCGTGGCGGTGCTGCCCGGGCACAGCGCCAGGACGTCGACTCCGTGCGGGCGCCACTCCCACCAGAGGGCCTCGGCCAGCGCCAGGTCGTAGGCCTTCGCGGCCGAGTAGCCCGCGACGTGGCCCGTGCCCTGGAAGCCGGCTCCGGACGAGGTGAGGATCAGCCCGCCGCGCCGCTGCGCGACCAGGCGTCGTCCCAACACGAAGCTCGCCGCGAGCGCTCCGCGGCAGCCCACTTGGAGCGCCGCCTCGTGGCGCTCCAGCTTCTCGTCGAGGAAGGGGCCGACCAGCGAGAGCATCGCCGTGTAGACCACCAGGCCGAGGTCGACGTCGATCGCGTCGAGGCGCTCGGCCACGTCGGGCGCGCCGAGATCGACGGCGAGGCCGCGTACCGCGGCGCCCGGGGCTGCTTTGCTGACGGCGCCCGTCGCGGCTGCCAGCAGCTCGTCGTGTCGATCGACGAGCAGCACGTTCACGCCGCGCCGCGCGCTCTCGGCCGCGATGGCCAGGCCGATCCCCCGCCCCGCGCCCAACACGACCGCCCAGGGGCCGTAGCGCGCCGCGAAGTCGCTCACCCCCCGAGCTCCCGCAGCAGCGCACGTTCCAGCAGCGCGAGCTGGGAGCGGCGCGAGCGCGGCTCGTCCAGCATGTCCAGGGCGGCGAGGCCCATCAGCTGTCCCACCGCGTACTGGTGGAGCGCCGCGCGCTCGCGGCGGGGCAGGCCGCAGTCGGCGAAGAGCCGTTCGAACACGCGATCGAAGTCGCGGAACATCTTCTCCTGCCAGTGCGGGGGCACCTCGTCGTCGTCCCCCTTCCCATGATGGAGCAGGATCTCGAACGTGGAGCGGAAGTGAGGGCTCTCGAAGTGCTGCCAGGCGCGCTCCACGAAGAGCGCGACGCGGCTGGCGAGCGGCGCGTCGGTGGGGATGTCGCCGAGCCGCGCCTCGAAGCGCTCGAAGGTGTCTTCGAGGACGGCCTCGAGGATGCCCCCCTTGGCGCCGAAGTGATGCTGCACCGCGCCCCAGGTCACGCCCGCCCGCCGAGCGATCTCCGTCGCCGTGGTCCGCTGGAAGCCGACCTCCGCGATGCTCGCGACCACGGCGTCGAGGATGCGCCGGCGCGTCTCGGCCGTGCGCTCGGCCTGCGTGCGACGGAGCGGTGCGCTCATGGCGGGAGCGTATCACGGTTCCATTGCGGGTGATATGTTTCCTTCGGGCGGGACTTCGAGTGGCATGGGCTCCAATGGTCGTTCGCATCCTCGCCGTGGGCGTCGTGCTCGTCTCGCTCGAGCTCCTGGCCTTCGGGGCGAGCCAGCTCCTCTCCGATGACCTCTACTACCGCCCTCCCACCGAAGCCGAGTTCGCGAGGGCCGTCGCAGCCTGGGAAGCGCTCCCGGCGGAGGGACGGGCGCTCGGGTGGCTGCCGCCTGCCGAGGCGCTCGACGAGACGGGGGCCCGCCGGGTGTCCGGCAGCGAGAAGCTCGCGACGCGGTGCCTGTCGCTCTACGGCGATTCCTTCACCTGGGGCGCGGAGGTGGACGCCGCCTCGGCGTGGGGAGCGCTCTTGGCCCGGCGGCTCGGCTGCCGGGTGGCGAATTTCGGTGTCGTCGGCTTCGGGACGGACCAGGCGATGCTCCGCCATCGGTTGCGCGCCGACGACGAGGCCCCGAGCGCCGTGTTGGTCCACGTGGTCGAGAACATCGTGCGCAACGTCAACCAGGACCGCACCTTCATCTATGGCGCGGGGATCGAGCCGAAGCCACGGTTCGTGCTCGACGGGGGCGCGCTCGTCCCCATCCCGCGGCCGGCGCTGCGAGACGGCGACCATCGACGGTACGTGGACGCGCCCGAGACGCTGCTCGAGCACGAGTACTTCCTCCCGGGAAGCTCCCCGCTCGCGAAGCGCCGCATCGGGTTCCCGTTCGCCTGGCACGTGCCGGCGTCGTTCGGCTACCGGCGCCTCTCGCGTGGCCTCGTCAACGTGGCGATCGGGGGCCCGCCCTGGTACGCCGAGCTCTACGACCGCAACCACGACTCGGGCGCCTTGGCGTTGACCGCGGCGCTCCTCGAGGCCTTCGCCGCCGATGCGGAGGAGCGCGGACAGCGGGGCGTCGTCCTGCTCGTGCCGACGGCACGCGAGGTGCTCCACTTCCTCGAGAGCGGGCATTGGGTCCAGCAACCGCTGCGGGAGATGCTGGAGGAGCGCGCGGTCGAGGTCCACGACCTCGGCCCTCGCCTCGTCGAGGCCCTCGCGCTGGAGAGCCCCGATGCGGCGCGAGTCTGTGCGTACTTCTGCACCCGGCCCCGCATCCGCGGAGGCCACTACACGCGCGCCGGGAACGAGCTTCTCGCCGAGGTGGCGAGTGAGCTCTTCCGCGCGCTCGGATCGACACGGCCCTAGCTGTGGCGCCCCGGCAGGTCGTCGACACTTCGGGGCGCGGGGCCCGAGCTGCGGGCCTCGCCCCTACCGGGGGGCTGTGGAACCCTTGCGAATCCGAACCCCAGCGCGGCCGAGCGCCGCCCCGGAGGAGCTCCCATGGCAACTCGCGTCGGCTACATCGGTCTCGGCGACATGGGCGGGGCGATGGCCAGCAACCTCGCGCCGAAGGGCTTCGACGCCCGCGTCTACGACCTCGATGCCAAGAAGGTGGAGGAGCTCGTGACCGGGGGCGCGAAGGCGGCTTCGAGCTGCCGTGACGTCGGCGAGCATGCCGAAGTGCTGTCGGTGTGCGTGCCCGGGGATCCGCACGTCGAGGCCGTTCTGCTCGGTGAGGACGGCGCGCTGGCCGGCATGGCCCGGGGCTCGTTGATCGCGATCCACAGCACCGTGCAGCCCGCGACGATCGAGCGAATGGCCGCCGCCGCCCGCGAGCGCGGCGTCGACGTCCTCGACGTCTGCGTCACGGGTGGCCGCGCACCTGCGGAGAAGGGCGAGCTCACGCTGCTGATCGGGGGCGAAGCTCCGGTTCTCGAGAAGGCACGGCCGGTCCTCGAGGCCTATGGGACGACCCTGCTGCACGCGGGCCCGCCCGGCTCGGGCGCCAAGCTGAAGCTGGCGGTGAACCTGCTCACCTACGTGAACTGGGCGGCCGCCGCCGAGTCCTTCCGCCTCGCGAAGGCCTCGGGGCTCGACACCGAGGTCTTCCTCCAGGCCGTCATCTCGAACGGGCAGCTCTCGGAGATGCAGCAGCGCTTCATCGCGGGCCAGAAGCTCCCCGACGAGGCCGCGGCGAGCGATGCCTACCAGGGCTTCGTGAAGATCCAGATGTACAACGCCGAGAAGGACCTCGCGCACGCCCTCGAGCTCGGGCGGACCTGCGGCATCGCGCTGCCCGCGGCCGGGCTCGTGGCCCAGGACATGGCGCGGATCTATCGGGTGATCGACGAGCGGCGGCGCTAGCCCCAGGGCGGCGATCCGCCCCGCCCCGTCTACTGGCTCATGTGATAGCCGCCGTTCGGCGAGAGCGTCTGCCCGGTGACGAACTTGGCCTCGTCGCTCGCGAGGTAGACGGCCGCCCAGGCGATGTCGTCCGTGTCGCCGAAGCGGCGCATCGGCGTGCCCGCCTCGATGAGCGGTCGCGCCGCCTGGATGGGGGCGGTGAGGTCGGTGTCGATGAAGCCCGGCGCGAGCGCGTTCACGCGGATGCCGCGCGTCACCACCTCGCGCGCGAGCGAGCGCGTGAGGCCCAGGATGCCGGCCTTGGCCGCGCAGTAGGCGATGCTGCCGGCGCCGCCGGCGGTGCCCATGATCGAGCCCATGTTGAGGATCGAGCCGGCGTTCTGCCGGTTCATGATCTTGAGGCCCTCGCGACAGCAGTAGAAGGTGCCCGTCAGGTGGACGTCGATCATGCGCTGCCAGCCCTCGTCGCTGAGCGCGACGGTCGTGTCGAGGTGCGTGGTGATCGGCCCCCCGGCCGCGGCCTCGGCCATCTGCTGGAGCGGCACCTCGTTGAACCGCTTCTCCATCTCCGGATCGCCGTCGAACGCGAAGCCGGCGTTGTTGACGAGCACGTCGAGCCGGCCGAGCTCGCGATCCACCTGCTCGAACATCGCCGCCACGGCGGCCGAGTCCGAGACGTCTGCGGCGATGGCCGTGCCGGCCACCTCCTTGGCGACGGCCTCGGCCGCCGCCTT
>JBFIYM010000143.1:0-11727 GCA_041605395.1 Myxococcota bacterium | reverse complement strand
CTCGCCCGCTTCGCCGAGCGAGGCGACACCGCGGCCCGACGCACGGGCCTCTGCTTCGGCGCCTGGGCGAGCGGCCGGCGGGGCACCGCGGCCGGCCTCCTGGCGCTCAACGAAGAGGCGGGCGAGGCCTTCTACCGGGTCGCCGACGAGGCCGCGCTCGACGAGGCCGCCGCGATCGAGGCACTCGGCGGCGACCAGGTGGTGATCGACGTCCAGACCCACTTCGTGGCCGAGCGCCCCGCGTGCCAGCCCTGGCACCCGAACATCCGCGCCCTCTACGAGGCGGTGCGGCCCGACTGGTGGCGCGGCATGGACGGCATCGCGGCCTACGACCTCGCCGAGTACCTGCGCTGCGTCTTCGTCGAGAGCGAGACCGCGCTCGCGGTGCTCACCTCGGCGCCCGGCCTCGGCCCCGAGCGCATGCTCCACGACCGCGAGATGGCCGGGACCCGCGAGCTGGTCGAGCGGCTCGGCGGCAGCGGCCGCCTGCTCAACCACGCCGTCGTTCACCCGGACGTCCCCGGCGAGATCGAGGCGCTCGCCGAGAAGCGGGAAGCCCACCGCCCCGTCGCCTGGAAGGTCTACACCCTCGGCCAGATGGGCCCCTTCGGCGTGATCGACTCGATGTCGCGCCCCGCCTCGGGGTGGGCGCACGAGCGCCTCCCGGCCGCACCGCAAGCGCCGCGAAGCGGCGCGCGCAGTGAGCCGAAGGCGAACGAAGTCCCGGACCCGCGCAGTGAGCCGAAGGCGAACGAAGTCCCGGGCTGGTCCCTCGACGACGAGACCACCGGCCTGCCCTTCCTCGAGCGCGTGCGCGCGAGTGGCGTGCGCCGCGTCTGCGTGCACAAGGGCATCAGCCAGCTCGCACCCGCGGGCTCGCCGCGCGACGTCGGCCCGGCGGCGGCGGCGTTCCCCGACATCGACTTCCTGATCTACCACTCGGGCTACGAGGTGCCGCTCCCGGGCACGCCGCCCGAGGGCCCGTACTCGGAGGCGACGGCGGACGTCGGCACCAACCGCCTCGTCGCCTCGCTCGCCGCCTCCGGCATCCGCCCCGGTGGGAACGTGTGGGCCGAGCTCGGCTCGACCTGGTTCTGCCTGATCCGGCGCCCCGAAGAGGCCGCGCACGTGCTCGGCAAGCTGCTCCTTGCCGTCGGCGAGGATCGCGTGCTCTGGGGCACCGACGCGATCTGGTACGGCCCGTCGCAGCCCGCGCTCGACGCGTTTCGCGCCTTCCGGATCCCGGAACGGATGCGCGAGCGCTACGGCTACCCCGAGCTGACGCCGCGCATCAAGGCCAAGATCCTGGGCGAGAACGCCGCCCGCGTGTACGGCCTCGACCTCGCAGCCGTTCGCGCCCGCGCGGCGCGCGACGATCTCGCCTGGGTGCGCGCCGCGGCTGCCGAGTGGCGCGCGCGGGGCCTCCCCGAGCGCTAGCCCTTCCGCGCGAGCTCGCGGGCGTCGAGGGTGGTGGCCACGGTCCGCCGCCAGGCTTCCTTCGCCTCGGGGTCGCTCGCCGAGAGCTGATCGAGGAAGCGGACCACGTCCTTCTTGTTCCCCTCGAGGAGCTTCGACGCGACCGACTTCGCCGGGCGACCGGTCTTCTCGTCCAGGTGGAAGGCGTGGATCAGCTGGTCGATCAGCACGATCTTCTCCGGGTAGCGCCTCGCGCCGGGCCAGCCCCGGCGGAAGGTCTCGTAGGCGTCGAGGGCGCGACCCGTCGCGGCGTAGTGGTTGCGGATGCTCTCGGCGTAGCTCGCGGCGTCCGTCTGCCAGTCGCAGCCGGCGGTCGGACACGCGCTCACGCCTCGCCGCGCGACCGCGAACGCGGTGCCGCACGCCGGGCACGCCACCTCGCCTGCCGCCACGAGCCGAAAGGCCTCGCAACGGGCGTGCAGGACGCTCCCCACCTCCTCGCACAGCTCGAGGTCGCGGAAGCCCCGCGCGTCCGACTCGTAGAGGCGCCCGAGCAGCTCGGGTCGCAGCCGCTTCGCCCAGCGGATCCTGTCACGAGCGGGAGGCACGACGTCCCTCCGTGAGCATCGGCCGATGTTATCGTTCTACGCGTCCGGGAGAACAGCCCACGGCCATCCTCGCCCTCGCCCTCTTCCTGCTCTTCCTTGCGCTCGGCTTCGGCCTGCGCGGCTGGCTGCAGTGGCGCCGCACCGGCGATGCGGGCTTCCGTTTCGGCGCCTTCGCGGGGTCGGGCGCGGAGCGCGCAGGCGGCGCCCTCTTCGTGCTGGCGCTCGGGCTCGGCCTGGCCGCGCCCCTGCTCGAGCTGTTCGGCGTGCTGTCGGCGTTCGAGGCCCTGCGCGCACCCGTTTCCGGCACGCTGCTCTGGCTCGCAGGCATCGCGGGCCTGCTTCACGCGCAGCTCGCGATGGGCAGCTCCTGGCGCGTGGGCGTCGACCCGAGCGAACGCACCACGCTTCGCACCACTGGCCCCTTTCGCTGGGTGCGGAACCCGATCTTCAGCTGGGTGATCGTCACCGCCGCCGCCCTGGCGCTGCTGGTGCCGAACGTTGCCAGCCTCGCCGGGTTGGCCGTGCTGATCGTCAGCGTCGAGATCCAGGTGAGGCTCGTAGAGGAGCCCTACCTGCTGCGCACGCACGGCGAGGCGTACGCTCGCTGGGCCGGCGCCACCGGTCGCTTCGTGCCCCGGATCGGACGCCTCAGCTCGCCTTCCCCACCCCGCCCATGAAGTCGGGCCCGCCCTTCTCGCCCGAGGGTGCGGGCACCTCGACGATGCGCTCCGGCACGTCGTCGTACTCGAGCTTGAGGGCGCGCGTCATGACGGCGTGCATGAAGTAGAGGCCCACCACGTAGGTCAGCTCGAGGATCTCCTCGTCGGAGAGCCCGGCCTGGAGGGCCGCGAAGGTCGCGTCCTGCACGCGGCCCTGCTGGAGCACCATCTCGTCGGTGTAGGCGAGCACGGCCCGCTCGGTGGGCGTGTAGACGTCCGCGGTCGCCCACGCCGGCACGGCCTCGATCTTCGCCTCGGGGAGGCCCACGTCCCGCGCCGCCTTGCAGTGCTGCGAGAACACGAACTGGCTCCGGGAGACGAAGCCCGCGCGCATCTGACCGAGCTCGCGCAGCTTCGGGTCGAGCTTGCGCGCCTTGCTGCGGTAGAAGCCGAAGCCGGCGACGCAGTGCCGGAAGACGTCGGGCACCAGCGCGAACACGGTCCACCAGTTGCCGGGCGTGCCGGTCGCCGTGCCGGGCTCGGCCACCGGATCACGGCCCCCGAAGAGCATGTCGTAGACCTGCTGCACGTCGGCCGGCGCCTCGGCGCGCGGCACCTGTCGGAGACGCGGCATCTCGATCCTCCGCGATGAGCCTGGCAGGCCACGGTAGCCCAGGCCGGCCGGCAGCCGACGCCCGAGCCGCGCGCGACTACGCGACGCCGAGCACCTCCGCGAAGCCGGCCTCGACGCACTCGCGCAGCCGCTCGGGATCCGGCACGGCGGCGGGATCGCTGTTGAGCGCCACGTAGCAGGTGCCCGCGTAGCTGAAGAGGGTCGCGTTGATCGCGGCGCCCGACAGCGGGCCGAAGCCGTAGACGCCGTCCATCTTCGCGCCGGCCGTGTAGACCTCGCGGCGCGGGCCGGGCACGTTGCTGGTGACGAAGTCGATGCCCTTCAGCATGCCTCCGAAGAGGGACACCGACAGGCTCGTCGGGAGCCGGTTCAGCACGCCGGCCACCCCCTCGAGGAAGCCGAGCGCGGGCTCCGCCCGCTCGCGCTTCACGTGGGAAGCGATCTTGCGCATGCGCTCCACCGGGTCCGGCGTGGCGACCGGAACCGCGAAGCGCGCCGGAGCGAACTGGTTGCCCGCCTTCGCGGCGTCTGCGCCCTCGCGGATGTTCACCGGCATGGTCATGCGCAGCTCTTCGACCGGCTCGCCGTGCGTCTCGTGGTAGAGGCGCAGCCCACCGCAGACGGCGGCGACGAAGGCGTCGTTCAGCGTCCCGTCGGCCTTCTTGCCCGCGGCGCGCAGGCTCGCGAGCGGGACCGCGATGCCGTCGAAACGGCAGGAGAGCGAGCGCCCGCGCAGCAGGGGTGAGAGCGGCTCGCTGACGGGCGCCAGGCCCCGGCGCAGGGAGCCCAGCGAGCGGCCGAGCGTGCTCGTCGTCTCGCGCGGGCTCCGCGCTGCATCCAGCACACCGCCTCCGAGCCGCCGGAGCCGGCCGAGCTGGCGCCGCCACTCGTGCGCCAGCTCGTCGCGCGCCAGCTCGAGCTGCGACCACGGGCGTCCTTCGGGCGCCTCCGGCAGCGCCTTCTCGTGCCCGGGCTCGCGGGTGCGCTCGACCAGCGCCTCCGTCATGTGCACCAGGCCCATGCCGTCGCTGATCGCGTGATGGAGCTTGAGCACCAGGGCCGCGCGGCCCGCCTCGAGCCCCTCGATCACCGCCAGCTCCCAGAGCGGCCGCGCCGTGTCGAAGTGGCGCATCGCCATCGGCTGCGCGAAGTCGAGCAGCGCGCGGAGCGAGCCGTCGCCCGGGGCCTTGTGCCAGCCGACGTGCGCGGCGAGATCGAAGTAGGGATCCACCTCCCAGCGCGGCGGTGCCAGCGCCAGCGGGTTCGGCAGCACGCGTTGGCGGAGCCGCGGGATCGCACGCGTGGCGCGCTCGATCTTTCGGGTGAAGCGCTCGCGATCGGGCACGCCGTCGAGCAGCCACACGACCGTGATCGTGGAGCGCAGCAGCGGGTCGCGCTCGATGTTCCACATCAAGGCGTCGCCGTCGCTCATGCGGTCTTCGAAGCGGACGGGGTCGTGGGCCATGGGGGGCTCCGATGCGAGGGAGGCAAAGCAGGATAGCGCTGCGGGGGCGCCGGCCGGAGCTGGTCCCGGGCCTCAGTTGGCCCCGCCGAGGATCAGCGGCAGCCCGTCCTTGCCGGAGCCGATCACCACCACCTTGGCGTTCTCGCTCGAGGCCAGCTTCTCGGTGGCCTCGATGCCCTTCCAGCGCAGGAGCTCCCCGCTGATGCCGGTGGCCACGATCTTCTGGAAGTCGGCGATGCCGGCGGCCTCGATGCGCTTGCGCTCGGCCTCTTGCCGCTCGCGGTTGAGGGTGAACTCCATCTTGAGCGCCTTCTGCTCCTCCTCGAGCTTCTCGCTGATGGCGCGCTTGATGTTGTCGGGCAGGTCGACGTCGCGGATCAGGATCGCTTCGAGTAGCACGTGCTTGCCTTTGACCGCACGGATCGCCTCCCCGAGGATCTCCTGCTCCACGACCTCGCGCTTGCTCGAGTAGATCTCCTCGGGCGAATAGCGCCCGCCGACCTTGCGCGACTCGCTGCGCAGGGTCGGCGCCAGGATCACGTCGTAGTACTCGGGCCCGATCTCGGCGTGGAGCCGCGGCAGCTCGCTCGACTCCGGCCGATAGCGCACCGAGGCCTCGATGCTCACCGAGAGCCCGTTGTTGGTGAGGATGTGGAGCAGCTCCTTGCGGTCCTGCGTCCGGACGTCGTAGCGGGTGAGGCGGTTCCAGGGCGCGACGATGTGGACGCCCTCGCCGTAGACCTCTTCCTGGGTGCCGCCGATCAGGGTCCAGAGCACGCCGGCGCGGCCGGAGTCGATGGTGCGGAAGCAGCTCAGCGTGGGGAGCAGGAAGATCGCCGCGAGGGCGAGAAGCCACGGATTGAAGCGAGGCATGGAGGCTCTCCTTTCGCGAGCGAGTCTATCGCCCTCGGCCCCGCGGCCCGGTCGCTATGCTCGGCGGACCTGCGAGGGGTCGCGCATGAGCGAGCCGGTGATCCACATCGGCTATCACAAGACGGGGACCACCTGGCTCCAGCGCCGCCTCTTCGCGCGCGCCGACCTCGGCTATCGGCGGATCCGGCTGCTCCAGGACGGCGTCGAGCTCTACCGCCTACACGACTTCGAGTTCGATGCCGCACGCTGCCGGGCCGGTCTCGATCCCGAGCTCGAAGCCTGTGCGCGCGACGGCACGATCCCCGTGATCAGCATGGAGCGACTCTCGGGCAACCCGCACGCCGGCGGCTACGACAGCCGCGTGCTCGCCGACCGCATCCTCGCCCTCTTCCCCGAGGCGCGCGTGCTGATCGGGATCCGCGAGCAGCGCTCGATGATCCTCTCCTGCTACGCGCAGTACGTCAAGGCGGGCGGCCCCTGCTCGCTCCGCCGCTACCTGCACGCGCCCCAGGACGGGCGCCGCCCGGGCTTCCGCTTCGAGCACTTCCAGTACGACCGGCTGATCGCGCACTACCAGGGCGGCCTCGGCCGCGAGCGCGTGCACGTCGAGTGCTACGAGCGCTTCCGCGACGAGCCCGACGCCTGGCTCCAGGACGTGGCCGCCTTCTGCGGCGGCAAGGCGCCCGCGCCCGAGGCGGGCGCGGTGGTGCTGAACCGGAGCCTCGGCCCCGTCGCGCTCTCGATCCTGCGCTGGCTCGACCCGTTCGTGCACGCCGACTCGCTGAACGGCTTCAGCCCCTACGCGATCCCGTGGCTCCAGCGCCCGGCCCGGCTGCTGGTCGACGGCATCGACCGCCTGGCGCCCGAGGCGCTCCAGGACGCGATCCGCGGCCGCTGGCAGCGCCGCGTCGAGGCCGACACCCGGGGACGCTACGAGGAGAGCAACCGGCGCACGGCAGCGCTCACCGCCCTCGACCTCTCCCGCTGGGGCTATCGCCTCTAGCGGTCTAGCGGGGACGTTCGTCAAGAAGTCAAGTTGTTGGCCGGTTCGACCCAGCGCTTCAACTTTACGTCTTGACGAACGTCCCCGCTCTCGTCCCCGCTCTCGCGCTCTTCGCTCTGTCGCGCTAGTCGGTCTCGGGCGCGAAGCGGGCGCCGAGGTGTCCCTTGGCGCGGAGCTCCTCCAGGAAGCCGGGCTCGTAGATCCGCTCCGGGTTCTCGCGGACCATGCGATCGATCTCGTGGGCGTCCTCGCCGACCAGGATCCGCCAGCGGCCGGCGCGCACGCCGTCGAGGATCACCGTCGCGGCCTCGGCCGCGCCGAGCGGCGCCTTGTCGCGGAAGTCCTCCGCCATCTGCTGCATGACCGCGCGCAGCTGATCGTCCGTGAGCGCGTCGGCCGGCATCCCCCGCGCCGCCATCCGGTCCCGCACCACGCGGAGGTCCTCCCCGCTCATCTCCTTCGGGCTCGGGCGCCCCAGAACCGCCGGGCTGTTCAGCACGATCGAGGTCCCGACGTGGCCCGGCATCACCAGGTGCACCTTCACGTGCGGCGCGTTCACGCGGAGGTCGTTGATCAACGCCTCGGTGAACCCCTTCACCGCGAACTTCGCTGCGCTGTAGGCCGTGTGCGGGATCCCCGGGCCGAGGCTGGCCCAGAAGCCGTTCACGCTGCTGGTGTTGACGAGATGCGCCTCCGGCGCCGCCGCCAGCAGCGGCAGGAACGCCCGCGTGCCGTAGTAGACGCCGTACCAGCACACGCCGAAGACGCGGTCCCAGACCTCGCGCTCGTCCGTGAAGAGGCTCCCGCCGCCCGCGATGCCGGCGTTGTTGAACACGAGGTGCACGTGGTCGGTGCCGTGCTGCTCCATGACGGCGTCGCGGAAGGCCAGCACCTGCGCTTCGTCGGAGACGTCGCACGGGTGGGCGGTGACGCGGGTGCCGGCGGGCGCCTCGGCCTCCGAGAGCGCCCGGGTCTCGGCCATGTGCTCGGCCGAGACGTCGCAGATCGCCACATGGCAGCCGGCCCCGGCCAGCTGGCGGGCCAGCTCGCGGCCCATGCCGGTGCCGCCGCCGGTGACCACCCCGATCCTGCCACGGAAGTCCTTCATGCCGTCTCCTCCTCGGGCCGGCATCGGGCTCATGCCGCTCCTCCTCGGGCCGGCATGATGCCGCAGGTTCCGCTTCGCGCGCCGGATCGTTATTTTCCGCGCGTGCACCCTGCGCGCCGGCCCAGACGCCGCTCCCGCGTTCCGGCCGGGCGCGTGGAACGCTTCGCGCGCCTCGGCCTGCTGGCCGCTGAGCTGGCCGCGGGCGGCCTCGCCGAGGGCGCGCGCCGGGCGTTCGGCGCGGGCGCCTCCGCAGCGGTGGGCGCGAGCGCGCTGCTCTCCCCCGGCAACGCCGAACGCCTCGCGCGGCGCCTCTCGCAGATGCGCGGCGCCGCCATGAAGCTCGGCCAGCTGCTCTCGCTCGAGAGCGCGGACATCCTGCCGCCCGAGTTCTCCGACGCGCTCGCGGCGCTCCGCGCCTCGGCCGACACCATGCCCGTCTCGCAGCTCCGGCGCGTGCTCGGACGCGAGTACGGCAAGGGCTGGGAGACACGCTTCCGCGAGCTCGATCTCGAGCCGATCGCCGCCGCCTCGATCGGCCAGGTCCACGCCGCGACGGCGGCCGACGGGCGCGAGCTCGCGCTCAAGATCCAGTACCCGGGCGTCGCGAAGAGCATCGACAGCGACGTCGACAACGTCGCGACCCTGCTGCACGCGAGCCGCATCCTGCCGGTCGAGATCGACGTCTCGGGCATCGTGGCCGAGGCGAAGCGGCAGCTCCGCCTCGAGGCCGACTACCGGGCCGAGGCCGAGAACCTGCGCCGCTTCCGCACCCTCGTGGCCGACGAGCCGATGCTCTGGGTGCCCCGCGTGCACGACGACCTCTCGACGAAGCGCGTGCTGGCGATGGACTTCGCACGCGGCGTCCCGATCGAGGACCTGCGCGACCCGGATACGCCCCAGGAGCGCCGCAACGCGATCGGCGCGCTGTTGCAGCGGCTCATGTTCCGGGAGATCTTCGAGTTCCACTTCGTACAGACCGACCCGAACTTCGCGAACTACCTCGTCGACCCCGAGAGCGACCGGCTGCTGCTGCTCGACTTCGGCGCCGCCCGCGAGTACGAGCCCGAGTTCATCGCTCACTATGCGGACCTGCTGCGCGGCGTGATCCGTGGCGAGCGCCGCGCCGTGCTCGACGCGGGAGTGGCGCTCGGGTACCTGCGCTACGACGACCCCAGGGAGCGGCTCGAGTCCGCCCTCGACCTGATGTTCCTCGTCTGCGAGCCGCTCCGGCACGAGGGCATCTACGACTTCGCCGAGACCACGCTGGCCGCCCGCGCGCGGGAGGCCGGCTTCGACCTGGCCTTCCGGAAGGGCTTCCTGCGCGCGCCGCCGGCCGAGACCGTGTTCCTGCACCGCAAGCTCGGGGGAACCTTCCTGCTCTCGACGCGGATCCGGGCGCGGGTCGACGTGCGCGCGATCATCGAGCCGCTGCTCGACTGAGGGCCCCCGCGGCAGGGCCCGGGGTTCAGCCCCGCGGCAGCCCCAGCACCCGCTCGGCGACGATGTTGCGTTGGATCTCGGAGGAGCCGGCGGAGATCGTGCCGCCGAAGGTGACGAAGTACTGCTCGAGCGCCGACCAGTGCTCGAACGGACCCGCCTGCTCGGTGGCGTCGAGCCCCGCGGCGCCCTCGAGCTCGGACTGGGTCAGGGCCAGCCGTTGGCGTGCCTCGCTGCTCATCAGCTTCATGAGGGCCTGCTCGGGCGCGGTGCCGCCCTTCACGAGCTTCGCGAAGCCGCGGTAGCCGAGACAGCGCGCGGCGTGCGCGTCCCCGTAGGCGCGCACCACGCGCTCGACGTGTACCGAGCGCTCGGGCTCCGCGAGCGTCGGGAGGCGCTCGCGAGCGACGTCGAGCAGACGCGCGAGGGCGTTCTGGAGGCGCAGCACCGAGTCGAGCCACACCATGCCGCGCTCGTGGGCGAGCGAGCCGTTCGCCATCGCCCAGCCGTCGTTGAGCTTTCCGACCAGCTGCTCCGCGGGGACCTCGACGTTCGTGAAGAACACCTCGTTCAGGTCCGGATGATGACGGCCCACGATCTCGGGCAGCGGCTTCACCTGGATCCCGGGGCGGTCCATCTCGACCAGCACGACGCTGATGCCCCGATGCTTTCGCGCGTCGGGGTCGGTTCGGCAGAAGAGGAAGCAGAAGTCGGCGAAGTTGGCGCCCGAGGTCCATACCTTCTGGCCGTCGATCACGAAGTGGTCGCCGCGCAGCTCGGCGCGCGTCGAGAGCGCCGCGAGGTCGCTGCCCGCGCCGGGCTCGCTCATGCCGAGGCAGCCCGCTCGCTCGCCGCGCAGGATCGGGAGCGCGTAGCGATCGACCTGCTCGGGGCTGCCGTAGTCGAGGATCGAGGGCGCGATGATGCCGAGGCCCTGCGGGTTGGTGGTGCGCGGCACGCCGGCGCGCTGGAGCTCCTCCAGGTAGACCAGCTGCTCGACGGGCCCGGCGTTGCGTCCGCCGAGCTCCGGTGGCCAGCCCGGGACGAGCCAGCCGGCGTCGAAGAGCCGACGCGCCCAGCGCCGCGCCCAGTCCGGCAGATGGGCCGAGGAGCGCGCGGGGTCGGCCTTCATCTCGGCCTCGCTCGGGCGGTTCGCTTCGAGCCAGCCCAGGAACTCGCGGCGAAAGGCCTCGACCTCGGCGGAGAAGGAGAGCTTCATGCCGCCACCAGGCCGAGCGCGCGCGCCAGGCGCCCGCGCTGCTCGAGCGCGGAGCCGAACAGCGCGTCGCCCATCTTGGCCCGCTTCAGCCAGAGGTGGAGGTCGTGCTCCCAGGTGAAGCCGATGCCGCCGTGGAGCTGGAGCCCCTCGCCGACCAGCAGGCGCTGGCAATCGCCCGCCTCGGCCTTGGCGAGGGCCACGGCCTCGGCGCGGCGCGGGTCGTCCTCGGCCAGCGTCAGCGCGGCGAAGTAGCCGAGCGCCGTTGCGCGCTCGACCGCAATCGCCATGTCCGCGAGGCGATGCTTGAGCGCCTGGAACGAGCCGATCGGGCGGTCGTACTGGCGCCGCACCTTCACGTACTCGAGGGTCATCTCGAAGATGCGCCGGCACGAGCCGACCGTCGCCAGCGCGAACGCGGTGGTGGCGAGCTCGAGTGTGCGCGCCAACGCGGCGTCGGCCTCGCCGGGCGCGAGCAGCACGCGCTCCGCCGGCACCGCGACGCCGTCGAACACGAGGTCCGCCAGGGCCAGGGTCGGGTCGAGCAGCGTTCGCGGCTCGGGCTTGGCGACGCCGGCCGGCACCAGGAAGACGCCGAGGCCGGCCGGGGCCCGTGCGACCACGGCGATCTCCTCGGCCGTGGCGCCGTCGAACACACCCGACTTGCGCCCGCGTAGGACGAACCCGCCCGCGCCGGGCTCGGCGCGGCACGCGATGCGCCCGAGCTCCCAGCGATCGTCCTCGGCGACCGCCAGCGTGCCGACGAGGCCGAGTTCGGCGACACGCCCGAGCAGCTCGCCCGCGAGCGGCGCGCTTCCGGCCTCCCGGAGCAGCGGCGCGAACTGGGTGGCGGTCGCGAGGAAGGGCGCCGGCGCCACCGCGCGCCCCAGCTCTCCGGCCACCAGGCACAGCTCGACCGGGCCGAGCCCGAGGCCGCCATGCGCCTCGTCGATCGCGAGGCCGGGCCAGGAGAGCGACACCATCTGCCGCCAGAGCGCGTCCGCCCGCTCCGCGCGCTCGTGAACGGCGCGAGGCACCGCGGGCGGGCACTCCTCCTCGAGCACGCGCCGGACGCCCTCCACGAGCTCGCGCTGGTCGTCGGAGAGCTCGAGGTCCATGGGGGCCAGAACGTATCGCAGCCGCCCGGGGTGCACGCGCGCTCCCGGTCTTCCTATCATCGGCGGCTCCAGGGGGGAGCCGTGAAACTTCGCCGCAGCGTCCCGAGTCTCGTTCTTGCGCTGGCCCTACCGGCCGCGGCACAGATGCCGATGCCTCCCGAAGCCGAGCAGGTGCTCTCGGAGGCCTACG
>JBFIYM010000142.1:0-11808 GCA_041605395.1 Myxococcota bacterium | reverse complement strand
AGGAAGGTGGGGCGATCCACCACCCCGATGTGGTGGAAGGTGGCGTAGTGCGCCGCCTCGATTTCGCGCACCCGGGCGAGGCTCTGCTCGAAGTCCTCGAGGTCCGACCAGGCGTCCCCGTAGTAGGGGCCGAAGCTCGAGAGGTCGATGTCCCCCAGGTAGAGCACGCCGTCCGGCTCGACCAGCAGGGCCGAATGGCCGCGTGTGTGTCCCGGGGTATGGATCACCCGCACCCGAACGCCGCCGCCGAGGTCGAAGACGTCCCCGTCCCGGTAGGGCAGCGCGTCGGGGCGCTCCGTGTAGTGGAAGCGCTCGCGGACCGCCTGCTCCCAGCCAGCCATCACGTTGGCGTCGTCGTAGCCGAAGATCGCCAGGAAGCCGGCGAGGGACTGGAGGCCCGGCAGGTCCGCCTCGTGTACGTGCCAGGGGACGTCCGGGAACAGGTGGTTCCCGGCCACGTGGTCCTCGTGGCAGTGGCTGTTCACCACGCGGTCGGCCGGTAGCAACCTTCCCTTGCGTGGGATCAGCCCGAGCGAGGGATCGATCACGAGCGACTCCTCGGCGCCGCGCACGAAGAGCGAGTTTCCCTGCGGATACTTGCCGCGCGCCTCGCCGAAGCAGACCGTCGTGGCCCCGAGCTTGAGATCTTCGAGCGCTTCCATGGCACCCTCGTGCTATCAGAAGGCGCGGTCGTCCACCACTCAGCCGCGTTCGGCTCCTCTGCCCCGGCCCGCCCGAGACGCTACGTTCGGCCGTCGCGTGGGGATCCGGGCGATCGGGCGTCCGGGCGGTCACACGGGGTTTCGGGCGATGAAGCGCTTCAAGAAGATCTTGCTCGTGTCCCGCGAGGGACCCGGAGAACGGGCCACCCTGGCGCGGGCCGTCGACCTGGCGAAGCAGCACGGCGCTCGCCTCACCCTGATCGAGGTGGTGGAGGAGATCCCGCGCGAGCTGCGCATGCTGGTCACCTCGGTGCTGCCCGCCGCGCTCGAACGGGAGATCGTCGAGGAGACGAAGAAGCGGCTCGACGCGCTCGTCGCGTCGCTCTCCGACGACGGGGTTCGGGTCAAGGCCGTCGTACGCTACGGAACGCCGTTCCTGGAGATCATCCGTGAGGTCCTGAGCAAGAAGCACGACCTGGTCGTCTTGACGGCCGAGGGCCGCGGCGGCGTGAAGGAGCGGCTCTTCGGCAGCACTTCGCTCCACCTGATGCGGAAGTGCCCGGCTCCGGTCTGGGTCATGAAGCCCACCCGGAGTCGGCGCTACCGTCGGATCCTCGCGACGGTGGATCCCGATCCCAGCGAGCCGGAGCGGGTGGCGCTGGACGGCGCGATCCTGGCGCTGGCCGCGTCGGTCGCCCGCCTGGGGAAGAGCGAGCTGCACGTCGCGCACGTCTTCCGAGCGCCCGACGAGGCGCTGCACGCCCTGAGTCGCAGGTACGTGCCGAAGGAGAAGCTGAAGGAGATGCGGGCAGAGGCGCGTGCCCAGAGCGAGAAGCGCCTCGACGACCTGTTGGCCGGCGGCGCGCTCGACGGCGTCCGGCATCGGGTCCACCTGCTGCTGGGGGAGGCGCGCGTCCAGATCCCCAAGCTCGTGAAGCGGGAGCGGGTCGACCTGATCGTGATGGGCACGGTCTGCCGCACCGGCGTGCCCGGCTTCCTGATCGGCAACACGGCCGAGAGCGTATTGCAGCAGGTGGATTGCTCGGTGCTGACCGTCAAGCCCGAGGGTTTCGTCACGCCGATCACGGCGTAGCGAGGGCCGTCCGAGTCGCGACGGCGGAGGCAAGCCGATGGCCCGCAACCACTGGCTCGTCAAGTCCGAGCCCGAAGCCTACGCCTGGAGCGAGCTCGTCGGCGAGAAGAAGACGCTCTGGACGGGCGTCCGGAACCACACCGCCAAGAACCACCTGCTCGCGATGAAGAAGGGCGACCTCGTGCTCTACTACCACTCCGGCTCGGGCAAGGAGGTGGTGGGCGTCGCGAAGGTGACCGGCGAGGCCCGGCCCGACCCGACCGCCGGGAAGGGCGAGCCCTGGGTGGCGCCCGAGCTCGGGGCGGTGAAGGCCTTCGCCGCCCCCGTCTCCCTCGCCGCGATCAAGGCGGAGCCGAAGCTCCGCGACATCGCGCTCGTGAAGCTCTCGCGGCTCTCGGTGATGCCGATCCCGAAGCCGGCCTTCGAGCGCATCCTGGCGATGGGAAAGACGAAGCTCGGGGCGTAGGGGTGCGGTCAGCCGCGCTTCGTGGCCGCCTCGAGGTCGGCGAACGCGCCGACGACCGCGGTCGCGTTCGTGTAGCCGAGCTCTGCCAGGGCCTTCACCGCCAGCGCCGCGCGCCCGCCGCTGGCGCAGTGCAGGAGGACCGGCTGGCCGCGATCCGGGGCGAGCTGCTCGATCTGGAACTCGAGCACCCCGCGCGGCACGGGCGCGGCGCGCTCGATGCGGCCCTTCTCGTGCTCGGCGGGCTCGCGGATGTCGATCAGCACCAGGTTCGGGTCGGCGGCCAGGCGCTTCGCGGCCTCCTCGGGGGTGCAGGTCGGGACGCTGGCCTTGGCCTCGGCGACCAGCTCGGCGGCGGTCTTGGCGGGGGGCATGGCTTCTCCTCGGGTGAGGCAAGATCATGCAGCACGGGAAGGAGATTCGGGAGTGCAAGAGCTCGACATCGCAACGCTGGGGGAGGAGCTGCCGCTGCTCGAGGGGATCCGCACGACCCGCGCGATCCGCCGCCTCCAGCCCGATCCGGTGCCGCTCGCCCTGGTCCGGAAGGTCTGCGAGGCGGGCACCTTCGCGCCGAGTGGCGGGAACCGGCAGCCCTGGAAGTTCATCGCCGTGCTCGACCCCGCGCGCCGACGCTGGATCGCCGAGCGCTACCGGAAGGGCTTCCGCGCCTACATCGCCCCCGCGCTGGAGGCCGCCAAGGCGCCGGACTTCCCCGAGGCCGGGCGGCGCAACCAGCGTGCGGCCATCCACCTGGCGGAGCACCTGCACGAGGCACCGGTTCACCTGTTCGTCGCCGGCTGGACGCGGCGGGGAGAGCCGCAGCTCCAGGCGCTGATGCCGGCGGTGCAGAACGTGCTGCTGGCCTGCCGCGCGGTGGGCCTCGGCGCGAGTCTCACGACCCTGCATCGGAGCTTCGGGGAGGAGTGCGACCGCTTCCTCGGCCTCCCGGAGAAGTGCCCCACCTGCGCGCTGCTCCCGATCGGCTGGCCGCTCGGACGCTACGGGACCCCGCCCCGGCGCCCGATCGACGAGTGCTTCTACGTGGATCGCTACGAGGACCGCTAGGCGCGGGCTGCGGCCAGGACGGCGCGGGCCGCCTCGCCGCAGCGCCGACCGACCTCGACGGGGGGCAGCGCGTCGAGCTCCCGCGAGAACACCTCGACGCCGATCGGCGAGCGGCTCCCGATCTCGTCGAGGATGGCGAGCCAGCGGGCGACCGGCGCGTCACCCTGGCCCGGCAGCAGGCGCGCGTTCAGGGTCTCGGCCACGAGGTCGCCGGCGGGCTCGGCCGGGGCGTCGTTGATCTGGACGCTCCCGACGAGCGCCCCCGGGATGGCGCGGAGCTGGGCGTCGTCGGTGGGGCCGCGGAAGCTGTGCCAGGTGTCGACCATCAGCGTCGCGTTCTTGCGGCCCGTGCGCTCGACGATGGCGAGGGCGGTTCGCGCGTCGGGGATCCCCGACCACGGCAGGTACTCGAGCGTGACGAGCAGCCCGTGCTCGGCGGCGCGGTCGCAGACGCCGGCCAGCGCCTCGGCGGCGCGGTCGAGGTCCACCCGGTTGCCGAAGCCCTGCGCGACGTTCAGCGAGCGGGCGCCGACCGCCTCGGCCACCGCATAGAACTCGGCCTCGGTCGCCGCCGGGAAGCCCGGCGGGAGCGGCTCGTCCGGCAGCCAGGTGAGCAGCGGGTCGAGGTCGGCGAGGACCAGGCCGTGGTCGTCGAGCAGGCGCTTCACGTCGGGGAGGGCGAGCCCCTCGCTCCGGGCGCGGGTCACGTCCTCGGGGTAGAGCGTCAGCGCCGCGAAGCGCCCCGCCACCGCGGCGGCGCACTTCTCGGCGATCGAGGCCTGCCGCAGGGTGCCTGCGCAGAGGACGAGGTCGTCGGGGCCGAGCATCTCGGGCATGATGCAGGGCCACGGGGAGGCACGCCATGATCGTCGGCATCCATCACACGGCGCTCTCGACGCGCGACGCGGACCGCCTGGTCCGGTTCTATCGGGATGCGTTCGGCTTCGAGGTGGAGTTCGAGTTCCCGTGGGACGAGGCGAACGAGGCGTTCCAGCAGTCGCACGCCGTCCCCGAGTCGGCCGGACGCGTGGTGATGATCGCGAAGGGGTCGAGCCGGCTCGAGATCTTCGAATACCGCAAGCCCGCACCGCGCGCCGACATCGAGGGCCGCGCCAACGCGGACCTCGGCATCGCGCACTTCGCGGTCGAGGTACGGGACATCGAGAAGGAGTTCCCGCGGCTCGAGAAGGCCGGGATGACGTTCCAGTCGGGGCTCGTGACGCAGACGCCCACGATCAAGATGGCCTACGGACGCGACCCCGACGGCAACATCATCGAGGTGATCGACTTCAACGTCGGGAGCTAGGGGCCTCTGCCCCACGTGGCCGTCCGAGTGACGTGCGGCGAGTGAGGGGCATCGGAACGGGTCGGAGGAAACGCCCGTGACCGCCCGCGCCCGACGCTTCCTGGCCTTCGTCCTGGCCGCCGAGCTGATGTTCGTCGGCGCCATGATCGCGGCTGCCGGTGCCGCCGGCGCCGAGGAGGGGCTTCCGACCAAGCCCTACCTCACGCTCGCCGCGGCACGTCGCGTCCTGGTGGCCGCCGAGGCCGAGGCGGCGAAGCGGGGGCTCGGCGTGGTGGTCGCCGTCGTCGACGAGGGCGGCACCCTGATCGCGCTCGAACGGCAGGACGCTGCGCAGGTGGCGAGCGTGGACGTGGCGATCGCGAAGGCGCGGACGGCGGCGATCTTCCGGCGGCCGAGCCGCGTGTTCGAAGAGCAGGTGAAGTCCGGCCGGGTCGCCGCACTGGCGCTGCCCGGGGCGAGCGCCCTGATCGGGGGCCTGCCGCTCGAGTTTCGCGGACGGGTGGTCGGGGCGATCGGGGTCTCCGGGGACTCGCCGCAGGTGGACGAGGACATCGCGGCGGCCGGTTTGGCAGCGCTCGGGGAGTGAGGCGGCCCCGCCGGCTCAGCGCCGGCCCGCGTCCGGCGCGTTCCCGGCGACGATGTAGAGCGCTCCGAGCAGCAGCGTGGAGGCCGTCACCTCGTCGAGGCGGGCGGCCAGCTGGTCCCAGGGCCGGTCGAGGCCCTCGCTGGTGGTGACGTAGCGACGCATGAGGCGCCGGGTGGGCAGCAGCAGGCGCGCCAGCCTGTGCGACGGGCGTTGCTGTCCAGCGCAGGCGATGCGGCCTCCGGGCCGAACCGCGCCGACGACGTGGTCGAGGGCTGCGCGCGTTCGCAGAAGATCGTGGGTGAAGAAGAGCAGCGCGGCGTCGGCGGGCGGAAGCTCGGCCTCCTCGACCGGCGCTTCGATCAGCTCGACGTTCGTCCATCCCGCCGCCTCTATCCGCTTCGCGGCGACCTCCAACATGCCGGGGCTCTGGTCGACGCCGACGACGCGACCGGTGGGGCCCACACTGGCGACGAGTCGCGAGAGCGAGGCGCCGGTGCCGCAGCCGACGTCGAGCACGACGTGGCCGGGCTCGAGCCGAAGGGCGGCGACGGCCCGCTTGCGGGCGGCTTCCACGATGCGCGCGAAGCGGCCCGACTGCTGGCCTGCGTCGTGGTCGTAGTCGGCGGCGATCCGGTCGTAGCGCCGGCGGGACTCGTCTCGGTCCGGGCCGTCGGTCATGGGGGGAGGCTAGCGGCGGGCGGCCGATCGCCTCCGGCGTGGGCCGGCTAGAGTCCGATGCCGGGTGGGCTCAATGCGGGTCGTCGTCACGGGAAGCTCGGGGCACCTCGGGGAGGGCCTCGTCCGCACGCTCCGCCGCCTCGCGTTCGACGTGGTGGGCGTCGACGTGCGCGAAGGCGCCTTCACCTCGCGGGTCGGCTCCATCGCGGACCGCTCGTTCGTCCGCGCGGTGCTCGCGGGCGCCGACGCCGTGCTCCACACCGCGACGCTCCACAACCCCATTCCGTCACCCACTCGCGCCGGGCATTCGTCGAGACCAACGTCGTCGGCACGCTGAACCTCCTCGAAGAGGCGGTCGCGGCGAAGGTCGGGCGGTTCGTCTTCACGAGCACGACGAGCGTGTTCGGGCGCGCCCTGCTGCCGCCGCCGGGCGCGCCCGCTGCGTGGATCACCGAGGAGGTCCCGGCCGAGCCGCGGAACGTCTACGGGGCGACCAAGCTCGCGGCCGAGAACCTCTGCGAGCTCGTCCACGAGGATCATGGGCTCCCGTGCCTCGTCCTACGCACGTCCCGGTTCTTCCCGGAGGAGGACGACCGCAGGGCCGTCCGCGAGGCGTACGCGGACGAGAATGGCCGGATGGGGACGGAGTTTAGATTCAACTTTCGCCCCGGGGGGCGAATCTAAAATCTAAACACCGTCCCCGCCCGATTTACCAGCGCTCGGCGAGGGCGTCGGCGTATTCGTTCCAGCGGGAGCCGTCGTGGGCGCGGATCCACTGGAGCTTCACGTTCGGGTGGCGCTTGGCCTCGGCCCACAGGGCCTGCACCAGCTCGAGGTTCTTGATCGGGCCGGTCTTGCGGCGCCAGCCGCGGCGCTCCCAGCCGGCGGCCCACTCGTTCACGGTGTTCACGCAGAGCTGGCTATCGCTGTAGACGGTGATGTCGGCCTCGGCCGGAAGCGCGCGGAAGGCCTCGATCAGCGCGGTCAGCTCCATGCGGTTGTTGGTCGTCGCCGCGTCGTGGCCGTGCTCCTGGGCGACGATCACGTCGTCCTCGACCCACACGAAGCCCCAGCCGCCCGGGCCCGGGTTGCCCTCGCACGAGCCGTCGGTGAAGACGCCGGTCTTCGGGCCGGCGTGGTAGCGCTCGAGGACGTCCTCGAGCTCGGGAAGCGGGAGCTCGGGCATCAGCCCCGCGGCCCCGCCCGCACTACGCCCCCACCCGGTAGTGCACCACGTCGCCGTCCTGCAAGACGTACTCGCGCCCCTCGACGCGCATCTTCCCAGCGGCACGGGCGCCGACCTCGCCGCCCTTCGCCACGTAGTCCTCGAACGGGATGACCTCGGCGCGGATGAAGGTCCGCTCGAAGTCGGTGTGGATCACGCCCGCGGCCTCGGGCGCCGCCGTGCCGCGGCGGATGGTCCAGGCCCTGACTTCCTTCGGGCCGGCGGTGAAGTAGGTGATCAGCTCGAGCAGCGCGTAGGCCGCGTGGATCAGGCGATGGAGGCCGGGCTCCTCGAGGCCGAGATCGGCGAGGAAGGCGCCCTTCTCCTCGGGCTCGAGCTCCGCGAGCTCCGCCTCGATGCGCGCGGAGATACGCACGACCCCCGCGCCGGTCTTCTCGGCGTGGCGCTCGAGGGCGGCGACGGCCTGGCTCTCGCCGGCGAGGCCCGCCTCGTCGACGTTCGCCACGTAGAGGACCGGCTTCGCGGTGAGCAGGAAGCTCTCGCGCAGGGCGTCGGCCTGGGCGCTCGGCACCTCGAAGCTGCGTGCGGGGCGGCCCTGCGAGAGGTGCTCCGAGAGCGCCTCGAAGAACAAGGCCTCGGCCTGGTCTTCCTTCCTGCCGGCCTTGGCGGCGCGGCGCACGCGGTCGAGGCGGCGCGCCACGGTGTCGAGGTCGGCCAGCACCAGCTCGGTCTCGACGGTCTCGACGTCGCGGAGCGGGTCGAGGGCGCCGTCGACGTGGACGACGTCGCTGTCCTCGAAGCAGCGCACCACGTGCAGCACCGCGGCGGTCTCGCGGATGTGCGCGAGGAACTGGTTGCCGAGGCCCTCGCCCTGGGCGGCGCCGCGTACGAGGCCGGCGATGTCGACGAACTCCACGGTGGCAGGCACCACGCGCGCGGCGTGCACGATGGCGTCGAGCGCGGCCAACCGCGGGTCGGGCACCGGCACCACGCCCGAGTTCGGCTCGATGGTGCAGAAGGGATAGTTCTCGGCCGCGATGCCGGCCGCCGTCAAGGCGTTGAAGAGCGTGCTCTTTCCGACGTTCGGGAGACCGACGATGCCGCAGCGGAGCGCCATGGGCGCGACAGGTTGATGAATTTCAGCGGCGCCCGCACCTGGATCTCCTGGTGGCGCCCCAGGAGCTTCTGCCAGAGGGTGTCGGGCTCGGGGGTGAAGACCGACCCGGCGTCACCCGGGGCGAGGGTCCAGTCGCCGCGCGCGAGCTCGCTCGCGAGCTGCCCGGGAGCCCAGCCCGCGTAGCCGACGTAGGCCCGGAAGGCCGGGCCGTCGGGCGCGCCGAGCAGCTTCCGCAGCGTGTCGGGATGACCGCTCACGTGGACGCCCTCGAGCACCGGCGCCGAATCCTCCGGCGCCTCCCGGGCGCGGATCAGCAGCAGCAGCTTGTCGTTCGCGACGGGCCCGCCGAGGTAGGCGTGCTCGCTGCGCCCACGGGCCTCGTCCAGGCTCGGGAGCAACTCGTCGAGGGTCCGCTCGACCGGGCGGTTCACGATCACGCCGAGCGTGCCGCCCGCGCCGTGGTCGAGCAGCACGATCACCGTCTCGGCGAAGTAGCCGTGCACCTGATGGTTCGCGAGCAGGAAGGCGCCGATGGCCGGCGCCTCGATGCGGGGCGGTGGGGCGAGTGGCGCGGGCGCCGAGAGCCAGAGCCCGGCGAGCAGCGCCAGCGCCCTCATCCCCGCTGGTACTCCGCCAGGAAGCCATCGCGCCAGTCGGTGAAACGCCCGGCCTGGATGGCCGCGCGCGCCTCGGCCACCAGCCGTTGGTAGAAGCGCACGTTGTGGATCGAGGCGAGGATGGCGGAGAGGATCTCGTTCGCCGCGAACAGGTGGTGCAGGTAGGCGCGCGAGAAGCCGCTGGTGCAGGCCTCGCAGTCGCAGGAGGTGTCGATCGGGTAGCCGTCGCGGCGGTAGCGGCGCTGTGTCAGCCGGATGCGGCCGCGCCGCGTGAACAGGCTCGCAGAGCGCGCATACCGCGTCGGGATCACGCAGTCGAACAGGTCGATGCCGTGCTCGATCGCAGCGATCAGGTCCTCGGGGAGACCCACCCCCATCAGGTAGCGGGGCTTCGCCTCGGGCAGCAGCGGCGCGGTCGCCGCCGTGATGCGCACCAGCAGCTCGTGCCCCTCGCCGACCGAAACGCCGCCGATCGCGTAGCCGGGCAGGTCCATCGCCACCACCGCCTCGGCGCAGCGCGCGCGCAGGTCTAGGTAGGTGCTGCCCTGCACGATGCCGAACAGCGCCTGGTCCGCCCGCGCGTGGGCCTTCTTGCAGCGCTCGAGCCACGCCAGGGTCCGGCGCACGCCGTCCGCGGCGAGCTTCTCGGTCGCCGGGTAGGGTGTACACTCGTCGAACGCCATGATGACGTCCGCGCCAAGTCCGTTCTGGATCTCGATCGAGCGCTCGGGGGTCAGCTCGAGCACCGAGCCGTCGAGCTCGTTCTTGAAGCGAACGCCGCGATCGCTGATCTCCTTGCTCGGCAGCGAGAAGACCTGGAAGCCGCCGCTATCCGTGAGGATCGGCCCGCTCCAGCGCGCGAAGGCGTGGAGCCCTCCCATCTTCTCGACCAGCGCCTCGCCGGGCCGCAGCGCCAGGTGGTAGGTGTTCGCGAGAAGCACCTCGGCGCCGGTGGCGCGGACCTGCGCTGGCGTCATCGCGCGTACCGCGCCCTGCGTCCCGACCACCATGAAGGCGGGGGTGTGCACGGGGCCGTGCGGCGTGGTGAAGGTGCCGGCGCGCGCGGCGCCGTCGCGTGCTTCGAGCGTGAACGAGAAGTCGGCCGCCACGGTGCAACGGTAGCCGGCCGGTAGATTCGAGCGAAGAGTCGCAAAGGGGGAATCGAAGGGTGGAGCCCGCGATCGTTGGGGGGCTGCTGTCGGTCGTCGCGCTGGTGGCGGCCAATGCCTACTTCGTGGCGAGCGAGTTCTCGCTGGTGGCGGTGCGCCGGAGCCAGATCCGGCTCTGGCAGGCCGAGGGCCGTCGCGGCGCCCGGGCGGCGGCGCGGGCCATCGATCGGCTCGACGACGCCATTGCCGCCACCCAGCTCGGGATCACGCTGGCGAGCATCGGGCTCGGCTTCCTCGGAGAGCCCGTGCTGGCCCGGATGCTCGAGCCGGTGATGAGCGGCCTGGGCTCCGCCAGCGGGACGGCCGCGCACGGGGCGGCCGTCGGCATCGCCTTCGCCTTCATCACGTTCGTGCACGTGGTGGCGGGCGAGCTGGCCCCGAAGGCGCTCGCGCTCGACCGGCCCGGCCCCGTGGCGCTCTGGTGCGCCGCGCCGCTGCTCTGGTTCGCGCGTCTCACCCGTCCCGCGCTCTGGCTCATGAACGGCTGCGGCAACGCGTTGGTGCGCGCCTTCGGCGTGCGGCCGGCGGGGGAGGCCGGCCACGTGCACTCCTCCGAGGAGCTCCACCTGCTGGTGAACGAGGCGCGCGAGTCGGGCGAGATCCGGCCGGACACGGGCCGCATGCTCGGCAACGTCTTCGAGCTCCCGAGTCGACGGGTGCGCGACGTGATGGTGCCGCGCGCGCGGGTCTTCGCCGTTCCGCGCGGCATCGCCCGCGACGAGCTGCTCGAAAAGCTCTGCGAAGAGGGCTTCACGCGGCTGCCGGTCTACGACGGAGCCCTCGACTGCGTGATCGGCGTGCTCCACGCCAAGGACGTCTTCCACCTGGTCGCGCAGACCAAGGCGGTGGTGTTGGAGGACGCCATCCGCCCGGTGTTCGTGATGCCGCCGGACCTGACCGTGACCGCGGCGCTGACGCGCTTTCGTCGCGCTCGCCAGCACCTCGCATTGGTGCGCGAGGAGGACGGGCCGCTTCTCGGCGTGGTGACGCTCGAGGACGTGCTGGAGGAGATCGTGGGCGAGATCGAGGACGAGCACGACGAGCCTGCACAGCTCCGATAGACTGCGCGGTTCGGAGGATGGCTTGAGCACCTGGTACGTCAGGCGGAAGCCCTGGCTCGAGAGCCTGAAGCCCGTGCAGACCGAGGAGATCCGGCGCGCTGCGTTGGTGCGCACGTTCGCTCCGAACGAGCTCATCTTCGGCCCGATGCGCGAGCCCGAAAACGTCTGGATGGTGGAGCACGGGCTCGTGCGGCTGCACCGGACGGTGCCCGACGGACGCGAGGTGACCATCGCGCTGGTTCGCCCAGGCCACATCTTCGGCGAGGTGCCCGTGCTGAGCGAGGCCGCCCGCGTGAGCTACGCGGAGGCCATGCGGCGCAGCACGTGTTGGAGGATTCCGCGCGAGGTCTTCCTGCGCGTCGTGCGCTCCGACCCGGAAGCGGGCTTCAGCATCAGCAAGGAGGTCGCCGGCAAGCTCGCGCGCATCGAGACGCGGCTCGAGGACTTGGTCTTCCGCAGCGTGGAAGCGCGCCTTGCGCGCACGTTCCTCCAGCTGGCCGAGGATTTCGGCATGCCGGCCGGCGACTGGGTCCAGCTCGATCTCCCGCTCACGCAAGCGGAGCTGGCGATGCTCGTGGGCACCACGCGGCAGACGGTGAGCGAGAGTCTGCAGGAGCTGGCGAAGCGCGGCTGCGTCGCTCGCGACCGCGGCGCCATCGCGCTCCAGCTCGGCGAGCTCGAGAAGGCGACCCGGGACGACTGACGTGCAGGGCCCGACGGCGCCCGGGCGGGAGACCCGGCGGCGCCCGGGCGGGAGGCCCGGCGGCGCCTGGGCGCCGCCGGGTGCACCTTCAGCGCCCGATCT
>JBFIYM010000141.1:0-11836 GCA_041605395.1 Myxococcota bacterium | reverse complement strand
TTCCTGCCCCAGGTGGTCAAGAGCGCGCGCGCCATGAAGAAGGCCGTCGCCTACCTGGAGCCCTACCTGGAGGCCGACCGCGAGGCCGGCGAGCGCTCCGCGAAGGGCCGGATCGTGATGGCCACCGTGAAGGGCGACGTTCACGACATCGGCAAGAACATCGTGGGCGTGGTGCTGCGCTGCAACAGCTACGAGGTGATCGACCTCGGCGTCATGGTTCCCGTGGACAAGATCCTCGCCACGGCGGTGAACGAGAAGTGCGACCTGATCGGCCTCTCCGGGCTGATCACCCCGTCGCTCGACGAGATGGTCCACGTGGCCAAGGAGATGGAGCGACGCGGCCTCGAGACCCCGCTGCTGATCGGCGGCGCCACGACCAGCCGCCAGCACACCGCGGTGCGCATCGCGCCGGCGTTCCGCGGCTCCACGGTCCACGTGCAGGATGCCTCTCGCGCCGTCGGCGTGGCCGCGAGCCTGCTCGACGAGGCGGGGCGGCCGGACTTCGACCGCCGCAACCGCGAGACGCAGGAGCGCCTGCGCGCGCTGCACCAGGAGCGCAGCGAGCGGCCCCTGCTCTCCCTCAGCGAGGCGCGCACGCGCGCGCCGCGGCTGGCGTTCGGCTCGGACGCGCTGGCACGCCCCGAGTTCCTGGGGCGGCGCGAATTGCGCGAGCTGCCGCTCGAGACGCTCCGCCCCTTCATCGACTGGACCTTCTTCTTCTCGGCCTGGGAGCTCAAGGGGCGCTACCCGAAGATCCTCTCGAGCCCGACCTACGGACGCGAGGCCCGCGAGCTCTTCGATGCCGCCAACCGGCTGCTCGACAAGATCGTGGCCGACGGCTCGCTCGTCGCGAACGGCGTCTACGGCTTCTGGCCCGCCGCGCGGGAGGGAGACGACGTGGTGCTCTTCGAGGACGCCGCGGCCGCCCGCGAGATCGCGCGCTTCCCGATGCTGCGCCAGCAGCAGGCGTCGGGCGATGCCCCCCTGCGCAGCCTCGCCGACTTCGTGGCGCCGCCCGACACCGAGGGCCTCGACAGCGTCGGCGCCTTCGCGGTGACGGGCGGGATCGGCGCCGAGGCGCTGGCCCAGCACTTCGAGCGCGACCACGACGACTACAACGCCATCATGGTGAAGGCGCTGGCCGACCGGCTGGCCGAGGCCTTCGCCGAGTACCTCCACGCCGAGGCGCGCCGCCACTGGGGCTACGGCCGGGAGGAGCGGCTCAGCCACGAGGAGCTGATCGCCGAGCGCTACCGCGGCATCCGGCCCGCCTTCGGCTACCCCGCCTGCCCCGACCACAGCGAGAAGCGGCGCCTGTTCGGGCTGCTCGAGCCCGAGAAGCTCGGGATCGAGCTCACCGAGAGCTTCGCGATGATGCCCGCCGCGAGCGTCTCGGGCCTCTACTTCGCGCACCCCGAGGCCCGCTATTTCAGCGTGGGACGCATCGGACGCGACCAGGTGGCCGACTACGCGAAGCGGAAGGGCTGGAGCGTCGCCGAGGCCGAACGCTGGCTGGCGCCGAACCTGGGGTACGAGCCGGACTGAGGGCGGA
Source organism: Myxococcota bacterium (assembly GCA_041605395.1). Lineage (GTDB taxonomy): Bacteria > Myxococcota_A > UBA9160 > UBA9160 > UBA6930 > JBFIYM01. Next base: position 10,284 of record JBFIYM010000141.1, on the reverse strand, counting down.
TGCGTCAGCGCTCCGAGCGGGCGTCGGGATCGGCCGCGATGCGCTCGGCGGCGTCGAGCATCCGTTCGGCGACGCCGCCGGCCATCCCTGCGGCAGCGTGATCGTCCTCGAGGCGCCCGACCTCGCGGCCGCCCGCGAGATCGCCGAGACGGACCCCTACCTCACCCGCGGCATCTTCGAGGCGGTCGAGGTCTTCGAAACCCGACAGGTGTTTCCGGGCGGCGCCCAGCAACGCGCGCGGCCTGCTTCGGCGTGCGAGGCTGCGGACCCTGCCTGCCCCCCACGGGTTGGCAGCCGGGCCGTCGCTACGGCACGGCCTGCCGGTAGTCGGTTCCCGAGTTGGAGCAGAGCTCGTAGTCGAAGATCTGGGCTCCGTTCTGGTCGAGCACGCGCGTGATCCCGAGCCAGCGGGCGCTGGCGGTGACGTCCACGGTGCCTCCGGACACCGGGAAGCCCTCGGCGAAGGCGCTGAAGGAGACGTGGAAGGTCCCGCCGTTCCGGATCGGCTCCGAGAGGGTGACGTTCGTGGAGTCGCTGAAGCCGGAGCCGGACTCGAGGAGCAGGGGAGCGAGGCCGGCCACCCTCCCCCTCAGCACCGTGAAGGCCTGCGCGGGGCTCGCGGTCCCGCTGATGGAGCGCGCGATCCGCGCCTCGATCGTGGTCGGGACCTGCGCGTCGTCGGCCGGCGTGATGCGGATGCCGTCCTGCGTCGTCGCCGTGGCGCGCACGGAGTCGCAGTCGGGATCCTCTCCGTGCACCGTCGCCTCCACCCGGCCGAGGCTCGGCGCCGATGCGCTCGCGGAGCAGGCTCCGCTCGCGACCGAGGTCGAAGCGCCCGTGGTCGACTCGACGCGGTCGTTCGTGCCGCCCGCACGCACGTCGGCGCTGACTGCATGGGACACCGGGCCGGGCACCGGCGTGGCGCACGCGCCCGGTGGCGGCGGGTTGCCGTTGCCGCCGCCGTCGTCGTCGCCCCCGCCGCTTGCGGTGACGGTCACGGTCGCCGTGGCCTGCGAGCCCGGGTTCAGCGTGTCCGTCGCGGTGATGGTGTGGCTCCCGACGGCGTTCGGCGCGGTGAAGAGCCCGTTGGAGTCGATCGTGCCCCCCGAGGCCGACCACTGGACGCTCGGGTAGTCGACGCCGAAGCGCTGCGCGGTGAACTGCTGCGTGTCGCCCTCCTCGATGCTCGCGCTGCTCGGCTCGACCTGGAGCCCTCGCACGACCAGGGCGGGCTGGCAGATCGATGAGAGCGCGGGATAGCCGGGCGCGGCGATGCACGAGGTGATCTGGAACACCACGTCCTGCCCGCCCGTGACGATGAAGCTGTCGCTCCACTGGCCCGAGGTGTCGGTGAGGTCGCTCGCCTGGGTCGGCGTCGCGCCCGTGGCGGTGACGTCGACCCGGAGCGGCTGGCTGAAGTCGACGGGGCCTGCCCCGAACGAGCCGCCGACCGTCACCGACAGCGGATGGGCCACGCCGGGGGACGGCGTGCCCGGGAAGCTCGTGTCGACGTAGCTCACCTCGAGGCAGGTGCCCGCCACGACCGCCTCCTCCGTGAGGGAGGCTGCCGTGATGCCCACGCTGAGGGCTCCGCTCGCCCACGAGTACGCGTCGGCGACCGCCTGGTAGCTCCGCAGCACCGGGCAGTCCGCTTGCGAGCGCGCGAGGGCCGCCTCGAGGAGGGGCGTGAGTGCGGCCTTTCCCTGGGCGTCGCGCTGCGGCTGGGACGCGGAGCAATAGGTCTGCCAGTCGGCGAAGGCCAGGAGTGCCGAGCTGGTGGCGACGTTGCCCGAAGCACTCGCGACGAGGGGCGCGACGAGGCTGTCGTACCAGGTCGCGCAGACCTGGGCGACGGCCTGGGCGTTGCCGGCGGCCACCGCGGCGTTCACCTGGTTCGCGAACGAGGTCGCTGCTCCCGGCAGCGTTCCCGAGCCCGCTCCGCTGAAGTGGAAGACGGGCACTTCGATCGATTGCTCGCCGAGGACCGCCTGCAGAGGCTCGATGCCGCGGGCGTCGTCGTAGCCGAAGCCCACGAAGCCCTCGAAGTCGACGGGAGAGGGGAACTCGATCGTGAGCGTGCCGAACGGCCAGAGGACCAGGCCTGCGGGCTCGAAGTCCGCCGCACCGAGCAGCCGATCGACGGGGATGCCATCGAGCGCGGCGACGGGCGTGAGCGTGACCAGCCGCTCCGCCGGGATCGCGCCCTCCGGGACCTCGAGCACGTAGCGCCGGCCGGCGGCGTCGGTGGCTTCGAGCGTGCCGCCCGCCGGGCCGATCGTCTCGGAGACCGCGCGCTCCTCCTCGAGCACCGCCACCACCGCGCCCGCGCGGCGCGCAACGGCCTTTCGCTTCTGCCTGGCCGCGGTCTTGATCTTGATCTTCGCGGCGTCGCAGTCGGAGCCGAGCTTCGCCTTGAGCTTCACGGCGCCGCCCGCGGTGGGGCAGGCGCCCGCCGGGAACTCGGCCTTGATCTTGTCGTTGCGCTTGCCCTTGATCTGCGCTGCGACGGGCTCACAGCCCGAGATGCGGACGGTCCCGGCGTCGAGATCGATCTCCAGCAGGTCGCCGAGCGCGCGTTCGGCGCCGACGGCCAGGGGCGGGAGACCCTCGACGAGCCAGGTCCCGCCGTCGCAGACGGGTCGCCTGGCCGCGGTCGCGTGGCCGGTAGGGAGCAGCAACGCGACCAGCAGCAGGGCGAAGCGGGCGAGCGAGGCATGGCGCATGGCGGACCTCCGCGTGCCCACCCATTGAAGCCCCGCCGCTCCGCACCGTCTGTCCCCTCGAAGTGGGACGACGAGGCCTGGCTGCGCTCAGCGCTCGAGCACGACGAACGCTGCGCCTCGCGCTGCCGACGCCCGCTAAGCTCCTCCGACATGGGCCGCCCGTACCGGATCGACGCCGTTCTGTTCGACGCGGCCGGCACGCTGATCCTGCCGGCCGAGCCGATCGGCGCGACGTACGCCCGGGTCGCCTCACGCTTCGGGGTCGCGCTGCCCGCCGATCGCCTCGACGAGGCGTTCCGGCGCGTCTTCGCCGCGGCCCCAGCGAACGTGCACCCGGACGCCGCGCCGGCCGACCTCCGCGCCCGCGAGAGGGCCTGGTGGCGCTCTCGCGTCCGCGAGACCTTCCGCGCCGCGGACGGGATGGCGCGCTTCGACGACTTCGCGGGCTTGTTCGACGCGCTCTTCGGCCACTACGCCGACGCGCGGGCCTGGCGCCTCGCGCCGGGCGCCCACGAGGGCCTCGCCGCCCTCACGGGGCGCGGGCTCCGGCTCGGCGTGCTCTCGAACTTCGACCACCGGTTGCCCGGAATCCTCGAGGGGCTGGGCGTTGCGCACCACTTCGCCTGCGTCGTGCTGCCGAGCGATGCCGGCGCCGCCAAGCCCGACCCGGCGATCTTCGCCTTCGGCCTGTCCCGCCTCGGCGTGTCGGCGGAGGGTGCCCTCTACGTCGGCGACCACGCCGAGGAGGACCTCGTCGGCGCCCGCGCCGCCGGCCTGCGCGCCCTCGACGTGGCGGGCCTCCCGGACCTGCGAGCGCTATCCAAGGCGATCGACCGTCTCGAACGAGGAGCCGCATGAGCCTTCCCGTCCGATTCTTCCGCGATCGCTTCGGCGTCGACGACCGGGGCCTCGCCGAAACGCTCGGGGTGGCGCTCGAGGGCCAGGTGGATGCCGCCGACCTCTTCTTCGAGTACGCGACGCGCGACGCGGTAGTCCTCGAAGAGGGCATCGTGAAGTCGGGCGATCGCCACGTGACCCAGGGCGTGGGCGTGCGCGTGCAGACGGGCGAGAAGCAGGGCTACGCGCACTCGGACGAGATCAGCACCGAGAGCCTGCGGCTCGCCGCGACCACCGCGCGGGCCATCGCGGCGGGGGGCGGCCCGCCGTCCGGGGTCGCCGTGCGCGGCAGCGGCGCGCCGCCGCGCAACCTCTACCCCGTGGCGTCGGCCCCGACGGACGTACCGATCGAGGACAAGGCGGCGCTGCTCGCGCGCATCGATGCACGGGCCCGCGCCCGGGACCCCCGCGTCCGCGAGGTGCTGGCCAGCCTGGTCTGCCAGCAGCGCCACGTGCTGGTCGCCGCCAGCGACGGCAGCTTCGTGGCGGACGTCCAGCCCCTGATCCGGCTCAACGTGCAGGTGATCGCCGAGGGGGCCGGCGGCCGGCGCGAGGTGGCGCGCCAGGGCGGCGGCGGGCGCAGCGAGCTGGCCCGCGTCCTCGCCGCCGACTACTGGGAGCCGATCGTCGACGAGGCGGTGCGCCTGGCGCTCCTGAACCTCGAGGCCGTGCCCTGCCCCGCCGGCAGCATGGACGTGGTGCTGGGGCCGGGCTGGCCGGGCGTGCTGCTCCACGAAGCCGTCGGCCACGGCCTCGAAGGCGACTTCGTGCGGAAGGGGACTTCCGTCTTCGCGGGGCGCGTGGGTGAGCGCGTCGCCGCGCCGGGCGTGACCGTGATCGACGACGGCACGCTGCCCGGCCGGCGCGGCTCGCTGAACGTCGACGACGAGGGCACGGCCACCCAGCGCACGGTGCTGATCGAGGACGGCATCCTCACCGGCTTCCTCCAGGATCGCCTGAACGCGCGTCTGATGGGGGTGGCGCCCACCGGCAACGGGCGGCGCGAGAGCTACGCCCACCTGCCGATGCCGCGCATGACGAACACCTTCATGCTGGCCGGCCCGGACGACCCGGCCGAGATCCTCGCCGGGGTCACGCGCGGCCTCTACGCCGTGAACTTCAGCGGCGGCCAGGTCGACATCACGAACGGGAAGTTCGTGTTCGCCGCCAGCGAGGCCTATCTCATCGAGGACGGGCGCGTCACCGCCCCCGTGAAGGGCGCGACCCTGATCGGCAACGGGCCGGACGTGCTGACGCGCGTCTCGCGCATCGGCTTCGATCTGGCGCTCGATCGGGGCGAGGGCACCTGCGGCAAGGACGGCCAGGCCGTTCCCGTCGGCGTCGGCCTGCCGACGATCCGGGTCGACGGCATCACCGTCGGAGGCACGGCGCGGTGATCGACACCGACCTCGTCCAGCACGCGGTCGCCGCGGCGCGCGCCGCCGGCGCCGACGCGGCCGACGCGCTCCAGGTCGCCGCCCGCAGCGTCGAGGCGCGGGTGCGGGGCGACGAGATCGAGTACGTGACGCAGTCCCACGAGCACACGCTGGGGCTCCGCGCCTTCGTGCGCGGCGCGGCGGGGCTCCGGACCGCGCTGGTGTCGAGCAGCGATCTCGGGCTCGACGCCCTCACCCGGCTGGCCGAAGAGGCCGTCGCGATCGCCCGGGCCACGGCCGAGGACCCCGACGCCGGCCCGCCGCACGACGGCTTCGCGAGCGATCTGCCCGACCTGGCCCTGCTCGAGCCCGCGGACCGCGACGCCCCGCTCGAGGCCCGAATCGACGCGGCGCGGGCGGCCGAGCGGGCGGCGCGCGCCGTCGACCCGCGCATCGTGAACTCCGAGGGGAGCACCGTCAGCTCGAGCTTCGCCGGCGTCGCTCTCGCCTCGAGCGAGGGCTTCACGGGCCGCTACGAGGGCGCGCGTCACTCGCTGATGAGCTCGCCCGTGGCGGCCGAGAACGGCGCCATGCAGACCGACTGGTGGCTCTCGGCGGCGCGGCGCCTCGACGCGCTGGAAGACGGGGCCGCGGTCGGACGCCGCGCGGCCGAGCGCGCGCTCGCCCAGCTCGGCGCCCGTCCCGTGCCGACCCAGGACGTCCCCGTCATCTTCGAGGCGCCGGCGGCGCGCAGCGTGCTCGGGAATCTGGTCGCCTGTCTCTCCGGCGGATCGGTCTACCGGAAGGCCTCCTTCCTGGCCGGGCGGATCGGCGAACGCATCGCCAGCGAGGCGGTGCGCGTCGTCGACGACGGCCGGCGCCCGGGCGGGCTCGGCAGCCGGCCGTTCGACGGCGAGGGCCAGGCCACGCGGCGCACCGTGCTGGTCGAGGACGGCGAGCTCACGAGCTACCTGCTCGACGTCTACTCGGCGCGGAAGCTCGGCCTCGCCACGACGGGCAACGCGGCGCGCGGCCCGAGCAGTGCGCCGAGCGTGGGCGCCACCAACCTGTGGCTCGAGCCGGGCGCCGATTCGCTCGACGCCCTGCTGCGCGACACGCCGCGGGGCTTGCTGGTGACGGGGCTCTTCGGGCAGGGCTTCAACCCGGTGACGGGCGACTTCTCGCGCGGTGCGCGCGGCTTCTGGATCGAGAACGGGGAGCGGTCGCACCCGGTCGAGGAGGTCACCGTCGCGGGGAACCTGGCCGACCTGCTCCGGGACGTGGATGGCATCGCGAACGACCTGCTCTGGCTCGGGAGCCTGGCGGCGCCCTCCTTCCGGGTCGCCCGCCTGACCGTCGGAGGAAGCTGAGGTGAGCGCGCCCCCCGTTCTGCTCGGAACCCGCATGCCGGACGTCGGCCGCTGGTCGGAGCGCGTGGCCGTCGCGCTCGGGCAGAACCCGAGCGCGTTCACCGGGCCGGGCACCAACACCTACCTGGTCGGAACCGGCCCCGAGCGCATCCTGCTCGACCCGGGACAGGGCCTGCCGAGCTACCTGCCCGTGCTCGAACGGGCGATGGCGGAGAACGGCTGTCATGGCCTCCAGGAGATCGTGCTCACCCACGGCCACGTCGACCACATCGGCGGCGTCCGCTCGGTGCTCGAGCGCTTCGGCCCGCTGCGCGTGTCGAAGTACCCCTGGCCCGAGGCCGACGCCGACTACGCGGACCTCGCGATCGAACCGCTGGCCGACGGCGCCGTGATCGGGACCGAAGGCGCCACGCTGCGCGGCGTGTTCACACCGGGCCACGCGCCCGACCACCTGTGCTTCATGCTGGAAGAGGAGCAGGCGCTGTTCTCGGGCGACAACGTGCTCGGGGTCGGGACCACGGTGATTCCCAACACGAGTGGCGACCTCGGCGACTACCTCCGCTCGCTCGAGAAGCTCCTCGCGGAGCGCCCGCGCCGCATCTATCCGGCGCACGGCCCCGCCATCGACGACGCGGTGGGAAAGATCCGCGAGTACATCGAGCACCGCGCCGAGCGCGAGCGCCAGATCGTCGAGGTCCTCGAGAGCGGACCGGCGCGCGTGATGGAGATCGTGAAGGTGGTCTACGCCGCCTACCCCGAGACGCTGCATCCGGCGGCCGCCCAGTCCACCACCCAGCACCTGCGCAAGCTCGCCCGCGAGGGCCGCGCGCGGGCCCACGGCGACGACCTGCTGGCCGCGCGTTGGGAGCTCGCGTGAGCCGTTCGCTGGCCGATCCCCGGGAGCCGTCATGAGCCACCCGCTACTCAGCCGCTTCGCCAGCCCCGACCCCGAGGAGCGCCGGGCCGCCTGCGCCGCCGCATCGGAAGACCCGTCCGGGGTCCTGCTCAGCGAGGCGCTGGCCGAGTTGCTCGGCGACCCCGTCAAGGCCGTCGTGCGCGCCGCCTCCGACGCGTTGGTCGCGATCGCCCGCCAGAGCGGCGGCGTGGAGGAGGCCATCCGCCGCGCCCTGCACAGTGACGAGCCGCCGCGCCGCTGGGGCGCCGCCTTCACGTCCGCGCGTCTCGACCCGCCGGGCCCCCGCCTGCTCCCCGCCCTGGTCGAGGCGCTGGCGAGCCCGGACGGCGACGTGCGTTGGACCGCGGCGCGTCTGCTGGTCGAGGCCGGACGTCTGCACGGGGAGGTGCTGCCCCTCCTGATCGGGCTCGGCCGCGGCGGCGAGAAGCCGATCGTGCGGCGCATGGCCACGTTCGCGCTCCGTGAGCTGGCGCCCGACCGACCCGAGGCGGCGGCCGTGCTGCTGGAAGGCGCGAGTGACACGGACCTCCACGTGCGCCGGGCGGCCACCACCGCGATGGCCTCGCTCATCGATCCGCCCGCCGCGGTGGGCGCGCACCTGCTCGGCGCGCTGCGCCAGGACCCGGACGCGGCGACGCGGCGGCTCGCGGCGCTCGCCCTGGGCGAGATCGGCTCGGGCCACCCGAAGGCGGTCCCGCCGGACACACGCGGCCAGCTCGAGGCCGCTGCGACGGGCGCGGAGGACCCGGACCTGATTCGCGCCATCGAGCGGGCCCTGACCCGGCTCGACGCCGGGCGCCCGCGCTAGGGGCCGCATGCGACGCGCCGAGTTCTACTCCGAAGCGCGCAGCGACCGCGCGGGCCCACTGGCGGACCTGCGGGTGGTCGAGCTCACGACCACCTGGTCCGGCCCGATGGCGGGCTGCCTGTTCGCCGACCTGGGCGCCGACGTCATCAAGGTCGAGCACCCCACCGGCGAGGTGGCGCGCCGCGTCCCCCCGATGCTGCCGGGGCCCGACCGGCCGGTCTCCTTCATGCACGCGGCGGTGAACCGCAACAAGCGGAGCCTCACGCTCGATCTCCACGACGCCCGCGCGCGCGAGCTGCTACTGCGGCTCGTCGCCCAGACGGACCTGGTGATCGAGAACTTCCGGCCCGGGACGCTCGACCGCTTCGGCCTGGGCTTCGGGGCGCTCCGCGCCATGAAGCACGACCTCGTGCTCGTCTCGATCTCGGGCTTCGGACAGTACGGCCCCGCGCACGCGCGCGCGGGCTACGACCCGCTGGCCCAGGCGGCCAGCGGCTGGATGTCGCTCAACGGAGATCCGGCCGGCGAGCCGGTGAAGGCGCCGACCTTCCTGGCGGACGACCTGGCGGGCCTGCACGGCGCGCTCGCGGCGCTGGCCGCCCTCCACCACCGCGACCTGACCGGCGAGGGCCAGCACATCGACGTCGCCCTGCTCGACAGCCTGCTGTTCCAGTCGAACGGCTACCTCACGCTCGGCGCGCTCGGCGAGGCGTTGCCGCGCCTCGGCAACGAGTTCCGCATCGCGGCGCCCGCCGGCGCCTATCGCTGCCGCGACGGCACGCTCTCGATGGGCGTCCTGCTCGACTCGCACTGGAAGGTGCTGGCGCGGCTGATCGGGCGCCCCGAGCTGGCCGACGACCCCGGCTATGCCACCACGGCACCGCGACTCGCGCGGCGTGCGACGGTAGACGGGCTGGTGCGCGACTGGCTGGCCGACCAGAGCGTGGCCGAGGCCGAGGCGCTGCTGGTCGAGGTGGGGCTGCCGTGCGCCGTGGTGCGGAGCTACGCCGAGGCGGCGGCCGACCCCCACGTGCGCGCGCGCGACATGCTCCAGGAGGTCGACGTCGAAGGCGCCCGCATCCCGCTCACCGGGCCGGCCGCCAAGTTCTCCCGCACGCCGACCCGGGTGCGCACCGGGCCGCCCGCCCTCGGCGCGGATACCGACGAGATCCTCGAGGAGCTCGGCGTGGCCGAGGCCGAGCGCGCCCGACTCCGTCGCGAAGGCGTCATCTGAGCGCCGCCCGATCGGGCGCGGCGATCGCCACGATCCGAGAATCCGATGGCCGCGAGGGTGGTCCCGCGATCGGGGCGCGTCTAGACTCGCCCGTCCAGGAGGGAAGTCGACCCATGGCCAATCTCAAGGGCAGCAAGACCCACGGAAACCTCAAGGATGCCTTCGCCGGCGAATCGCAGGCGAACCGCCGCTACCTCTACTTCGCGCGCCAGGCCGACATCGAGGGCTACCCCGATGTGGGCGGGCTGTTCCGGGACACCGCCGAGGCCGAAACCGGGCATGCCCACGGGCATCTCGACTACCTGAAGCAGGTCGGCGACCCGGCCACCGACAAGCCGATCGGGTCCACCGACAAGAACCTCGCCGCGGCCGTCGCCGGTGAGACCTACGAGTACACGGAGATGTACCCGGGCATGGCCAAGACCGCGCGCAACGAGGGCTTCGCCGACGTGGCCGAGTGGTTCGAGACGCTCGCCAAGGCCGAGAAGTCCCACGCCGGCCGCTTCCAGAAGGCGCTCTCGGGCCTGGAGACACTCTGAGCCGGAAGCCCGGCGCGGGGCGATTCCCATCATGAAGGTCGATCTTCCCGAGCACGCCTCCACGGAGCTCGGCTACGACGACCCCGCGTACGGCGACGCCGCGAAGCTCGAGCGCGAGCTGCGGCGGGTGGCGGAAATCTGCCACCAGTGCCGGCGCTGCCTCCCGCTGTGCCCGTCGTTTCCGCGCCTGTTCGAGCTGGTGGACGCCCGCAACGGCGACATCGCGAAAGTCGCGATGCAGGGCCTCGATCAGGTCAACGAGCTCTGCTTCCACTGCAAGCTGTGCTTCAACAACTGCCCGTACACGCCGCCTCACGAGTGGGACGTCGATTTCCCTGCCCTGATGCGCCGCCACCAGGTAGTGCGGACTGCGCGCGACGGTGTGCCGCTGGCGCGGCGCCTCACCACGCGCACGGATCTG
>JBFIYM010000140.1:0-12062 GCA_041605395.1 Myxococcota bacterium | reverse complement strand
CCGTGCTCGCGGGCGAGCCGCGCAGCCTGTGGCGGGACGGCAGCCTCGCGCTGGTGCGCCGGCGCGGGGCGATCGGGCTCCGCGTGCACGGCCGCCATTTCCCGCTCGCCCCCGGGACGGAGGCCGCGGCCGAGGCCCTGCGCCGGCGGGCGCGCCCGTCGCCGGCGGCGCTCGCGAAGCTGCTCGACGCGCAGGCCTATCGCCTCCTGCCGTGGCAGACGGGCAAGAAGCAGCTCAACTACCGGCGCTTCTTCGACATCGACGAGCTGATCGCGGTCCGCTGCGAGGATCCCGCGGTGTTCGACGAGACCCACGCCGCGCTGCTCGACTGGGTGGCGCGCGGCTGGCTGGACGGCGTGCGCGTCGACCACGTGGACGGCCTGGCCGACCCGGGCGGCTACCTCGAGCGCCTCCGCGCCGGGCTCGACCGGCGCTGCGAGCGCCGGATCCCGATCTTCGTGGAGAAGATCCTGGCCCCGGACGAGGCGCTGCCGTCGGCGTGGCCGGTGGCGGGCACCACGGGCTACGAGTTCGCGGCGGCGCTCGACGCGGCGGGCGTGGTGCCGCGCGGGGCCCGGCAGCTGCGCCGCTTCTGGCGCGGCTTCACCCGCGACGCCGAGGACTTCGACGCCGTCGCCCGCGCCGGGAAGCGCGAGGTGCTGACGACGCTGTTCGCGGGCGAGCTCGGCCGGGCGCTGGTCGCGCTGCGCGGTGCGCTCGTCGAGGCGGGCGTGGCGAGCCCGCCGCGGCTTCGGCCGGCGCTGGTCGAGGCGGTCGCGGCGCTCGACGTCTACCGCAGCTACGCGGACCGGCTCGGGCGCCTCACGGCCCCGGATCGCGCGCGCTGGCGCGCGGCGCTCGAGCGCGCCACACGCGCCCGGCCGAAGCTCGCCCCCGCGCTCCGCGCGATCGGCGCGATCCTGCTCGGCCGGCGCGGAGGGCCCGCGAAGGGTGCGTTCTCGACCGCGCTCCAGCAGCTCAGCGGCCCCGTCGCGGCGAAGGGTGTCGAGGACACGGCGCTCTATCGCCACTTCCCGGTGCCGAGCCTGTGCGAGGTCGGGGGCGACCCCGAGGCGCCGCGGGGCGATGCGCGCATCGCGCTGCATGCTGCGAACGCGGAGCGCCTGCGCGGGTGGCCGGAGGCACTCCTGGCCGCGACCACGCACGACACCAAGCGCAGCGCCGACGCGCGCGCACGGCTGGCGGCGCTCAGCGCCTACGACGCGCGCTGGGCTCACGCCGTCGAGCGCTGGACGCGCGCCAACGCGAGGCTGCGAAGCCGCGTGGCCGGGGCACCGGCGCCGGAGCCGGCGAGCGAGCTGATGCTGTACCAGATGCTCCTGGCACTCTGGCCAGCGCTCCCGCCGGGCCGGCTTCCGAGCGCGGCGGAGCGCCGCGCGCTCGGGGCGCGCATCGGGGAGGCCGCCCGCAAGGCGGCCCGCGAGGCGAAGCGGCGGACGCGCTGGACCGCGCCCGACCTGCGCTACGAGGCCGCGCTCGAGCGCTTCCTGGCTGGGATGCTGGACGATCACCGGGGCTTTCTCGCGGACTTCGCGGCCGTGGCCGAGCCGATCGTCCGGGCCGGGGCGGCGTGCGCGCTCGCGCGTCGCCTGGTGCAGCTCACGGCGCCGGGCGTGCCGGACCTCTACCAGGGCGACGAGCTCGGGTTGCTCGCGCTGGTGGATCCCGACAACCGCCGCCCGCCCGACTTCGCGCGGGCGCGCCGGCGTCATTCCGCGCTCGACCGGCTGCAGGAGCGCCCGGTCCGGACGCGCACGGCGGCACTCGCCCGGCTGGCGGCGCGGCCAGACGACGAGCGCCTCGTGCTCTGGGTGACGCAGGCCGCGCTCTCGCTGCGGCGCCGCTCGCCGGCGACGTTCGCGCGCGGCGCCTACCAGCCACTCGCGCTCGACGGCCCCGGCGCCGGGCGCTGGCTCGCCTTCCTGCGACGCGACGCCACGACGCAGGTCCTGGTCGCGGCGCGGGTGCAGCCGCAGCAGCGCGAGGCGCCGGCCTGGCTCCGCCTGCCGGCGGCCCTCGCGGGCACCCCGCTCCGCTGTGCGCTCAGCGGGCGGCGCTTCGTGCCGTCGTCGCGGCACGTCGCGCTCGCGGACCTCGCCGGCCCGATGCCGCTGGCGCTGTTCTCGGCCTTCCGGCCGGGCTCGCGCCGGCGCCGTTCCCGGCGGGGCGACGGCTAGCGGGCGGCGCTGCCGTCGGCCCAGGCGCGGATCAGGTGGTGCGCGATCGCCATCGCGGGCGGGACGGCGAGGCGCGCGGTCGGCCCGGCGAGCGCCGCCACCACCTCGTCGCGCGTGAACCAATCCGCTTCCTCGAGCTCGTGGCGATCGAGCTGGATCTCCCGCGACGTCGCCTGGGCCATGCAGCCGAGCATCAGCGAGGCGGGGAAGGGCCAGGGCTGGGAGGCGTGGTAGCGCACGGTGTCCACCCGGATGCCGGTCTCCTCGTCCACCTCGCGCCGCACCGCTTCTTCCAGCGTCTCGCCGGCCTCGACGAAGCCGGCCAGCGCCGAGAAGAAGGGGCGGGGCCAGCTGCCCTGGCGACCGAGCAGGCAGCGCTCGGCGTCGTGCACCAGCATGATCACGACGGGATCCGTGCGTGGGAAGTGCTCGGCCGCGCACGAGCCGCAGCGCCGCGACCAGCCGCCGTCCTTCGGATGGGTGCGCTCGCCGCAGCCGGGGCAGAAGCCGTGGCGCGAATGCCAGTCCACGATCTGGCGCGCCTGTGCGGCGATGCCGGCGTCGCCCGGCGGCAGCAGCCCCGCGACGGCGCGCAGCTCCGGGAAGTGCGCGACGCCCTCGAAGCCGAACTCCTGGAGCGGCTCGGGCCGGTCCGAGAGATCGACCGCGAAGTGCGCCACGTCGTCGGCGATGCCGAGGAACACCGGCTCGGGGGCGTCGCCGCGCCCATCGAGGAGGGCCGGCGTGGCCCAGGCGAGGCGCGGCGCGCCGCCTTCGCGGATCAGGGGTGCCAGCTTCCACACCGGCAGCAGCCGCGTGGCCTCGTCCGCGAGGCGCTCCTTCAGCCAGGGGGCGTCGCGCCGGCGCGGCTCGGCGCGGTCGAGCGGATTGCCGCTGAAGACGATCATGGCCGGGCGTTCACGAGCGGATGAGCGCGGCCACGACCCGATCGAAGGCAGCGTCGGCGAGCGCGACCAGCTCGGGGTCGCTGCGGTCCTGGATGGGATGGTCGACGAAGACCGCGGCCGGGTCGGCACCCAGCGCGCGCGCCTGCGCGTCGGCCCCGTCCGTGAAGGCGGTCGTCGCCACGAACACGCCCGGTACCCCGCGTCCCTCGAGGTCGACGATGTCGTGCACACTGCACGACGTGCAGCTCCCTCAATCCGCCAAGGCCTCGATCACGGCCCCGCATTCGACTGCGATCTGCTGACGCAGGTCGACGGGCGCCGGCTTCGTGAACGTGGGCTTCTGGTAGCGACGCACCTTCGCGCCCGTCGCCGTGAGGCGCGCCTCGAGCCGATCGAGGAAGACGTCACCCCGCGCCTTCGAGATGTCGAGCAGCCCGACGTCGACGCCGTCCAGGCTCGCGAGGCGCGGCAACCGCTCGCGGATCGCGGGCGACCGTTCGTGCGTGGGGTCGAGCAGGATGCGGGGCACACCGGCAGGGTATCGCAGCTGCTAGCGGAGGACCCGGTCGAAGTAGCGGTCGGGGTGCGGCTCGGGCCGGTAGGTGAAGTGCCACCACTCCTCGGCGTAGGGCGCGAAGCCGTGGCGCTGCATCACCTCGGCGAGCCGCCGCCGGCAGCGGGGGGCCGGCTCGGCCACGTCCGCCGCGACGTGGGAGCGCGGGTCGAAGAAGTCGAAGGGCGTCCCGCAGTCGACGAGGGCGCCGTCCTCGCTGCGCACCAGGCCGACGTCGACCGTGCTGCCGCGGCTGTGGCCCGAGCGCGTGGCGATGTAGCCCCGCGCGAAGAGCTCGGCCTTCGGCACGTTCGGATGGTGGCGTTCGGTCTGCGCCGGGTCGGGCGGCTTTTGCGCCCAACGCACGAAGTGGTCCACCGCCCGCTGCGGGCGGTAGCAGTCCCAGACGACGAGGCCGAGGCCCTCGCGTGAGAGCTCCGCCTGCGCGGCGGCGAGGGCACGCGCCGCGGGCTCGGTCAGCCAGCAGCGCGGCGCCTCGTAGCCGTCGATGGGCGCGCCGACGAAGTTGCCCGCCGTCGCGTAGCGGAGATCGAGCCGCAGCGTCGGCGCCAGCGTGCTGGCATCCACGAAGCCCGGGTCGGTCGCACAGCACAGCGTCCCGGCCAGCGCGACCCCCGTGATAGGATGGCGGCGGAGGCGCTTCATGACGGTCATCCACACGGTCACGGGAACCATCACCCCCGAGCAGCTCGGCACGACGCTGATGCACGAGCACGTGATGATCGGGTATCCCGGCTGGGAGGCCCATACCACCGAGCCCGGCCCGGGTCGGCGCGAGAGGCTCGGGCGCTGCGTCGACCAGATCGAGGAGATGAAGGGCGCGGGCATCGGCACGATGCTCGACCCGTGCCCGAACGACCTGGGCCGCGACGTCGAGTTCATGGCCGAGGTCGCCTCGCGCAGCGGCTTCCAGATCATCTGCGCCACCGGCCTCTACAAGGAGGCCGAGGGCGGAACCGCGTACTGGCACTTCCGCCGGAACTTCGGCCCCGTGGTGGACGCCATGGCCGAGCTCTTCGAGAAGGAGCTCACCGAGGGCATCGGGGAGACCGGCATCAAGGCCGGGATCATCAAGGTCGCCACCGGCCCGGGCCGCATGAGCGACTACGAGCGCCAGATCTTCGAGGCGGCCGCGAAGGCGGCCATCGCCACCGGCGCGCCCATCACCACCCACACGGACCAGGGCACGGTGGGCGACGAGCAGCAGCGTCTGCTGACGAGCCTGGGCGTGCCGGCCCACCGCATCATCATCGGGCACTCGTGCGGGACCTCGAACCACGACTACCACCTGGGCATCGCGCGCGGCGGCTCCTACCTGGGCTTCGATCGCTTCGGCCTCGACATGCTCCATCCGGACGCCGAGCGCACCGCCTCCCTCGCGAAGCTGATCCACAAGGGCGCCGGCGATCGCGTCGTCGTCTCGCACGACTCCGTGTGGTGCTGGCGCGGCTCGCCGATCCCGCCCGGGACCGACCTGGCGGCCGGGGCCGGCAGCTGGCATCCGCTCCATTTCGTCCGCGACATCGCGCCCCGGTTGCGCGAGGCGGGCGTCAGCCAGGCGCAGATCGAGGCGCTGCTGGTGGACAACCCGCGCCGCTTCTTCGCCGGGGAGAAGCTGGCGGCGCTGGCCTAGCCCGAGAGCGCGGCGCGGCGCTGGCCTAGCCCGAGAGCGCGGCGCGGCGCTGGCCTAGCCCGAGAGCGTGGCGCGGCCCTCGCGCAGGGTGAGGGCTCGGCCGCAGAGCTCCTCGCGGGTCCCGAGCTCCGCGAGCGTGGCATCCTCGCTCACCGCCAGTGCGCGCCGGCCGTCGTCGAGGTCGCAGACGAAGATCGCCTTCGCGGGACGTTCGTCCTCGAAGAGAACGGTGTAGCCGGCGACGCGCGCCGGCCCCGCGAACGTCTCCGCCAGCGCGCGCGGTGCCTGCTCCCGGGCCGTCTCGGCCGTGACGTCGAAGAACCCGAAGGGCGTCTCGGGGGGGCGCGTGGACCACAGCGAGACGCCCTGCTTGGTGAGCATGCCGCTCACCGCGCTGACCAGCCCGGTGCTGCCCGGATCGCCGCGCAGCACGGCGACCATCTTGGCCAGCGCCTGGAGCACGAAGTTGTTGAGGGGCCCGCCGGCGAAGGTCATGCCGCCGGTGACGGTGAGCGGCCGCATCTCGTCGATCCGAAGCTCGCGGGCCTGCGCGCGCACGGCCACCGGGAAGCAGCTGTAGAGCTCGAGGTGCTCGAGCGCGTCGACCGTGCGTCCGGCGTGGGCGAGGGCCCGGCGGCCGGCGTGCGCGAAGCCCGGCACGCGGTGCAGGGCGGGGCGGGCGACGAGCGGCACCATGTGGTTCGCATCGGCGGTCGCGAGCGGGTAGACGAAGCGCTCCTCGGGCAGCCCGAGCGCGCGCGCGGTCGCGAGTGAGCACAGCACCAGGCCCGCGGCCTGGTCGACGTTCCACTGGGACGTGTGGAGCTTGGTGTACGGGAAGGCGAGCATGCGGTTGCCGCCACCCGGGCCGCGGATCGCGTCGGCGCCACGCCCGCTCCGGTCCCAGGCGTCGGGGTTCGCCGCCGCCACGGCGGCGGCCCGGGCCTGGAGCCCGGCCACCGCATCGCGGTGGGCCTCGACGCCCTGCTTCTCCGCGAAGCGGAGCGCGTTCTCGATGATCGCGTACTGGTTCACCGGCATGTGGAGCCCGATGGCGATCTCGGCGGGGCTCAGGATCTCGGCGTGCGGCCGCAGCACCTCGTCGGGGGAGACGCCGCCTGCCTGCCGCGCCAACGGGGCCTCGACGCCGAGCTGGCGCGCGCGCTGCTCGCGGTGGCGCGCCTCGCCGCCCGCGACCAGCACGACGTCGGCGCGACCGGCAGCGATGTCGCGCGCGGCCGCGCCGAGCAGTGTGGTCTGCAGCACGCCGATCTCGGCGACGCCCGTGCGGGCGCCCGCGGCGCCGAACCGCTCGGCCAGCAGCCGCCCGGGGTCCGCGTAGTCCCAGAAGCCGCGCGGCACCCGCACCGCGTCGGCCCGGGCGAGCAGGGCGGGGCTGCCGGCGTCTTCGGCGGCCCGGGCCAGCGCGTCGCCCATCAGGGCGATGGGCTCGCGCGCGGAGCGCGGGTCGTCCGCGCGCTGCATCACGGCCGCGGCGCCGACCAGGACGGGGATGGCTTCGCTCATTCGCGCGGATCGCTCCTGCCTCGGTGCGTCTTCGGCCACCGAGCCGGCTCCTCGCCGGGCGGGTCAGGATGGAGGATCCTCGCCGCTCGCGCAGGAGGAAGCATGCCCGGCGCCCCCCTCGGCATCCGTGGCTTCTCGCACGTCTGCGTGCGGGTCTCGGACCTCGAGCGTTCGCTGGCCTTCTATCGGGATGGGCTCGGGCTGTGGGTGATCTTCGACGTGTCGCTCGACGGCCCCGGGCTCGACGCCGTGACGGCCGGCAGCGGGACGCGGGGGCGCATGGTCGGCTGCCTGGTGCCCGGGAGCGGCGTCACGGTCGAGCTGCTCCAGCTGCCGGCGCCGGCCGACGCCGCCCCGCGCAGCCGGCCGGCCACCGGCTACACGAACATCTCCCTCACGGTCTCGGACCTCGACGCGGCCCACCGCGCCCTCGAGGAGCGCGGGCTCCGGCCGCTCCAGCGGCCGGTCGAGGTCGGCGGCGTGCGCATGTTCTTCGTGGCCGATCCGGACGGCACCCCGATCGAGCTGATCGAGTTCCCGGACGGCGCGCGCTCCTCCGCCGAGCACAACGGGGTGCGCGGCGACGACCGCTAGCCGCGCGCTTCCAGCGGGCGTCGCACTGCCGGATCCGGCCACGTGCCCCCGCGGGGGGCCAGGGCCCCCTCTGCGGCCGACACACCTTCGGGGAAGGGAAGGTGCCAGTGCCCATCGGGAGCCGTGTGGAAGAGCTCGACGGAAAACTCCGCAAGACGCCGCGCCAGGCCCGTTCTCGCAGCACGGTGGAGGCCATCCTCGAGGCCGCCGAGCGCGTGCTCCGCAACGAGGGCTATCGCGCTGCGTCCACCAACCGGGTGGCGCGGGTCGCCGGCTTCAGCGTGGGCTCGCTCTACCAGTACTTCGACGACAAGCGCGCGGTGGTCGGGGCGCTGCTCGACCAGTCCCTCCACGCCGAGGCGGAGCGCATCGGGCAGGCCCTGGATCGTCTCGCCAGCGTCGCGCCCGCCGTCGCGCGGGAGCGCCTGGTGCAGACGGTGATGGCCGAGCGCTGCGGGCACGCACACCTGCTGCGCATCCTCGACGAGCACGGCCCGGAGCTCGGCTACGAGCTGCCGCTCCGTCACGTGCTGCGGGCGCAGGGGGCGACCCTGGCGGATCCGCTGCACCGCTTCGCGGCGGCTCAGCTCGCCTCGGCGTTCCGGGGCGCGTTCGACGAGGGCCTGGCCGTCGTGGCCCGCTTCCTCCATGCGCTCAGCTACACGTTCGCGGTCGACGCGCCCGAGCACCTCGCCGAGGCGGCGATCGTGGCCCGGGCGAGCGCGGCCCTGCGGCGCCTCGAGCACGCCCCCGCCGCGAGCGAGGTCGGGGCGGCGCTGAGGACGCGCTGGGTCGGTGGCAGCGGGAGTGCCTGGGCGGACGCCTCGGCGCGCGCCCGCCGCGTGCGCGAGACGCGCTCGGCGCTGCTGAGCGGCGGCCGCTCCGGGGGCCCGGCGCTCGAGCCGACGGTGTTCGTCAGCGCGGCCGTCGGGGAGGTGGTGGCCGAGCTGCGCGACGACCCGCCGCCGGGGCTCCGCCAGGCCGCCGCCTACGACGCCGCCGGCCGTCTGCTCGAGCTGTGTCTGGCCGGGTAGAGCCGCCACCGGTCGCGGCCCATCCCTGGATCGAGCGGCGGCGAGAGGGTGCCCGGGGCCTGCATCGAGCAGGGGCGAGAGGGTGCCCGGGGCAGGGTTCGAACCTGCATGGCCTGAGGCCAGGTGATTTTAAGTCACCCGCGTCTTCCGATTCCGCCACCCGGGCAAGAGCCACGGCCGCAGCTCCGCCGCGGCCGCAGGCCGCGAGCGATCAGCAAGACCTGGCCGAGGGCCCCTCCCATCCTCTCGCCCTATTCGATCTGCAGCTCGAGCCGCGAGCGTACGGCGTCGATCGCGAGGAGCTCTTCGAGCGCGTCGCGGTCCAGCAGCGTGGTGCGCTGGTAGCCGAGCCCGGGGCTCTCGATCTCCAGCCGGAAGATCTCGCGCGGCCGTTCGAAGACGCGGCGCGCACGCACCGTCGTGGCCGAGTCCTGGATCTCGAGGCAGAGCGAGTCCAGCAGCCGCTCCAGGCGCTTGGCGCTCTGGAGGGCCGGGTCGAGCGAGGATTCCCACGCCCGATTGCGGCTCGCGATCCGGAAGCTTCCTCGGCGGGTCATGGCCGGGGAGCATATCGCGTCGTTCGGGGGCCGCGATCAGTCGCCGCGACGCTGCGGGCTGCTCTCGATGATGCGCTCGAGTGCGGCCCGCGTGGCGGCGCTGGCGTCGATGAACTCCACGCCGACGCCGCCCTCCGACGCGCCGGGGCCCGCGCCGCGGCCGCGCCAGGCGACGCGGGCGAGGGTCTCCACCGAGAGGCCGTCGGGCGTGTGGAAGCGGACCAGCAGGCGACGCCCGGGGCTCAGCGGCTCCGGCGTGGTGATGAACATCCCGCCCGTCGACAGGTTGCCGCACTGCTCGCGGCAGCTCCGGAAGTAGGGACGGCCGGTTCGGGGGTCGCGCTCGGGGTCGATGGTCGAGACGTCGACGGGAACACGGAGTGCCACGCGCTGGTGGCGACGGGTCGCTGCGGAGTCCGCCATGCTCTCTCCTCCTGCGCCTCCCTGTCGGGCTCGCGCGCCTCTCCGTTTTCGGCTCGTGCGCCGGCAGCTTGAGCGCAGCTTTCGTGCGCCCCCTCAAGGGAGGCTCCTGCCGCGACGATGAAGCGCTGCGGCCGAGCACCGGACGGGAGGGGGCGATGGCGCCCGACGAGATCTGGATCGAAAGCCTCGCGCCCGCCGAGCGCGCGCAGCTCGCGCTGGCCCCCGACGAGCGGCTGCGGCTGCTCGAGGTCACGCCGAGCAGCGTGTTGCTCGAGCGGCGCGGCATGGCCCCGCCGCCACACCCGGTCGAGGGCCGGCCGGCCCTGCGGGTCGAGATCCGCACGCTGCCCCTGGCGTCGCTGCTCGACGCCCTCCATGCCGGGCAGCGCTCGGGCCTGCTCCAGTTCTCGTACCGCGACCACAAGAAGTGGATCTACCTGTTCCGCGGCGAGGTGGTCTTCGCCGCGTCGAATCAACGCGTGGACCGGTTGGGCGAATGCCTGCTCCGGGCCGGGGTCATCTCGCTCGAGCAGCTGCGTGAAGCCGAGCAGCGCCACGCGCCGCCGGAGCGCTTCGGCAAGGCACTCGTCGAGCGCGGCTTCCTGACGCCGCGGGAGCTGTGGAACGGCGTCAAGTACCAGGTCGAGGAGATCGTGCGTTCGCTGTTCGCGATGCCGGACGGGACGGTCTGCTTCTGGGAGGGCGAGCACCAGCCGGACAACGTGGTGCGTCTGGCGCTGGAGACCCGCCGCCTCGTGGCCGAGGGCATCCAGCGCAGCCAGGAGCTCCGGAAGTTCCTGAGCGTGCTCGACGATCCCTGCGTACGTCTGGCGCGCAGCCAGGGCTTCCGCGCGACGCTCGCGGGCGCGGAGCAGGCGATCAGCGAGGCGATCGGAAGCGAGTGCAGCTTCGCCGAGGTGTGCCAGGCCTTGAAGCTCGACCGCGAGTCGGCCGCGCGGAGCGTGCAGCTGCTCCGCCTGGTGGGGGCGGTTCGCCTGACGCGCGTGCCGCGCGCGGAGAGCGCGCCCGGTGGCGGGTCGCACTCCGAGCACGAGGACCAGGAGCTGCGCACGCACGCCACCGCGCTGACCAAGCTGGTCACGGAGCTCGCCGGCCGCCTGGCGGTGGCCGACGGCGACCGCTCGAGCGACGAGCGGCTCGCGCGCGTGATGGAGGAGATCACGGGGCGCTTCCCCGCGCTGCTGAGCGGGGTCCGCGTCGGCGCCGGTGGAAGCCTGGATCCGGAGCTGCTGATCGAGCGCGCGAGCAAGCTCCCGGGGGATCGCGAGGGCGCCCTCGATGCGGCCCTCGGCGAGCTCGTCGCCTACCTCGAGTTCGAGATCAAGAACCACCCGAACATCGAGGATCCCGACGGCGTGCTGGCCGAGCTCGGCCCGCTGCGGCGCATGCTCGGCGCCTAGCGGTCGGATCCCCTCCCGGCCCCTGGCGAGCGGACTCCCAGACCCCGCGTCATCCTGGGCCGATGGAGGTGCTGGCCGGCCTGCAATCGGTGCGTGAGGCGCTGCGCGCGCGTCGGCGCCAGCTGGTCCAGCTGTGGATCCGGACGCCACCGCCCCGGTCCGCCGACGAGCTCGTGAGCCTGGCGGAGGCGGCGGGGGTCCCGGTCGAGTGGGGCCCACACTCGGAGCTCGAGGCACGGCTCCCGGCCGAGGCGCGGAGCCAGGGCGTCCTGCTCCAGGCCGAGCCGCTCCCGGAGCTCGGCTTGGGCGACGCCGCACGCCTGGCCCAGCAGGGCCCGGCGCTGTTCGTGGCACTCGACGAGGTCGAGGACCCCCAGAACGTCGGGGCCGTGGCCCGGGCGGCCGAAGGGGCGGGGGCCACGGCCCTGATCCTGACCCGGCGCCGTGCCCCACGGCTCACGCCCGCCGTCTCCCGCGCCAGCGCCGGTGCGATCGAGCACCTCCCGGTCGTGCGGGTGCCGAACCTGGCGCGCTCCCTGCGGGAACTCCACGAGCTCGGCTGCTGGCGGCTCGGGGGGGACTCGGGCCTCGAGGCGACACCGCTCCACGAGAGCCCGGACCCGCTCTGGACAGGGGCGCTCGCGCTCGTCCTCGGCGGCGAAGAGCGAGGGCTCCGGCCCACGGTTGCGCGCGAGCTGGACCTGCTCGTCCGCATCCCGATGCGGGGTCGGGTGGCCTCCCTCAACGTGGCCTCGGCGGCGGCGGTGCTGCTGTTCGAGGCGGTTCGACGCCGCACCAAGGGTTGAAAGCGGGCCCTTTTCCCGCGGGGCACGAACCCGACAGACCGCTGCAAGTCCACGGATTCCGGCCGTTTGTTGCGAGGTGCCGAGCCGCGCTCTATAGTGCGCGCCCGCGGTCGCGTCCTGGCTGGCGTAGCTCAATGGGTAGAGCGGCGGATTTGTAATCCGCAGGTTAAGGGTTCGAGTCCCCTCGCCAGCTCCAGCCGGTGTGTGTGTCCGCGCGAGTCGGGGGTTCCGGCACCATCCAACACGGATCGAACGCAACGCCGACGCGTCGGTCCCAGACAGAACGGACTTTCGAGCGTTCTGACACTGTACGGCGTACCGCGAGGACGCCGTACAGCACAGGGCGCCTTTGACTTTTCTGCTTGCGAAGGTCGCGGGCGAACGGGG
>JBFIYM010000139.1:0-12164 GCA_041605395.1 Myxococcota bacterium | reverse complement strand
CGATCGAGACGAGGATCATGTCGTTCATCTGCATGGGGGTGGCTCCCTCGCGGCCGCGTGCAGGTGCGGCACCTCCTCAGTATTTGACGGATCGTCAGATCAGTCAACGGGAGCGCACCGTCTACCCGGCGAAACGCCCTCCGGCGGCGAGCCAGCGCTTCATCACGTCCTCACCCTCCTTGGGGTTGTAGAGGTCCTCCTGGCGCGACCACAGCCCCTCCCCGGCGTACTCGAGGATCGTCACGCAGCCGAAGCGGTAGACGGCGTCGCCGCCCTTCGGATCGGGCATCACCTGCCAGGGGTAGTAGACGACGCGGCTGCCCTCGATCACGTGCCACGCGACCGGGAAGCTCATCATCGGAACGGGTTTCATCACCTCGACGATGGCCTTCCGGATCGCCTCACGGCCGCGGAAGGTGCCGAGGTGGTGCTCGATCCAGACGCCGTCCTCGCTGTGGAGGTCGGCCCAGGCGTTCCAGTCGCCGGAGTCGCCCACGGCGACGAATTGGCGCCAGGCCGCCTCGACGTCGCTGCGTCGGAAGCTCGCCATCCCCGGCTACCCGGCTCCCGGGGCCGGCTGTGCGTCCTCCCGCGGCGGGCGCGCGAGCTCGTGCTCGACGAGCCGGCCCAGGTCCCGAAGCAGTCGGCGCTGCGCCTCGTCCAGCTCACGCACGCGGGAGTCGAGCAGGCACAACGTGCCCAACGTGCGACCCTGGCTTCCGGAGAGCGGAACGCCGGCGTAGAAACGCACCCGGGGCGGGCCCGTCACCAGCGGGTTGTCGGCAAAGCGGTCGTCCCGGAGGGCGTCGGGCACGACCATGACGTCGTCCCCCAGGATCGCGTGTGCGCAGAACGCCATGTCCCGGGGTGTCTCGGTCGCGTCGAGGCCCTGCCGCGACTTGAACCACTGTCGGTCGGCGTCGACCAGGCTCACGAGTGCCGTCGGCACGTCGAAGAGCGCGCTGGCGATCCGCGTGATGCGGTCGAACCTCTCCTCCGGCGGCGTGTCGAGGAGCCGATGGGCGCGCAGGCTCGCCAGCCGCTCCGCCTCGTCGTTGGCCAGGGGTGCGGGGACCCAACGGCACGCCGTGCGCAGCAGCCAGCAGCGCAGGCGCGTGCGCGCGTAGGTGTCCTTGAAGGGCCAGACCAGCCAGTCGGCGACGCCGGCCTGCGCTCCGGCCTCGAGGTCGACCTCGTGCTCGGCGTCGGCGATCAGGACCACCGGGGGCGTCCCCGCCGATCCCGCTGGGCGCGCCGAGATCTCGCGCGCGAGGTCGAGGCCATCCGCGTCCGGCAGTCGACGCCGCAGCCCGACCAGGGACGGGAGGCTCCGGTCGAGCTCGGCGCGCACGCCCGCCGCATCCCGAACGCGCACCACCTCGAGGTCGTCGCGCCGGGCCGCCTGCTCGAGCGCGCCGAGGGCGGGCGCGTCGGCCCCCGCGAGCAGCACGCGTCCCGTCACCGGCTCGGCGGACGGTCGGGCCTCGGGTGCGACCGTCTCCGGCCTCGCCCGGCGGCGCGGCGCCAGTACGATCTCCTCGCCCTCGCGCGCGGCGAAGACGTCGAGCGCAGGGCCGGCGTTCCGGCGCGCCCGCTCGACCAGCGCCTCCAGCGAGGCGTCGTCGCGCCGCGGGTCGTGATGGAACAGCGCGAGGCGGCGCACGCCCGCGGCACGCGCGACGTCCACCGCGTACTCCACCGAGCTGTGTCCCCAGCCGACGCGGTCCGGGTACTCGTCCGCGCTGTACTGGGCGTCGTGGATCACGAGGTCGGCGCCCGCCAGGAATCGCACGTGCTGCTCGTCCTCGCGGCTGTGCGGCGAGCGACCCCCCCCCGGCTCCGGTCGGGCGTGGGGCTCGTGGTCGGTGCTGTACACGAGCGTCACGCCTTCGCCCTCCAGCCGGTAGCCGAGGGTGAGCGCCGGGTGGTTCAGGTAGCGAGCGCTGCAACGCAGATCGCCGAGGTCGAACGTGCCTTCGACGAGGTCGTGGTAGTGGACGCGCGCCATGAGCTGGTCGAGCGCGAGCGGGAAGTACGCGTACTGCATCTGTCCGGCCAACGCATCGCGGAGCGAGTGCGAGAGCCCGCGCGGACCGTAGACGTGCCACTCCGCGTCCTTCTGGAACAGCGGATCGAAGAAGGGAAGGCCCTGGATGTGGTCCCAGTGGGTGTGACCGATCAGCAGGTGGCCGTGCGCTGCTCGCCCCTCGGCGACCAGAGCCCGGCCCAGCGCGTGCGCGCCCGTCCCCGCGTCGAGCACGACGCAGGTTCCGCCGCATTCCACCTCGACGCACGAGGTGTTCCCGCCGTAGCGAAGCGTGCTGGCCCCGGGTGTCGCGATGGAGCCCCGGGTGCCCCAGAAGCGAACGCGCATCGTTCCTCCTGTCCGGCTCCTCACTCTACTCCATCGGATCCGGATCTCCGCGGTCCCGGGGGAGTGTCGGAGAAGCGCTCGCGCAGCACGTGCTTCAGGATCTTGAGCGTGGCGTTCCGGGGCAGGGCCTCCACCACCTCGAGCTGCTCCGGGATCTTCTGCGTCATCAGCCCGGCCGCGCGGCAGTGGGCCTGCATGCCCGCGAAGTCGAGCGGCGCCGCGCCGGGGCGCGTCTCGACCACGGCGCAGACGCGCTCGCCGCGCGCTGCGTCGGGCAGCCCGATCACGGCCACGGCGCCGACGCTCGGGTGGGTCTGGAGCAGGTCCTCGATCTCGCGCGGGCTCAGGTTCTCGCCCTTGCGGATGATGAGCTCCTTCTTGCGCCCCGTCAGCACGACGTGTCCGTCGGGACGCAGCTCGCCCAGGTCGCCGGTCTTGAAGAAGCCGGCTTCGTCGAACGCCTCGGCCGTGAGGGCGGGGTCCGTGTAGCCGCGGCACAGCATCGGCCCGCGCACGCGCACCTCGCCCTCCACGATGCGCACCTCGCAGCCCGTCACGGGCCGGCCGTCGGTGTTCGCGAGCTGCTCGTCGCTGTCGGCGGGGCTGCCACTCGCGATCATCGGACACTCGGTCATGCCGTAGCCGTGCAGGATCGGGACGCCCAGCTCGCGCCGCACCTGGTGGAAGAGCTCGGGCGGCTTCGGGGCGCCACCGCCTGCGAGCGAACGCAGGGTCGGCAGGATGGGTCGCCCGGGCTGCTTGCGCTGCTCGTTCAGGAACGCCTGGTAGAAGGCGGTGCTGCCGCCGGACGTGGTCACGCCGTGGCGGCGGAAGACCTCGAGGGCGGGCCCGGGCACGAAGCTCTCGAGCAGCACCGCCGACATGCCGCGCAGCAGCAGCATCACCAGGTAGTCGGGCCCGCCGATGTGCGTGTACGGGAACGCGATCGTGCCCACGTCGTCGGACTTCGCATCGAGCGCGTCCGCGAGCCCGCGACCGCCCGCGATGAGCGTCGCGTCCGTGTGGCGCACGCACTTCGGCTCGGCCGTGGTACCCGACGTCGTGTAGAGCCAGCGGACCGCGTCCGCGTCCTCGGGCGGCGGCGGCAGGCCGGCCGGTTCGCCTTCCGGGAGCCCGTCGTCCACGGGCAGGATCTCGAAGGCCCCGTCGCTCGCCGCCCGGAGCTCCTTCGCGAGCGCACCGTGGTCGAAGCCGCGGAACACGCCGGGCACGGCCAGCCAGCGCGCGCCCGTCTGTCGCAGCACGGCCGCGACCTCGCGCTCCCGGTAGATCGGGAGGATCGGGTTCTGGAGCGCCCCGAGCCGCGCCAGCGCGAGCGAGATCAGCACCGTCTCGATGCGCGTCGGGAGCTGCCAGGTGACCGGCGTGCCCGGCCCGATGCCGAGCCCGAGCAGCCCGGCCGCGATCCGCTCCGCCCGCGCGCGGCACGCCCCGAACGTCATCCGGCGATCCTGCTCGTCGAGCAGCATCGTGCGTTCCGCGCTCGCGGCGGCGCGTCGTTCGAGGAGCTGCCACAGGGTCCCGGTCGCCGGAAGCATCGAGCGCATGCTATCGCGCGGCAGGCCAGGCCGACCCGTGAGAGCGGCTAGGCGAGATACATCCCGCCGTTCACCTGGAACACCTGGCCGGTCACGTAGGCCGAGATGCGCGGGTCGGCGAGCGCGCACACGAAGTGCGCCATGTCTTCGGGCTCCGCGATGCGCCCGGTGAGCGTGGCCCGGCCCATGGCCTTGATGCCGTCCTCGCCGACCGCCGCGAGCATGGGTGTGTTCACCGGCCCCGGGGCGATCGCGTTCACCCGGGCGCGGTAGCCCGAGAACTCCCGCGCGGTCGTCTTGGTGGCCGACTCGATCGCGCCCTTGGCGGCGGTGTAGTCGATCTGGCCGATGTTGCCGTTCCGGGCCGAGACGGACGAGAAGTTCACCACGAAGCGGTTCACGCCGTCGTCGAGCGGCTGGTTCCCGGCGTTCTTGAACTGCGGGTGCCAGCACTGGGCGGCCACCTCGCGCGTGAACAGGAAGGTGCCGTAGAGGTGCACGCCGACCACCAGCTTGAAGTCGTCGAAGGACTTCTTCGCGATGCGCGCATCGCGCGTGATGCCGGCCACGTTCACCACGCCGTTCACGACGCCGGTGGCCTCGAGCGCGTGCGCCACGGCGCGCTTCACCGGCTCCTCCTCGGCGACGTTCGCGGCGGCGATGAGCGGGGTGACGCCGGCGGCCTTCCCGATCTCGGCGGCGGCCTCGCGCAGGCGGCCCTCGTCGAGGTCGACCAGCAGCACCTGGGCGCCGTGCTCAGCGAGCGCCGTGGCGACCGCGTTGCCGATGCCCTGGGCCGCGCCGGTGACGATGTGGGTCTCGCCCGAGAAGGCTCCGTCTCGAAGCACGCGCGCCATGATCGTTCCCCTCCCGCGAGGCGCGCATGATGGCCGCCGGGCGCGGCCGCCACAAGTCGGGAGCTAGCCGGGGCAGCTCACCCCGGTTCCGCCGAGCCCGCAGTAGCCACCCGGGTTCTTGTGGAGGAACTGCTGGTGGTAGTCCTCGGCGAAGTAGAACTTCGGCGCCTCGCGGATCTCCGTGGTGACTGCCCGGTAGCCCGCCTCGGCCAGGGCGCGGGCGTAGGCATCGCGCGAGGCCTCGGCGGCCCGTTGCTGTGCTTCGCCGTAGCAGTAGATCGCCGAGCGGTACTGGGTGCCGACGTCGTTGCCCTGGCGCATGCCCTGGGTCGGGTCGTGGCTCTCCCAGAAGATCTTGAGCAGGGCGTCGTACGCGATGCGGGCCGGATCGAAGACCACACGCACGACCTCGGCGTGGCCGGTGCGCCCGCTGCACACCTCCTCGTAGGTCGGGTTCCGGGTGTGACCGCCCGCGTAGCCCACGGCCGTCGTCCAGACCCCGGGGGCCTGCCAGAACTTCCGCTCGGCCCCCCAGAAGCAGCCCAGCCCGAAGCAGGCCACCTCGAGCTCCTCCGGGTAGGGGGGCAGCATGGGGTTGGCCAGCACGGCGTGGCGAGGGGCCACCGGCATCTTGGCGTCCCGGCCGGCCAGGGCCTGCTCGGGCGTCGGCAGCTCCAGCTTCTTGCGCAGGAAGCTCATGGGAAATCTCCTCGCGGGGAAGGATAGCGGGCGGGCCGGATCGAATGCCGAGCGGCCCGGAGGTGTCTATGTTCCCAGCCTTCCAATGGGGGATTCGATGCGCAAGATCGTCGCCACGCTTCTGTCCGTCTTCTTTCTCGCCGCCTGCACCACCGACCCGTATACGGGGGAGCGGCGGGTCAGCCGGACCGCCATCGGGGCGGGCGCGGGCGCCCTGGCGGGCGCCGGGAACGGCGCCCAGGTCGGGGGCAGCAACCGCGGCAAGGCCGCCGCCATCGGGGCCGGCATCGGCGCGCTCTCGGGCGGGGCCGTGGGCGCCTACATGGACGTCCAGGCGAAGAAGCTCCGCGAGGAGCTGGCCGGCACGGGCGTGAGCGTCACGAAAGTGGGCAACAACATCGTGCTCAACATGCCCGGCAACGTGACCTTCGCGACCAACCAGGCCGAGGTCCAGGGCAGCTTCTACCCGGTGCTGAACTCCGTGGCCAAGGTGCTGAAGGAGTACGAGAAGACGCTCGTCCACGTGACCGGCCATACCGACAGCACGGGCCCCTACGAGTTCAACCTCCAGCTCTCGCAGAAGCGGGCGGACTCGGTGTCGTCCTACCTCGCAGCCCAGGGGGTGCAGACGGTGCGGCTCCAGACGCAGGGCTTCGGGCCCGATCGTCCCGTCGCGGACAACGCGACCCCCGAGGGCCGCCAGCAGAACCGCCGCGTCGAGATCACGCTCGAGCCGCTCACGGCGTAGGCCGTTGCGGATCGCAACGTGGAACGTGAACGGGCTGCGCGCGCGGCAGGACTTCCTGCTCGCCTGGCTGCGCGCGCGCGAGCCGGACCTGGTCGCGCTCCAGGAGCTGAAGCTCACGGAGGCCCAGTTTCCACGCGACGTCTTCGAGGCGGCGGGCTACCAGGCGCTGGTGCACGGGCAGAAGAGCTGGAACGGCGTGGCCGTCCTCTCCCGCAAGCCCCTCGAGACGCACCAGATCGGGCTCCCGGGCCAGGAGGCGTTCGGGGCGCGCCTTGTGACGGCCGAGGTCGAGGGGCTCCGCTTCGCGAGCCTCTACTGCCCGAACGGCAAGCACACGGGCCACGAGGACTTTCCGAAGAAGCTCCAGTGGTTCGACGCGCTGGCCGAGTACCTGGCGACGCAACGGGCCGACGAGCCGCTGGTGTTGGGCGGCGACTTCAACGTCTGCCCGGCCGCGATCGACAGCTGGGACGAAGCGCGGCTCGCGGGCGAGATCTTCCACACGGACGAGGAACGCGCGCATTTCCGGCGGCTGCTCGATTGGGGGCTCCGCGATCTGTTCCGGGAGAAGCACCCCGAGAAGCAGGCCTTCTCCTGGTGGGACTATCGCGGCGGCGCGTTCCACCGCGGCCACGGGCTCCGCATCGACTTCCTGCTCGGAACCGCGCCTGTACTCGCCCGCGTGGAGAGCGTCGAGATCGACCGGGAGTGGCGCAAGAAGCAGGACGGTCTCACCGCCTCCGACCACGCGCCCGTGATCGCCGAGCTGCGCTAGGCGGCCGGAGGGCGTTGCGGGCGCCGCGTCCCGCTTCTAGCCTGCGGCCCATGACGACGGTGATCCTCCGTGTCCGCGCGACAGCGGACGACACGCGAGCGGCGGACCGCCCGGGACGCCCGCCGGCGTAGCCTCGGTCAGAACTTCCTCCGGCCCGAGCGGGCGCGAGCCCTGATCGCGAGCGCGGGCCTTCGTCCCGACGAGCTCGTGGTCGAGATCGGCGCCGGCCGAGGCGCCCTCACGCTGGCGCTCGCGCGCGAGCCGGTCGACGTGATCGCCGTCGAGCTCGATCCGGTGTGGTGCGCGCGGCTGCGCCGGGCGCTCGACGCCGTCGACGCGCGCCGCGTGCGGGTCGTGCACGCCGACTTCCTGTCGTTCCGGATGCCGGAGCGCCCCTTCCGGGTGATCGGCGCGCTGCCGTTCGGGCGCACCACGGAGATCTGCCGGCGACTCTTCGACGACCCGAGCGTCCCCCTCGAGCGCGCGGACCTGATCGTGCAGTGGGAGGTCGCGCGGAAGCGCGCGGTCCAGCCGCCGCGAACCCGGCTCGGGGCGAGCTGGGCGCCCTGGTGGCGGTTCGAGCTGACGGACCGGATCGCGGCGCAGGCCTTCCGCCCCGTGCCGCGGGTCGACGCGGGCGTACTGGTGGCCACGCGCCGGCGGCCGCCCGTCCTTCCGGAGGCGATGGCGCCGGCCTACGCGCGCTTCGTGTCGATGGGCTGGCCGTTCTCGGCCCGCACGCATCGGGTAGGATCGGGCCCCGCCTCGGGGAGGAACCCATGAGCTCGACCGCCACGGCCCTGATCGGCTTCGCCGCCTGGTTCGGACTGCTGAGCCTCGTGCTCGGCTTCTACCGCGTCGGGCTCGTGCTGCGCGGCGGCAAGGCGGCGAATACGTTCGCGCCGAGCGGCGCCGACCTCCAGCCGTTCGGGCAGCGCCTCACGCGCGCGCGCGACAACTGCTTCGAGACGCTCCCGCTCTTCGCGGCGCTCGCGCTCGGCGCCCAGCTGAGCGGCCAGCTCGCGGTCACCGATCCGCTCGCACTCTGGGTGCTGGGGCTCCGCATCGCGCAGTCGGTGACCCACCTGGTCTCGACGAGCGTGCCGGCCGTCCAGCTGCGCGCGACGCTGTTCTTCGCCCAGATGCTGATCTACCTGTGGTGGGCGGTGCGGCTTCTCGTCTGACGCCCCGCCCCGGAAGTCGCGCGAGTCGCCCTACTTGTAGGCGATCGCGGCGCTCGCGGGGCCGCGCAGATGCAGCACCTCCGTGCGCGCGAAGCCGGCGTCCCGGCACCAGGCCGCGAAGTCGGCGCCCGTGAAGTCGAAGCCGTCCCCGGTCTCGATCAGCATGTTGAGCGACATCATCAGGCCGTAGACGTTCTCGCGGCGCTCGTCGTCGATGAGGTTCTCGATGGCGGCGAAGGCGCCGCCCTCGGGCAGCGCCTGGTAGGCCTTGGCGATCAGCATGTGCTTGGTCTCGAGGTTCCAGTCGTGCAGGATCATGCCCATGGTGATGACGTCCGCGCTCGGCAGCGGGTCCCGGAAGAAGTCGCCCGAGGTCGCCGTGACGCGCTCGGCGAGCCCGTCCGCGGCGATGGCGCGCCGGGCGATCGGCTCGACGGGCGGAAGGTCGAAGCTGGTGCAGCGCAGGTGGGGATGGCGTGCCGCGACGGCGCGCGAGAGGGTCGCGCTGGCGCCACCGACGTCGCAGAGTGTTCGGTAGCCGGAGAAGTCGAAGCGCTCGGCGAAGGCGAGCATGTTCGGTAGCGACGCGCCCTGCATGCCGACGAGGAAGCCCTCGAGGGCCTTCGGATCGGCGTAGAGCGCCTCGAACAGGGGCTTCCCGCTGTGCTTCGACTCGTTCTGCGCCTGCCCCGTGCGCAGGGCCTCGCCGAGTCCGTCCCAGAAGCGGTAGAGCCGCGCATTCGCCATCTCCAGGATGCCGCCGACGTAGCTCGGCTTGGCGCGGTCCAGGTAGTGGTCCGTGAGCGGCGTGTTCCGGTACCGGGCGTCCGGGCCGCGGCCTTCGCGCTCGAGGAAACCCATCGCGACCAGGCCGTCGAGCAGGTCGGGGGTGGCGCGCGGGTGCAGGCCGAGCGCGCTGCCGAGCGCGTCCGCGCTCCGGGG
Source organism: Myxococcota bacterium (assembly GCA_041605395.1). Classification (GTDB taxonomy): domain Bacteria; phylum Myxococcota_A; class UBA9160; order UBA9160; family UBA6930; genus JBFIYM01. The sequence goes on along the minus strand of JBFIYM010000139.1, from coordinate 3,026 downwards.
CCCGCCAGCGAGCTCGCCGAACAGGCCCAGCTCCACGGCGCACAGCAGGGTCTTCGAGCGGAAGAAGCCGAGACCGACATCGAGGATCGGCTGGGGGTCCATGGGTTCGGACATGGGGTGCCCTCCTCAGAGCAGGCTACTCAGCCCGTCAGAGGAGGCTACTCAGCCCGGCGCCGAGCAGCAGCACGTAGACCAGCACCCGGAAGCGGCGCTCGTCGAGCCGGTGGTGGGCCCAGTCGCCCAGCACGAAGGCGACGCCGAGCACGGGGACCAGGCTCGCCGTGGCCCGGAGCGTGTGCGCACCGAGCCGGTCGTTCCACGCATACGAGAGCGTGAGCATCGAGCCGAGCACCAGCCAGACACAGACCAGCGTGGCGCGGAAGACGCGCTTCTCGGTGAGGGTGCGTCCGAGCGCCCACACCAGGAGCGGACCGCCGGTGGAGAACATGCCGTGGATGACGCCGGCACCGATCATCGCCGGGGTCGCGGCCCGCGGCGCGACGCCCGGGCGCTGCTGGTCCGTGCGGAGCAGGCGACGCAGCTCGAGCCCGGCCAGCACCGCGACGAAGCCCCCGAACAGCCGACGCAGCAGCTCGTGGGAGGCCGTCTCGAAGATCACCAGCCCGACGAGGAGCCCGAGCCCCATCCACGGCAGGATGCGGCCGAGCAGCAGGCGGCGGTCGACGAAGGCGCGGTTGCGCACGACGAGCCAGCTGCTCATGACCAGGCCGAGCGGCACGAACACGGGCAGCAGCTCGCCGAGCGGGAACAGGTGCACACCGAGCGCGACCGCGATCATGGTCGCGCCGAAGCCGATCGTGGCCTCGACCGAGAAGGCGAGCGCCACGATCGCGGCGAAGGCCCAGAAGCGGGGATCGGCCAGCTCCAAGCTATGCGGGACGGCCCGGACGCGGGCTCAAGCGAAGCGCTCGCCGACCATTTCTTCCGAGACGGTCCAGAGACGGGCCGCGGCCTCGGGATCGAGCGCCCAGCCCTCGGCGCCGAGCGAGCCGGGCGGCGGTGAGGTGCCCGAGATCTGGCAGTCCTCGAGATAGAGGCCGCCCCGGCCCTCGAGCTCCGGCGCCGTCGCCGCCCAGCACTGCGTCGCGGCGCCCTGGGGCTGGGTCTTCCAGCTGGAGACGCCCGATTCGGAGCGCTCCTTCGCGCGCGACTGGAGCTGCTCGATGTCCTCCTTCGTGAGGTGCCGGCCGAGCTCCGTCATGATCATGCCGGGGTGGACGCCGAAGCCGCGCACGCCCGCGTCTGCCCAGCGACGGTCCAGCTCGACGGCGTGCAGCACGTTCGCGCTCTTGGCCTGGCCGTAGGAGGCCCACTTGTCGTAGGGGCGCTTCTCGAAGTGGATGTCCTCGAACACCACGCCGGAGAAGCGGTGCCCCCCCGAGCTCGTGTTCACGACCCGCGCGGGAGCGCCGGCGCGCAGCGCGGGGCCCAGCAGGCCGGTCAGCAGGAAGTGGCCGAGGTGGTTCGTCGCGAACTGGAGCTCGAAGCCCTCGGCCGTGCGTGCCAGCGGGCACGCCATCACGCCGGCGTTGTTGAGCAGGAGGTGGAGTGCGCGGTGATCGGCCAGCCACTCCTTGGCGAAGGCGCGCACGCTCTCGGGACGATCGAGCGCCAGCGCCCGCACGTCGAGCACGGCGCCCGGGTGGGCGGCCCGGATCGTCTCCGCCACGGCCTCCGCCTTGGCGGTGTCGCGGGCCGTGAGCGTCACCTCGGCGCCTCGCGAGGCCAGTGCGCGCGCGGTCTCCGCGCCGAGGCCTCCGGAAGCGCCGGTCACGATCGCCACCTTGCCGGTGAGATCGATGCCGTCGAGCACCTGGTCGGTCGTGGACTGCGAGTCGAAGCGGCGTGCCATGGGTCCTCCGAGCCGCCCACTCTACCCCGCTTCACGAAACTTTACGCAGAGGCAATCGGCCCGAAGCCGCCGCGAGCGAGGTTCGGGAGGCTCCAGGCACGCCCACGAGGAGGTTCCCATGCAAGACCCGGTACGGCCCCGCCGCTTTCTCGGCCTGCGCCCCCGCGGCTGGCTCGGTGTCCTCGCGCTGCTGGCGCTCGGCCTCGCCGCGGCCGCCGCCGCGGCGCCGTCCGGCCTGCTGGCCCACGCGCGCCACGGCCACGGCTTCTTCCGGCACGGAGGGAGCGACCACGGCTTCTTCCGGCACGGAGCCCACGGTCACGGCGGCCACGCCCTCGGCGAGGAGCACATCGCCCGGGGCGTTCGTCACCTGCTCGAGGAGGCGGACGCGAGCGACGCGCAGACCGAGGCCGTGACGGCCATCGTGACCGCGGCGGCGGCGGACCTGCGCGCGCTCCACGATGCCCAGACCGGCCACCGCGAGGCCTTCGGCGCCGCGCTGCTCGCGGCGGACCGGGCCGCGCTCGAGGTGCAGCGCGCCGAGGCGCTGGCGGCGCTCGAGGGCGCTTCCGAGCGCGTGGTCGCTGCGCTCGCCGACGCCGCGGAGGTGCTGACGCCGGAGCAGCGCCAGCGTCTCGCCGAGGCGCATGCCGCTCACCACGCCCAGGACTGACGTCGCGAGCGAGCCGGGGCGCCTCGCGGCTACGGTTGCGCGGGGCGCTCCGATGCAACGCGTGCTGTTGATCGACGACGACGCCGCCCTGACGCGGCTGGTGGGCGACTACCTGTCGGGCGCCGGCTTCCAGGTCGAGATCGCGGGCGACGCAGCCGGCGGCCGCAGGGCGCTGCTCGCCGCCGGGCGGGGCGGGCGGCCCATCGATCTCCTGATCCTCGACCTGATGCTCCCCGACGCCGACGGCCTCGAGCTCTGTCGCGAGCTTCGCGCCGACACCGACCCGGCGATTGCGGCGCTCCCGATCGTGATGCTCACGGCACGCGGGGACGACACCGACCGCATCGTCGGCCTCGAGCTGGGCGCCGACGACTACCTGGGCAAGCCGTTCCACCCGCGCGAGCTGCTGGCGCGCATCCGCGCCGTGCTGCGCCGCGGCGCGGGCGGTGCCGGCCGCGCCGCGGAGGCGCCGCTCCGCTT
>JBFIYM010000138.1:0-12409 GCA_041605395.1 Myxococcota bacterium | reverse complement strand
GGCAGCAGCACCACGTAGACCTCGGGGTGCCCGAAGAACCAGAACAGGTGCTGCCAGAGCACGGGGTCGCCCCCCCGCGCGGGGTCGAAGAAGCCGGTGCCGACCTGCTGGTCCATGAACAGCATCACGGCGCCGGCGATCAGCGGGCCCACGGACGCCATGAACAGGATGCTGGCGATCACGATGAACCAGACCACGATCGGGACGTCGTAGAGCTTCATCCCGGGCGCGCGGGAGTTCATCGCCGTCGTGATGAAGTTGATGCCGCCGAGCAGGAAGGCGACGAACTCGAGCGCGACCGCGACGATCCAGAGCGAGGAGCCGAGCGGCGTGTTGTTGTACGCCGCCGAGGCCGAGAGCGGCGGATAGGCCGTCCAGGCGCCCCCGAACGGTCCGCCGTCCACGAAGAACGACGCCAGCAGCACGACGGTGGACAGGAAGAAGACCTGGTAGGAGAGCCGGTTGATCTTCGGGAAGACCATGTCGTCCGCCCCGATCATCAGCGGAATCAGGTAGTTCCCGAAGGCGGCCACCAGCACCGGCATCGCCACCCAGAAGATCATGATCGTGCCGTGGCTGGTGATCAGCCCGTTGTACTCGTGGGGCGAGACCAGGCCGTAGAGGGGCACTTCGATGCCGGGGAAGGCCGTCTGCATGCGGAAGACGTAGGAGAAGAACCCCCCGATCAACGCCATGAACACGCCGGTGAACATGTACTGGAAGCAGATGATCTTGTGGTCCGTCGACCACAGGTACTTCTTGACCCAGCCTTCCCCGTGGTGCGCGTCGTGCGCGTGGTCGGCGTGGGGGCTCGCGTGCTCGGCCATGATGCGTCCTCTGGCGTGCGGCTAGCGCGGGTTCGCGGCGAGCTGCGTGGAAGCCTGGCTGGCGATCCAGGCAGCATGCTCTTCAGGGGATTCGATCACGATGCGGGCGGCCATCAGCCCGTGGCCGATGCCGCAGATCTCCACGCACTGGATATCGTAGGTGCCCGTGCGCGTCGGCTCGAACCAGCCGGAGATCACGCGTCCGGGGATGGCGTCCTGCTTCAGGCGGAAGACCGGGACGGAGAAGCTGTGGAGCACGTCCCGGGACTCGAGCTCGTAGATGTACTTCTGGCCCACCTGGACGTGGAGATCATCGACGGTGCGGATGTCATCCGCCGTGTCGAGCTTCCCGTCGGCCCCGGGGTGGACGAAGCTCCAGGCCCACTGCTGCCCGACCACGCGCACGTGCTGGGCCTCGGATTCGGGGGGGAGGTACTGCTTCACCTCGACCCAGACGCGCACGGCGCCCACCACGATGAAGACGTCGCAGACCAGCACCAGGTAGTGCGGCCAGTTGATGAACCGCTTCTGCTTGGCCTCTTCACCCGTGATGTACTGGGCCGGTTGCCCGTCCCGCGCCCGGAACTTCACGATCAGCCAGAAGAACACGCCCTCGGCCACGAGGAACCAGAAGCCGACCAGCACGGCGATCAGCCAGATGATCCCATCGATCTCGGCGGCGAAGGTGGAGGCCTGTACGACCCAGCGTTCGATCATTCCGGCAACCTCAGTCCGAGAGGATCACGAAGACGAAGGCGGCGATGATCCAGGGCACGATGACCGCCATCGATCGCACGAACACCATCTTCACGTAGCCTTCGGGCGTGTATTCCTTGGCCATCTCCGCTCCTACTCGCCTGACAGGCCGATCATGTACGCGACCACGTCCTTCATCGCCTGCTCGTCCTGAAGGATGGCCGCCATCCCCCGCATCACGGCGCCGTTCGCGTCCGCCGGGTTCGAGCCGCGCACGCCGGCCTTGTAGCGCTGGATCGACGAGAGCAGGTACCAATCGCTCTGGTTCGCGACCGGCGGCCCGTTGGTGGCCGGCACGCCCTCGCCCGCCGCGCCGTGACAGGCCTGGCAGACGGCGTAGTGGGTCGCACCCCGAGCGGCGTCACCGCCGACGAGCGTGGCGGGAGGCTTCACCGAGGGGAGCGACGCCGTATAGGCCGCGACGTCCTTGAGGTCATCGCCGTGCTCGGTTCGCAGCGAGCGAGCCATCGCGAGCATCCGCATGCCCTCGATGTCGTCGAAGTGCGTGCCGCGCACCCCCGAGCGGAACATCTCGAGCTGCCGCTCCAGGTACCAGAGCGGCATCCCCCCGATGGCGGGCGCCAGGAACAGCTGGTCGCCCTCTCCTTCGGCACCGTGACAGGTCGCGCAGAGCTCGAAGAGCTTCTCACCCCGGGCGAGATCCTGGGCCCGCGACGGGCTGGCCACACTCACCCCGAGAGCGAGCCCCACTGCAATCAAGACGAAGATAGTCCGGTATCGGCGGTATCGGCCTTGCATCCCCGCTCCTCGCCGATCGTCCGGCGCGAAACGCGCGGAGTGTGAGCGGCCGGCCACTTTTCGTCAAGGCGACACACGGCGGAAAAGTGTCGATGGAACGCGGTTGTGCAACCGCGGCCTTGGGGCGCGAGGCCCCGTGGGCGAGTCGGCGGGGCGCTCACTCAGGGCAGCGGGGCCGGGTTGAATGGATAGAGCATCGCGTAGATCACGACCCCGGTGAGCGATACGTACATCCAGATCGGCCACGCCACGACGGCGAGCCGGCGATGTTTCTCGATGCGGCCGCCGAGGCCGAGCTGCACCAGGCGGATCGCGAGCACGGGCACGGTCATGGCCAGCGTCAGATGCGTGAACAGGATCACGAGGTAGAGCGTCCGCGCCAGGCCCTCGCCGTGGTAGGGCGTGTTCTCGAAGCCCCGCCAGGCCTTGTGAGCCACGTAGAACACGAGGAAGAGGCTCGAGACGAGGAAGGCCCCCAGCATGGCCCGGCGGTGTGCGTCCACGCGGCCGCGCCGGATCCAGAGACGGCCGGCGACGAGGAGCGCGGTCGAGAGCGCGTTCAGCGCCGCGTTCAGGGCGGGGAGGAACGACAGGTCGAGCGCCATCAGCGGGCTCGCACGCGCGCTCAGCGCAGCAGCAGGTCGGCGAGCATGGCGGCGTAGAGCAGCGCGAGATAGACGAGCGAGGTCCGGAAGACGCCGCGCGCCGCGTCGTCGCTGCGCTCGCGCACGAGCCGAACGCCGCTCCACAGGAACCAGCCACCGAGCCCCGCGGCGGCCGCCAGATAGACGGGACCGAGCAGGCCCAGCAGCCCCGGCAGCAGCGTCACGACGACCAGTCCGATGGTGTAGGCGAGCATGCGCCAGCGCGTGCGCTCGTGGCCGATCACGGCGGGCATCATCGGGATGCCGGCGGCGGCGTAGTCGTCCCGGCGGTAGAGCGCGATGGCCCAGACGTGAGGCGGCTGCCAGAAGAAGACGATCGCGAAGAGCAGGAGGCCGGGCAGGCCGACGCTGCCGTTCACGGCGGCGTCCGCGATCAAGGGGGCGGCGGCGCCGGCGGCCCCGCCGATCACGGCGTTGTAGACGGAGCGCGGCTTCAGCCAGATCGTGTAGACGAAGACGTAGAACAGGATGCTCGCCACGCCGAGTGCCGCGGCGAGCGCGCCCCCGATCCCCCAGAGCACGGCGGTCCCCGCCACGGAGAGGAGCAGACCGAAGCGGAGCGCGGCGCGGGGGGTGAGCGTGGCCGCCGGCAGCGGACGGTTGCGCGTGCGCTCCATGTATCGGTCGCGGTCTCGTTCCACGTACATGTTGAGGGTGTTGGCCGCCGCGGCGACCAACACGATTCCGAGCAGCACGCCGAGCGACGTCCCCGCCGCCGGGGCCCCAGCCGCTGCCATTCCGAACACGGGCAGCGCGGTCACGATCACCATGGGCAGGATGCGCGGCTTGGTGAGCGCCAGATAGCGCTTCCACTGCGGTGCGGGGGCCTGGATCGACGCGGCGCTCATTGGGGGACCTCGGAACGCGCGGAAGATAGGAGGTAGGGCCGCCCCCGCCAGCGACGACGCGCGCGCGTCCCAACGGAACGCCCGGAGGACGGACGGCTACGTTACGCCCGTGTCGACGACGATCCTGGCCCTGGTGCTGCTCTCCGCGCTGCTCCATGCGGCCTGGAGCGCCGCGATCAAGAGCGCGGCCAGCCCGCTGGCCTTCAACGTGATGCAGATGGCGGTGGCGGTCCCGGTCAGCCTGGTCGGCCTCGCCTTCTTCGACGTCGGGGACCTGTCCGGGGTGGCGCTCGCCTGGCTCGGGGCCACCTCGCTGGCGCACGGGGTCTACTACTACTGGCTGTCTCGCGCGCTCGAGCGCGCCGATCTGACCCTCGCCTACCCGATCATCCGCTCGACCCCCGCGCTGCTGCCGCTCCTCGCGGTGCCGATCCTGGGCGAGGTCCCGAGCCCGCTCGGTGCACTCGGGATCGCGGTGGTGGTGGCGGGGGTCTGGGCGGTGTACGGCGGCCGGCTCTCCCGCGCCGGGCTAACGGTCCCCGAGCTGCGCTTCGCCTGGCTGACCCTCGCGAGCACCGTGGCCTACTCCCTCGCCGACAAGGCGGGCATGGCCGCCCTCGGAGACGCGGCCTGGCGCGGCGCACTGCCGCCCAGCCTGGCCTGGTTCTGCCTGATCACGTTGGGGTGCACGCCGCTCTTCCTGGGGCTGGCAGCGCGGCGGGTGCCCCGGCACGAGCTGCGCCTCGCCCTCCGGCGCGACCTCGGACGCGCGACCTTCGCGTTCGCCGGCAGCCTCGCGGGCTACGGACTGATCCTGGAGGCCTACCGCTCCGCGCCCGCCAGCTACGTGGTCGCCGTGCGACAGACCAGCGTGCTCTTCGCCGCGGCGATCGCGATCCTGTTCCTGCGCGAACGACCGAGCCGGCCGCGCCTGCTGGGCGCCGCCGCCACCGTCGCGGGCGTCGCCCTGATCGGCTGGGGGGGCTGATGACGCGACGCCGCGACACGGTCGGCTACCGGCTCACCCGTCGGTTCGGGGGGTACCTCGGCGCCTGGCTGCTCCGCGCGCTCGGCGTCACCTGGCGCATCCGGGTCGACGGCCCCGATCCGTTCCAGGGCGCCGACCCCCTCGTGCTCGGCGCCTGGCATCGCAGCCTGCTGATCGCCGCCTACTGCTGGCGCGACCGCGGTCTCGTGATCCCGGTGAGCCGCTCGCGCGACGGCGACTGGATCGACTCGGTGCTCGGCAGGCTCGGCTTCGCCGAGAGCGCGCGCGGCTCGAGCTCGCGTGGCGCGACGACGTTGCTGCGCGAGCTGATCCGCCGGGTGAGACGGGGCGAGACGATCGGAATGCTGCCGGACGGTCCGCGCGGACCGAGCGGCGTGGCCAAGCCCGGCATCGTGGCGCTCGCCCGCATGACGGGCGCGGCGCTGGTGCCGGTCGGCATCGCCGCCCGCCCGGTCTGGCGCTTCGCGAGCTGGGACCGCGCCGAGCTTCCCCGCCCCTTCGCGCGCGTGCAGTGCGTCTACGGCGAGCCTCTCCGCGTGCCGGGCGACGCCGGCCCCGAAGCCCTCGAGCAGGAACGGCTGCGGCTCGAAGCGGCGCTCGATCGCGTCGACGCCCTGGCCGCGCAGGCGCTCGACGCGAAGGGCTGATCTGCAGGCGCCGTGAATTCGGAGCCGGGTGGCGTAGGGCGAGCGGGGGGCCGGCTCCGGGAAATGGCTCGCGACGGCCCGCTCAGCACGCGGCCATCCCATCGGTGCATCGAGAACGTCCCGACGCGTTGGCAGCGTCCTGATCGGGCCTGCTGCGCTTGAGTTCCCCTGCGCCGGCCCCCCGCTCGCCCTGCGTGGCCGCTCGCCCCACGCCAACCCGGCGTCTACGCGCCGTTCTTGTTTACGAAGCGGCGCAGCCAGTCGCCGAGGTCGGGGTGGTCGAGCACGCCGGTGGCGCGCAGACGGTCGGCGGCGATGGTGTGGACCTCGGCGACCGAGGAGGCCTCGAGCGCGGCGCGTGCGTCCGCGGCCACGTCCCCCAGCTCGAGCGTCCGCACCACCTCCTTCACGATCGGAACGGCGCTCGCCACGCCCGAGAGCTCGGCCAGGCCGAGGCCCACCAGGATCGGGACCGCGAGGGGGTTGCTGGCCATCTCGCCGCACAGCGAGACGGGAATGCCCCGGCTGCGAGCCGCGCGGACGGTGCGGTCGATCAGCGTCAGCACCGCGGGGTGGAGAGGATCGTAGAGATGGGCGACCCGCTCGTTGCCCCGATCGACCGCGAGCGTGTACTGGGTCAGGTCGTTCGTGCCAATGCTGAAGAAGTCGCACTCGCGCGCCAGCACGTCGGCCATCACGGCCGCCGAGGGAACCTCGATCATCACCCCGAGCGGGATCTCGGGGTCGAAACCCTCGCCGCGTTCCGTGAGCTCGCGCTTGGTCTCGTCGAGGATCTCGCGCACCCGACGCAGCTCCTCGATCGCCGAGACCATCGGCACCAGGAGGCGGACGTTCTTCCCGGCGCTGGCGCGCAGGATGGCCCGCAGCTGGGCCCGGAACGGCTCGAGGTGGGACAGCGAGAGCCGGATCGAGCGCCAGCCGAGCTGCGGGTTCTCTTCGGGCTCGACGAGATTCGGAATGGCCTTGTCCCCGCCGAGATCGAGCGTGCGGATCGTGACCGGCCGCGGCGACATGGCCCGCGCGAGCTCCGTGTAGAGCTGCTCCTGCTCCGCCTCGCTCGGGAAGCCGCGGTGCACGAGCGCGAGCAGCTCGGTGCGGAACAGGCCGATGCCCTCGGCGCCGTGGCGCTCGCAGAGGCGCAGGTCGGACAGCAGACCGGCGTTCGCCGTGAGCATCACGCGATGCCCGTCGCGGGTCTCGGCGGGCCGGCTGGCCAGGGCGTCGAGGTGCTCGACCGCCACCAGGGCCCGGTGCTGCGCGCGCTGGTACTCGGTCACGACCTTCGCCTCGGGCGAGAGGAAGATCGTGCCGCTGTCGCCGTCGACCACCGCGGGCTCGTCGGCGCGCGCCGCCTCCAGGATCCCGGCGGCGCCGGTCACGGCGGGGATCTCGAGCGCCCGCGCGAAGATGGCGCCGTGCGAGGTGGGTCCGCCGTGCTCGGTGACGAAGGCCGCGACCTTCTCCACGTCGAGCGACGCGAAGTGGGCGGGCAGCAGGTTCGACGCCACCACCACGGCCCCCTCACTGAGCGGAAGGTCGTGGTCCCGCACGCCGAGTAGCCGCGCCACCACGCGCTGACCGACGTCCTCGACGTCCGCACCGCGCTCGCGGAAGTAGGGATCCTCGATCGCCCCGAACATGCGGGCGTACTCGGCCACGACCTGGCGGATCGCCTCGAAGGCGTTGCCCCGGCGGCGCGTCTCCTCTTCCAGGCGCCGGACCAGGCCCTTGTCTTCGAGGATCTGGATGTGCGTGTTGAAGACCGCCGCGAAGTCCGGTCCGAAGCGGTCGCCGACGTCGTCGCGGACGTCGTGGAGCTCGCGCAGCGCCCCTTCGAGGGCACCCGAGAGATCGCGTAGCTCGGTCTCGGGGTCGGGGCTCGGCCGATACTCGACCTGGCTGAGATCGAGCACGTCGCCGAGGAAGTGGATGCGGCCGAGGGCGATCCCACGCGAGGTCGGGATCCCGCGTACGCGGCGTTCGCCTTCCTGCGCGGTGGGCCGTGCCCGGTCGCCGCCCACGCCCGAGCGCGCCAGCTCCTCGAGCAGCCGGCTGCGGCGCTCCTCGCCGCCGGCCACCACCGCGAGCAGCTGGGAGTTCATCACCACCGGCGCGATCACGCGCGCACAGGTGTCGAGCAGCTCGAGGTCCGCTTCCGAGAACTCGCGCCGCTCCCGGGTCTGGACGACCAGCGCGCCGATCGTGAAGCCCCGCTCGGAGCCATGCACGCGGAGCGGCGCGGCCATCAGCGAGGCGAAGCGCTCTTCCCCGGTCTCGGGGAAGTAGCGGTAGGCCGGGTTCTCCTTGGCTTCGGTGAACGCCATGGGCCGGCCCTCTTGCGCGACGTGGCCGACGAGCCCCTCGCCGAGCCCGAGACGAACGGCGCCGACCGCGCCGCGCGCCAGCCCGACCGTGGCCGAGAGCACCAGGTGCTGCAGATCGGCCCCGATGAGGTAGACGGAGCAGACGTCCGTATCGAGTCGCTTCGCGACCAGATCGACGACGTTGCCCAGTGTCTCCCCGAGGTCGTGCGAGCGGGAGACGATGCCCGCAACGTCCGCGAGCAGACTTTCGCGGTCGGGCATGCTCGGACCCTCCGGGGCAAACGCGGCGGAACGCGTCTAGCGTACCTGGGGATCCGCCCGTCGGCAGGCTGGGGCGTACCGACGGGGAGCGGGGTGGGGGCGCGGGGGCGCCCCGAGGCCTGGGAGCGTGCTCAGTTGGGCTCGTGCGACTGCGAGACAGGGGCGACCATCATCGGCATCTCTTCGCGACGCGGGCCACCGGGGAAGACGTAGTCCTTGTCCTCGAAGCGCATGCCGAGCGCGATCAGGATCTTGCGCTTGGTGTCCATGCGACAGTTCATGCCCTTCTCGACACTGTGGATGGTGCGAAGGGCCACGCGCGCCTTGCGTGCGAGCTGGGCCTGGGTCATCAGGCGGTTCTCGCGCAGCTCGCGTACCCGGTTCGGTTGTCGGGTGTTGTTCATCGTCACGTGCAGTCCCCGTCCCCTCGTGGATGAGGGCGATGTGAGACCATTTCGGAAGACGGCCCGAATTCTTGAGACGGAATCAGGGGTTCCGGCGGACGACGGGAACCCCCCACAGCCCGGAAACCGTGGTATCCCGTGGGGATGGAGCGGCCATTCGCCTTCTCGCGAAGCGGCGCTCTGAAGGGGTTTCGGGGCATGGCGCAGGCCCACTGCTACCGTCGCGAGCGGGACGTTCCATTGCGCCGCGGCCTCACGATTCTCCTGGTCCTGGCCCTCGTGTTCGCCGGCGCGGCCCTGGCCGGCTTCTGGCTGGCGGCGCGGATGGCGCCCGAGCGCCTGCGGGTCGAAGCCGAGAAGCAGCTCGCACAGGTCCTGGAGGGCGAGGTTCGGCTCGCCCGCCTGGAGCTGGCCCGGGCCAGCGTGCTGCCGTGGATCTGGCTCGAGGCCCATGGGGCGCGGGCGATCCTGAAGGACGACGTGACCCTGCTGGCTGGCCGGGTGCGGGCCCGACTCGACCCGCTCTCCCTGCTGCTGGGCCGGCTCGGGCTGGCGGACCTCCGACTCGACGACGTCGTCGTGCTGTTCCCGCCCCGCCCCGATGAGCACCCCGAGGACACGCGCGTCGCGAAGGTGATGCGGCCCATCGAGGTCACGGGGACGTTCCTCCGCGAGCATCCGTGCGGGATCCCGGATCTCGAGGTGCGCGGCCTCACCCTGCTGGTCCCGCGCGACGGAATGCTCGACGTGCTGCTCGAGGCCGGGGACGGCTCGCTCAGCTGCGCGGGGCTCCGGCGGGATCGCGGCAACGCGAACCTCGCGGCCCGCGTGCGGCGCGGGGAAGAGACCTTCGCCGCCCGCTTCGGCCTTCGCATGGGGCACGACGAAGCGAGCCTCGCCATGGCCTTCGACGCGGCACCGCTCGGTGCGCTGCTCGGAACGCTCGGCATCGAGGTCCCCCTCGAAGGCGAGCTGCGCGGCAACGCCAAGCTCGTCGCACCCGGGGAGGGGCCCCACACCCTCGAGCTCACCGTGGCGGGCCGCGGCGTGCAGGGCCCGCTGCCAGCGCCGGGGAAGGAGGCGTGGCTCGAGCTCGAGCTCCCGGCGCCGCGCCTCACCGGCCGGCTCCTCGTCGACGGGAGTGAGCTGCGCCTTCACGCCCTCGAGCTCAGCGATGGGGGCATCCAGGTCTCGGCCAGCGGAGCGCTGGCCCGGCCCACGCTCGACGACGCTCCGGGCCACCTCCAGGTCAAGGTCGCGGGCATGGAGCTGCGCGACGCGTCGCGCCTCGTCGCGCAGCTGCCGGAGGCCCCGCGCCGCACGGCGGCCGACGCGCTGAAGCGCGTCGAAGACGGGCGCTTCACGCGCCTGCACGCCGACCTGAAGGGCCCCCTCGAGGCCCTGCGCGGCGTCTTCCAGCGGAGCCCGCTGGATCGGGCCGGCGTGCTCCGCTTCCGGGGCGGGCTCGACGCGGCGACCGTCCGCATCAACGAGACCGACCGCCTCCCCGAGGTCGACGCGAAGCTGACCTTCGCCGGAGACCGCCTCGATCTCACGGTCGAGAAGAGCGTGCTCCACGGAAGCGCCCTGCCCCGTCTCGCGCTCGAGCTGGCCGGCATCGAGAACGTGCGCTCCCTCGACGAGCTCGAATGCCGGGCGCCCAAGCCGCAACCGCCGCTGCCGGGAGTCGAGAAGCTTCGGGCCTGGCTCAGCGAGGCGCGCGACGACGAAGCCGGCGAGGCCACGCTCGAGTGGCAGCGGCTCGCGCTCGAGCTCGAGTGGGTCTCGCATCCCGCGCTCGGCTGCAGTCTCGAGCAGGTGCTGGCCACGCTCGAGCCGGCGGACGCGGGCTTCTCCTTCGGCGTCTCGCGGGGCGTCTGGGCGGGGCTCCCGATCCAGGCGACCGGCCGCTATCGAGCGGGCGACGACCCCGAGCCCGGACCGGGTGCCGTCGAGGTGACGGCGCAGCTCGGCCCGCCCTTCGAGGCGATGAGCCTCGACCCGCCGTCGAGCCCGTGGCTGTCGGGCCAGTTCGTGCTCGAGGCCACACGCATGGGGCGCTGGCGGGTCGAGGGCGCGTCGGGTCGCGTCCGCGTCGACGGCGGGCGGCTCGAGCTGCCCGGCACGGCGGTGCGGCTGGCGGGCACCGACCTCGAGGGCCGCCTCCGCCTCGAGCTCGGAGGGGAGGACCTTCCCTTCGAGGCCCAGGCCCAGTTCGCGGGCCTGGACCTGCTCTCGCTCTGGCGGGCCGCCGATCTCGAGCGTGGTGCGCTGCACGGGACCCTGTTCGGAGCGGGCGCGATCTCGGGCCAGCTCCAGCCGGGCTTGAATCCTCTCGGCGACGCCAAGGGTCTCATCGCAATGCACGCGCGCGAGGGCACCATCAACGAGAAGATCCCGGTGATGCTCGCGATCGCGCTGGCGAGCGACCAGTTCAATCCCTTCGGCGCCCGCGACGAGCTGCCGTACGACGCCATCGACGCGGTCGCGCGGGTCAAGGAAGGCAAGCTGGTGTTCGAGCTGTTGCAGCTCCACGCGCCGACGGTGCGCATGGGCGCCAGTGGCACCGGCGGTGTGGTCGACCCGTACGCGCTCGAAGGCGTCGTCGGCCTGTTCTTCTTCCCGGGCCTCGATTCGATGATCGACCGGGTGCCGATCCTGAATCGCGTGATCCTGGGCCGCAACAACAACCTGGTGGGCGCCTACTTCTCGTTGACCGGCCACTGGGGGGAGCCGGACGCGCGCCTGATCCCGATCCAGACGCTCGCCACCGGGCCGGCCGGCTTCCTCACCGAGGGCCTCCCCGGCTTCGTGATGGGTGGCATCCGACGCATCCAGTCCGTGCTGCTGCCGAGCGAGGACGCTCCGCTGCCGCCGGAAGTGCGGGCCGACTCGTGAGCGCCGCCTACCGCAAGAAGGTGCTCGGCCGCGCCGAAGCGGCGCGCGCGGTGCGCCGCGCGCAGCGCCGTGGCGAGCAGGTCGTGCTGACCAGCGGCTGCTTCGATCTGCTCCACGTGGGCCACGCGCGCAGCCTCGCGCAGGCGCGGCGGATGGGGGACCGGCTCGTGGTCGGCGTGAACGCCGACGCGACGGTGCGACGCCTCAAGGGCGCGGACCGGCCCATCGTGCCAGCCCGTCAGCGCGCGGAGCTGCTCGCCGCGCTCGCCTGCGTCGACTGGGTGGTGATCTTTCCGGAGCCGACGCCGCGCGCGCTGCTCGGCGCGCTCGCTCCGGACGTCTATGCCAAGGGCGGGGATTGGCCGCTCGCCACGCTGCGGGCGAAGGACGCCCCGCCGGGCTTCGCGGGCCGCATCCGGCGGCTGCGCCAGGTGCCCGGCGTGCGAAGCAGCGCAATCGTGGACAAGATCCGCGAGAGCTAGATCGGAGCCGGAAGTGGAGCAGGTGCTGAAGGCCTTGCGAGACGAGGTGGGCCGCGCCGTCGTGGGCCAGCGCGGCCTCGTGGACGGCCTCCTGATGGGTTTGCTCGCCGGCGGTCACGTGCTCGTCGAGGGTGTCCCCGGCCTGGCCAAGACGACCGCGGTGCGCTCGCTGGCCCAGGCCCTCGGGCTCGGCTTCCGCCGCATCCAGTTCACCCCGGACCTGCTGCCCGGCGACCTGATCGGGACCCCGATCTGGCTCCCCGAGACGCGCGGCTTCGCAGTGCGCCGCGGGCCCATCTTCTCTCCCGACGTCCTCGCCGACGAGATCAACCGGGCGCCGGCAAAGGTGCAGTCGGCCCTGCTCGAGGCGATGGAGGAGCGGCAGGTCACGATCGGCGGGGAGACGCACGCGCTCGAAGAACCGTTCCTCGTGCTCGCCACCCAGAACCCGATCGAGCAGGAAGGCACCTATCCCCTTCCCGAGGCGCAGCTCGACCGGTTCATGATG
>JBFIYM010000137.1:0-12432 GCA_041605395.1 Myxococcota bacterium | reverse complement strand
CTGCCGGAGCTTGGCGGTGAAGTCGTGGATCGAGTGCATCAGGCCTCCTCGGCCGCGAGAGCATCGAGAATTGTTTCGAGATGCGCCATCCGAGCCCCGATCTCGCCTCCCGGCAGCCGTGAGGGCTCCGCCACGAAGTCGCGGAGCAGCGTGCGGAGCGGATCCGGCACCGGGACCTCGCGTCCGGCGTCGTGGAAGGTAAAGGCGTAGTCGCTCGCTCGGATGCGTCGCTCGGCCCAACGGCCGTTCACGCCGTAGCCGGCCTCACGCGGCGGCTGCTCGCGCGTGACGAACTCGATCTCGACGGCGACGGCGCCGCCGAGCGCCTGCCACACGAAGGCGAGCTCGAGCGAGCCCGGCGCGAGGCGCGGAAAGCGGACGTCCGCGACCTCGGAGGGGCCCGGCGCCAGCGCCTGGAGCAGGCTGAGCGGGTGGGAGAGCGAGTCTCCGAGCATCTGGCGAGGCTCCCGCGTGGAAGGCGAGAGCCGCATCCGGAACGAGCGCACGGGGCCGACGTCGGGGTGAAGCGCGCGGAAGGCTGGCAGCGTGCAGGGCCACTGACAACACTCGCGCAGCCCGAGGCCCGCCTCGCGATAGGCGCGCTCGACGGCCGCCGCCCGCACGCCGAGCCCCGCGCCGCCCCACACGAGAGGCTTCTCGCAGAGCACGTGGAGCCCCGACGCGAGCGCACCCGCGAGGTAGTGCTCGTGGCTCTCGGCCGGCGAGAGGATCGCGAGGGCATCGACGCGATGGGACCCGAGCATCCGATCCAGCTCGGTGTAGCCCCGGGCCCCCGTCGCGCGCTCGGTCTCGGGAATCGTCTCGGCGCGGCTCGCGAGGAAGCACGGCACCTCCGCGCCAAGCGCCACGAGATGCCGGACCACGTAGGGCCCGAGGCCCTGCCGCACGCGGCGGGCGCCGATCACGCCGACCTTCATGCCTGGGCCGCCGACCTTCATGCCTGGGCCGTCGTTCTTCATGCCCGGGCCGTCGTTCATTCGCGCGCCGCGATCCCGAGCCGCCGGTAGCGGGCCCGAAGCGACTCGGGCAGCTCGCCCACGAAGCAGCCGAGCTGGGGGAGGAAGCCCAGGTGATCGCAGAGGCGCAGCAGCGCCAGCTCCGTCTTCATGTCGGGGACGTCGCCGCGGCGGCAGGCCTCGATGGCGGCCGTCAGCTCGAGGCGCACCATCCGGCCCACCTCCTCCATCACGCTGCCGTCGCCCGTCGCCGCATCCAGCGCGCCCGCGGCTACCGGCCCTGCGCAGTAGTAGACCTTCTCGTCGCTGGTGCCCGGGCTCGCGAAGGTCTCGCCCCCGATCACCTGGAACGCGGCGGGCGCGACCTCGCAGCCGGCCTCCTCGCGCGCCTCGATCGCAGCGCGTTCCCGCATGCCGGCGGCGCCCTCGCCGTCGCCCGCCTCGACGAGGCCGGCGATCACCTCGGCGAGGAGCAGGTATTCCCGCCGGTCCGGGTGGTGGAAGCGACGCAGCTTGCGCAGATAGACCGGCGGCCGCACCCCTTCGCGCAGGAACACGTGGACCCGGCCCTCGTCGTCCCGCTCGTAGAGCACGGCCACCACGGCGTCGCTTCCCGGGCGCGAGACCACGTCGCAGGGGTAGACCTCGGAGACGGCGTCCTCGTAGACATTGCGGAGCCGCAGCCGACGCAGCTTCAGGAAGCCTTCGTCGCAGCGGCTCTTCGCGGTGAGGTCCTCGACGACCTCGATCTCGCGCAGTCTCACGAGCTGAGACCGCCGGCCCGAAACGCCTCGGCCAGCTGGCGCGTCACCGCTTCGTGGAGCCCGAAGGTGATGTGGGCGCCGGGGTACCAGGCCATCACGGGTCGCTCCCAGTGTCGAGCGAGCGCCTCCACCTGGCGCGGCGGCACCAGCTGATCGGAGGTCCCCCCGAAGACGAAGCGGCGCTCGTGGGGGACGCGCGGCGCCAGCGCGAGCGGCGAGACGACGCGCAGCACGCGCTCCGCCCGCTCGCGGGAGAGCCCTCGCGACTCGGCCACGTGCAGGATGTGGGCGGGCCCGTGCTCCCACACCAGCTCGGCGAGGTCCGTGGCCGGGATGCCCGCGACCACGCAGGCGAGGTCCTCGTCGAGGCTCGCGAGCAGGGCCGCGTTGTAGCCGCCGAGCGAGAGGCCGTAGGCGCCCACGCGCGCCGCGCCCTGCGCCCGGATCCAGCCGAGCCAGCGCCGCAGGTCCCAGGCGGCCTGCGCCTCCGCGTGCACCATGTCCACGATGTCGCCCCCGAAGAAGCCGTCCCCGGAGAGGCGTCCGATGCGGCGCGGGCCGTGCAGCGGGAGCACGGGCAGCAGCACGTTCAGACCGAGCCGCTCGTGGAGCTGCTTCGCGCGGAAGGCGCTGAGGTCCATCCAGGGCAGGCCCATGCGATAGCCGTGGATGCAGACGAGCCAGGGCCGGCTGGCGTCCCGGTGACGCAGCACCCAGGCGTGCGCAGTTCGCGTCGGCGCGTAGCCGAGCCAGCGCTCGCGGCCCGGCTCCTCGGGGTGGGGCTCGTACTCGCTCCTACAGGTGGCGTGCTCGAAGTCGATGCGGGCCGAGCGGCTCGGCCGCGTGGCGACGGCTTCGAACGGGGGCGGGGCGGCGTGGAAGCTCTCCGGCTTCTCGAGCCAACCGCGTGCGGCGAAGAGCGTCTCGGCCTCCTCGAGCTCGTTCACGTGTCGCTCCGCCTCCGCGTCGGTCGGCTGCGGCAGGGCGAGATCGAAGAGCGCGAGCAGGGCGTCGTCGCCTGCCGTCTCCGCCGACGTGCGAAGCGTGCTGGCGGGCGCCGGCACGCCTTCGACCGTCCCGGTGTCGCGCACGGCGATCGCGCCCGCGGCCACGAAGGCGGCCGCGGAGAGCAGCCCCAGCAGCAGCGCGAGCGCGCCGCCGGCGAGGAACAGCATGGGCAGGGACAGCGCAGCGCCGATCACGGCGCCGAGCGCGCCGTACTGGCGCACGCGCACGTCCTCCCAGAGCAGCAGCGCGCCGACGCCGCTCGCGACCAGCAGCGCGCCCGGGACGACGCCGAGCAGGAACGCCAGCGCGCCGGACGAGCCGGTCACGGCGAGCCAGGCGCCCCCGGCGACGACCAGCGCCCAGGCCTCGGGCGGACGGCGAAGCGAACTCGGCATGCAGGCCCTCCCTCTGCGTGGCGTGGAGGGTACCCTCCGCCCTTCCCTCTCGATAGGAGCCGCTCGTGAAGCCCGCATCGATCCTGCTGTCCCTCGTCCTCGCGCTTCCCGCGGCCGGCGCCGAGCTCGACGACGAGATCGTGCGCCTCGCCGCGCGGGTCGAGCCGGGCGTCATCGCGACGCGTCACGATCTGCACCAGCACCCCGAGCTCTCGAATCGCGAGGAGCGGACCGCGCGCATCGTCGCCGAGCGGCTCGCGTCGCTCGGGCTCGAGGTGCGCCGCGGCATCGCCCTGACCGGCGTGGTCGGGGTGCTGCGTGGCGCGCTGCCCGGCCCGGTGGTGGCGCTGCGTGCCGACATGGACGCCCTCCCGGTCACCGAGGAGACCGGCCTGCCGTTCGCCTCGACCGTGCGCACCTCCTACCTCGGGCGCGAGGTCGGCGTGATGCACGCGTGCGGCCACGACGCCCACACGGCGATCGCGCTCGGCGCCGCAGAGGTGCTGGCGGGGCTCAGGGACCGGCTCGCGGGAACGGTGCTCTTCGTGTTCCAGCCGGCCGAGGAGGGGCCCCCGCCGGGCGAGGAGGGCGGCGCCTCGCGCATGCTCGCGGAGGGCGCCTTCGCCGACCCGCGGCCCGAGGCGGTCTTCGGCCTCCACGTGAGCTCGGACTACGCGAGCGGGCAGATCGCGGCGGTGGCGGGCGGCGCCATGGCGAGCTCCGATCGCATGAAGATCGTGCTGCGCGGGCGCGGCACGCACGCCGCCTATCCCTGGAAGGGCGTCGACCCGATCCCGGTGGCGGCGCGCATCGTGCTCGCGATCGAGGCGATCCCGGCGCGCGAGGTCCCGCTCGGGGTGCCGTCGGTGGTCTCGATCGGCTCCATCCACGGGGGCTCGCGCAACAACATCCTGCCGGACGAGGTGGAGCTCCGGGGCACGATGCGGGCGCTCGACCCCGAGATCCGGAAGGAGCTGCACGAGCGGGTGCGGCGCACCGTCACCAAGACCGCCGAGGCGTCGGGCGTCGACGTCGAGCTCACGATCGACGATGGCAACCCGATCACGTGGAACGACCTGGCGCTCTACGAGCGCATGCAGCCGACGCTGGCGCGCGTGGCGGGCAGCGGCTTCGTCGCGGGCCTCCCGCGCACGGGCGCCGAGGACTTCGCGCTCTTCGCGCGCGAGGTGCCCGGCCTCTACTTCTGGCTCGGGGTGCGCGACCCGAAGGTGGCGCCGGCCGACGCCGCGCCGAACCACTCCCCGCGCTTCCTCGTCGACGACGCGGGGCTGGCGCTCGGGGTCCGCGCGATGGCCCAGCTGGTCGTGGACTACGCGGCCACGAGCGCATCGCCCTAGCGGCGACGGGCGCGTCGCCCCAGCGGGCCTCCCTGCGCTAGCGGCCGGGCTCGTGGTCCGGAATCCGCAGGGCGGCGAACACGACGGCCGCCAGCAGCAGCACGCCCGCCAGGCCCAGGAACGGGATTCGGAAGCCGCCGCTCCCCCCGGCCAGCCAGCCCACCAGCGGCGCGGCGGCCAGCAGCAGCGGGAGATGCAGCAGCCCGTGGAGCCCGCCCACCCGGCCGACCGCCTCGCGTCCGAAGCAGCGGCCGAGCAGCACCGGCGGAATCGGCAGGAAGCCCCCGCCACCGACACCGAGGGGCACCGCCGCCACCAGCAGCAGCGCGTAGCTCGATTGCGACGCCACCAGCACCCAGCCGAGCGCGTGGAGACCCAGCACGCCCGCGAGCACGGCGCGCGGGTCGATTCGATCGACCAGCCAGCCGGCGGCGAGCTTGCCGCCCATGCCGGAGGCGGCCATCACGGACGGCAGCAACGCGGCGTCGGTGCGCGGGATCCCGAGCGTCTCGAGGTGACGTACCAGGAAGAGGCTCGCGACCGCCACCGCCATGGCGAGGCCGCCGCCGGCGCCGATCAACCAGAAGTTGGGGTCGCGGAGCCAGCGCGGAGGCACCTTCGGCGGGACGCCGCCGACTCCGCCGGCGGGCATCGGGACGCTCGCCGCAGCCCGGGGCCCGTCGGGCGTCTGGCCGAGCTCCTCGGGCCGCTTCACGAGCCGCAGGATCACCGGCACCGCGAGCGCCGCGGCGCCGCCGGCCAGCGCCACCAGTGCCGTCCGCCAGCCGAAGCCCTCCACCAGCCAGGCCGTCGCGGGCGACACCACGAACGCCGTCGCGCTCGTGCCGAGGAAGGCGAACGAGAGCGCCGCGCCGCGGCGCACCACGAACCAGTTCACGAGGATGACCTGCACGGGGAGCATCCCGTACATCGACATGCCCGCCGTCGCGAAGGCGAAGCAGACGGCGAGCTGCCACAAGGCGGTCCCCAACGAGAGCAGGAACACGGACGTGAACATCAACGCCACGCCGGCGAGCATGATCGTCCGGAGCGGACCGCGATCGAGTCCGAGGCCGAGCAGCGGCCCGACCCCCGCGGTCGCCAGGATCGCGAGCGACATCCCGAGGCCGAGCTGGGTCGCGGTCGCGCCGAACTCCTCGATCAGCGGGGTCGCCACCACGCCGTAGGCGCCGAGCAGCGGAAGCGAGAGCCCCTGCGCCACGGCGGCGAGCGCCACGATGCGCCAGCCGTCGAAACCTGCCCGCGGGTCGGCGGTGTCCATGCGGAGCGAGGGTACCGCGAGCCGGAACCTCTCCGTCGGGCGTCGGGCGACCCGGACCCGGCTCTCTGCCCGGCGGGATAGAATCCGGGGCGGATGTCCGTCTACGACGCGCCCTGTCTCGACGAGCCCGCGTTCCCGGAAGCCCGGGGACGCCGCGTCCTGTTCCTCCTCGACACCGCGAGTCGGCTGGAGAGGAAGCTGCTCGAAGCGTGGATCCGGCGGCACACGCCGCCGGGCGCGAGCGTCGAGGCGCTCTCGCTCCCGAGCTCGCGACGACGCCGCTACGGCCGGCTCGATCCGCGCCTCGAGCCGGCGCTCGCCGCCGGAGACGACCCGCTGCTGGCGCCGCTCCGGGTGGTCTGGCGGCCGGTCAAGCGGGACGGCCGGCGCGAAGCGCGGCTCTCCGATCTCGCCAAGCTCGGCGACCCACGCGACCCGAACCGGATTCGCGAGCACTGGGTGCTGCGGCACGCGCGGGAGCGCGTGCGCATCGTCGCCGGTGAGCCCGCCACGGCCTCGGCGCTGCGCGAGCGCTGGCAGGAGCGCGCGGTGGCGGACACGGGCGCGACGCTGGGGTTCGCGGAGTTCGTGCTGCGGCAGGCCGGTCTCGTGCTGGACATCGCGGAGCGGCGCCTGCGCGGGGCGCGCTACAAGGTGCCCCGCTTCGTCCACGAGGACATCCTCTCGCGGCCGGCCTTCCGCGGCGAGCTCCGGCGTCTCGCCACCTCGCTCGATCGCCCCTACGCCTACGTGCTGCGCCAGGCGACCTCGAACCTGCGCGAGATCGCCGCCACGCACACCCCCTTCGTGATCGACCTCGTCGTGCAGTTCTGGCAGTGGATGGCGCGTCGCGGCTACCGCGAGGTGCTCCACCACGAGCCGGCACAGCTCGATCGCATCCGCGCGCTGTCGCAGCGCCACCCCGTCGTGTTCCTGCCCACGCACAAGTCGAACCTCGACCACGGCGTGCTCCAGATCCTGCTCCACGAGAACGGCCTGCCCCCGAACCACACCGCGGGCGGCATCAACATGAACTTCTTTCCGGTCGGGCCGTTGGTGCGGCGGGCCGGCGTGTTCTTCATCCGGCGGAGCTTCAAGGACAACGAGATCTACAAGCTCGTGCTGCGCCACTACATCGACTTCCTGGTCGAGAAGCGCTTCCCGCTCGAGTGGTACATCGAGGGCGGCCGCTCGCGCTCCGGCAAGCTGCTGCCGCCGCGCTTCGGGATGCTCGCCTACGTGGTCGACGCCTACCGGCGCGGCAAGAGCGAGGACGTCTCGCTGGTGCCGGTCTCCATCTGCTACGACCAGATCAGCGACGTCTCCGACTACGCGGCCGAGCAGCTCGGCGCCGCCAAGGAGCGCGAGGGCTTCTTCTGGTTCGTGCGCATCCTGCGCCGCCTCGGGCGCCGTTACGGGCGCATCGTGGTGCGCTTCGGTGAGCCGCTCTCGCTGGCGTCGGCGCTCGGCGAGCCCGACCCGACGGCGCCGCCCGACCCCGACGAGCGCGCACTCGGCCTCCAGAAGATCGGCTTCGAGGTCTGTGTGCGGATCAACCAGGCCACCCCGATCACCCCGATCGCGCTCGTCTGTCTCGCGCTGCTCGGTCGCGGCGACCGCGCGCTCTCGCTGTCGGAGATGCAGGAGGCGCTGCACAACCTGCTGGCCTACGTGGAGCGCCGGAAGCTCCCGGTGAGCGAGGAGCTCACGCTCCACACGCCGGAAGGACTCCGGCACAACCTGAACCTCCTGGTCGAGAATGGCCTCCTCACGCGCTTCGACGAGGGCCCCGACGTGGTCTGGGGGATCGCCGCGCGCCAGCACCTCGCTGCCGCCTACTACCGGAACACGGTGATCCACTACTTCGTGAACGGCGCGATCGCGGAGCTCTCCCTACTGCGCGCAGCCGAGCCCGACGTGCAGGACCGCCGTCGCGAGTTCCGGGAGGAGGCACTGCGCCTGCGCGACCTGCTCAAGTTCGAGTTCTTCTTCTCGGAGAAGGAGACCTTCGAGGCGGAGCTGGCCGCCGAGGTGGCGCTCCACGATCCGCACTGGCAGAACGCCTTCGAGGGCGGTCCGGCCGCGCTGGCCGACCTGGTGACGCGCTTCAAGCCGTTCTCGGCCCACCGCATCCTGCGGCCCTTCGTCGAGGCCTACCGCGTGGTCGGCGATGCGCTGGCGCGACGAGACCCGTCGCGGCCGGTCGAGGACGAGCCGTTCCTCCGCGAGTGCCTCGCGCTCGGACGCCAGTACGTGCTGCAGCGACGCCTGCGCGAGGAGGCGATCTCGAAGGTCGTCTTCGCCTCGGCGCTCCGGCTCGCGCGCAACCGCGACCTGGTCGCGCCCGGCGCGCCGGACCTCGCCGCCCGGCGCGAGACCTTCGCGCGCCAGCTGCGCGAGGTGATGCGCCGCGTCGAGGGCGTCGAAGCACTGGTCCGGGCGCGGCACGCCGGGGTGCAGCTCTGAGCCCGCGTCGCGGGCTGCTCGACCGCCTGATGGCGTGGGGCGGCCCCCGTTGGGACGCCGGCTTCCGGCCCGGCCCGGTCGCGCTCCGCCCGGGGCTCCTGGCCGTCGAGCGGCGCTTCTTCCTGCCCGGCGGTCTCGCGATCCCGACCCGGTCGTTCGTCGTCGAGCTCGCGGACCGCGCCCTCGCCGTGATCTCACCCTTGCCGGACGAGGAGGCGCGCAGCGCGATCGCGAAGCTCGGCCGGGTGGCCTTCCTGATCGCGCCGAACAGCTTCCACTACACGGGAATCGGCGCCTGGTCCGGCGCGTTTCCCGATGCCGCGGTCTTCCTCGCGCCCGGCCTGGCGGCGCGCCGACCGGAGCTTCCGGCCGGGCGGGTGTTGGACGCCCAGACGCCCACGCCCTTCGGCGAGGTGCTCGGACACGAGGTGATGGACTCGGGACGGGGCGTGAGCGAGGTCGCGTTCCTGCACCGTCCGTCCCACACGCTGATCCTCACCGACGCCTGCTTCCACATCCGGGACGCGCCCCGGCGCGACCGCCTCGGCTGGCGCCTGCTCGGGGCCTGGCAGCGCTTCGGACCCTCGCGCACGGCGCGCTTCATCCTGCTGAGCGACCGCGCAAGCGTGGCGGAGTTCGTCGAACGCCTCTGTCGGCTCGACTTCGCGCGCATCGCCGTGGCCCACGGCGAGACGGTCGAGCCGGCGAACGCCGGGACCCTGCGCCAGGCGTTCGGCGCCTACCTCTCCGGCTGAAGGGTTTTCCCAGGTCGTGCCGCGGTACCCCGCGCCGGGACTGGTGGAAGACGGAAAGACCCTTCCCCCACGGCGGAAAGTCCCTTCCGTGCGCGGCCTTGGGCCTCCTTCCGGCGAGTCGGCAATCCGCTGCCCCCGGGGTGGGCGGCCACCCCGTATACTCCGCCTCGCAACCGTTCGGGAGAGCCCTCCCCGCGCCCGCCTGAGGAGAATCCGCGTGATCGGCTACGTCACTCTCGGAACCAACGACCCCGCCCGGGCGGGCCGCTTCTACGACGAGCTGCTGGCCCTGGTGGGCGCGAAGCGCCTGATGGAGATCGAGACCTTCGTGCTCTGGGGAACCTCGTTCGACGCCGCGGGCCTGGCCGTCACCCGCCCCTACGACAAGAAGCCCGCCAGCGTCGGCAACGGCGTGATGCCGGCCATCCGCGCAGAGAGCAAGGCCCAGGTGGACGCGATCCACGCGAAGGCGCTCGAGCTCGGCGGCACCGACGAGGGCGCGCCGGGGCCCCGCGGCGACGGCTTCTACGCCGGCTACTTCCGCGACCTCGACGGCAACAAGCTGAACGCCTTCTACCTGGGCTGAGCCCGGCCTCAGCGCTCGCGTGCGTAGAGGCTCACGAGCCGGGCGACCAGCACGGCCAGGTAGAGCTGCCCGAACACCGCTTCGAGCACGGCCAGCGCCCGGGCCGGGCCCGAGGCGGGCACCAGGTCGCCGTAGCCGAGGGTCGCGAGCGTCACGAACGAGAAGTACGTGGCCGTGCTCACGGCCAGCGGCTCCCCGCTCGGGCCGCCGCGAAGCGCGCCGGGATCGACCTGGTCCAGGGTGGCGAAGAAGCCGCCGAAGGCGAGCCCGACCAGCAGGTACACACAGAGCGCTGCGCAGATGCGCTCGGTGTCGACGCGGCCCGCGGCGAACACGACGGAGAGCAGGCCCGCCGCCAGCCAGAGGCTCCAGGCACCGAGCGCAGCGGGCGTGAGTGAAGGTCCCCCGCCGAAGGCCACGCCGTGGAGCACGAGCCAGGCGAGCAGCGCGACCCCGGAGCCAATCACGAGCCGGCGCGACGTTCCCCCGTGCCAGATGCCCACGACCGCCGCAGCCAGCGCGAGGGCGAGCAGCCACTCGAGCGCGCGCCCGCGGAAGCCCATCGCCTCGAGCACGGGATCGACCCCCACCACGAGGGTGAGGAGGGAGAGCAGCCACGCGAAGCGGCGGCGGAGGTACGCGTCGAGGAGCGGGCGAAGCACCGGGGCACGCTAGGCTAGCGCGCACGACTCACCCCGTTGTGCGGGCGAGCGACGAGGAGTCCCAATGACCCGCCCACTCCGTTGCATCGCCCTCGGAGGCCTCCCGTGAAGTGGCTGCTCGCCCCCGTCGCGTTCGTGGCCCTCGCCTGGGCCGCGGCCGCGCTCTGGTTCGACGGGCCGTCGACGCCGGCGCTCGCGGGTGGCCTCGCCGCGGCGGTGGGGCTCGGCGGCGCGGCGCTCTACCTGCGCCTGCGTCCCGCCTGGCGCGCGCTTGCCGCGGTCGCAGTCGGGGTCGGAGCGGTGGCCCTCTGGTGGCTGCGCATTCCTCCCTCGAACGATCGCGACTGGCAGCCGGACGTCGCGCGCCCGGCCGAGGTTCAATTCGACGGGAGCCGGGTCACGATCCGGAACGTCCGGAACTTCCACTACCGGAGCGAGACGGACTTCGACCCGATCTGGGAGACCCGGGAGTACGACCTGGATCGCCTCGTCGGCGTCGACCTCTTCTTCTCGTTCTGGGGACCGACCCTGATCGCCCACACCATCGCGAGCTGGGAGTTCGAGGGCGCGCAGCCTCTCGCCATCTCGATCGAGACACGCAAGGAGGTGGGCGAGGAGTACTCCGCGATCCTCGGCTTCTTCCGGCAGTTCGAGCTCTACTACGTCGTCGCCGACGAGCGCGACGTGGTCGGCGTCCGCACGAACCACCGCGGCGAGCACGTCTACCTCTATCGGATCCGCATGCCCGTCGAGGACGCGCGGGCGCTCCTGGTCGACTACCTCGAGACGGTGGAGCACATCGCCCACCATCCGGACTGGTACAACGCGTTCACGCACAACTGCACGACGACCATCCGCCGGCACGTCCAGCACATCGGCCGGGGGGAGCCGTTCGACTGGCGCATCCTGGTGAACGGGCGGCTCGAGGAGCTGCTCTACGAGCGGGGGCGAATCGATACCGCGCTGCCGTTCGCCGAGATACGGGAGCGGAGCGAGATCACCGAGCGCGCAACGGCGGCCGGGGCGTCGCTCGACTTCTCCCGGCAGATCCGGGTGGGGCTTCCGGCGCCCGAGCGCTGAGATCGGGCGCGCGCCAAGCCGCGGGATCGGGCGCGCGCCAAGCCGCGGGATCGGGCGCGCGCGCAAAGCCGCGGGACCGGGCGCACGCCCTCAGGCCGAGCCCGCCCGATGCAGGTGGACGTCGCGCTGCGGGAAGGGAATCGAGCAGCCCGCCTTCTCGACCTCTTCCTTCAGGCGACGGAGGAGATCGAAGCGCAGCGCCCAGTAGTCGGCGCCCTTGCACCAGGGACGCACCACCAGGTTCACCGAGGAGTCCCCGAGCTCGGAGACCGCGACGACCGGCGCCGGATCGTCGAGCACCCGCGGCTCGTCCCGGAGCACGCGCTGCACCGTCTCGATGGCGCGGCCGAGATCGTCGTCGTACGACACCCCCAGCACGATGTCGTTCCGACGCGTGTCGTTCGCCGAGTAGTTCTTGAGGACGTCCCCGTAGATCTTCGAGTTCGGGACCACGATGCGCACGTTGTCGGGCGTGTGCAGCGTCGTGGAAAACACGCCGATCTCGTCCACCGCGCCCGAGATGCCCGCCACCTCGACGAAGTCGCCGACCTTGAAGGGGCGGAACACGAGCAACATGACGCCCGCGGAGAACGAAGAGAGCGTCCCCTGCAGCGCGAGACCCACCGCGAGGCTCGCCGCGCCGAGGATCGCGATGAGGGAGGCGGTCTCGATGCCGAACAGGTTGAGCACCGCCAGCACGACCACGGCCAGCGTCAGGTAGTAGACGAGCGAGCAGAGGAACGGGACGAGCGACGGGTCGACGTCGCCTCGCTCGAGCGCGCGGCGCGTCGAGCGTCGCACCACCCCGGCCACGATCCGACCGATCGCGAGCAGGGCCAGTGCGCCGAGGACGCGAAGCCCCCAGGTGGAGACGAAGGTCACGAGGGTTTGAGTCAGGACCTCGGGGTCGGCTTCCATGCGCTCCTCGGTGGGTGCGGGGGGAAGCCGACGCGGTCAGTCGGCCGGGAACACCCGCTTCCAGTCGTTCTTCATGCTCACCAGGGTCCAGCCGCGCGCGGGCGCCTCGTCGAGCCCCCGCGCCAGCCGTCCGATGTGCGACTCGCGATCGTAGGCCACCTCGCGCTCCGCGTCGTCATGG
>JBFIYM010000136.1:0-12454 GCA_041605395.1 Myxococcota bacterium | reverse complement strand
GGTCGTCGAGCGCCAGCTCGACCTCGACCAGCCCTGCTACAAGAACGGTCCCGAAGCACCCGCCGACCTGTCGAGTCGACGGCTCGGCGTCGACGACCTGTTCCTGCTGAACTCCACCTCCGGCACCACGGGCCTGCCGAAGTGCGTGACCCATCACCAGGCGCGCTGGTTCCACTTCCACGACCTGGCCGTCGCGTCCGGCGAGATGACCGAAGCCGACGTGTTCTGCTCGGTGCTGCCCGCCCCCTTCGGCTTCGGCCTCTGGACCGCCCACTTCACCCCCGCGGCCCTCGGCGCCCCCTGCGTCGTGCTCGAGCGCTTCAGCGCAGAGGAGACCCTGCGTCGCATCGAACGCCACCGGGTGACGGTGCTCGCCGCCGTCTCCACGCAGTTCATCATGCTGCTCAACGAGCCCACGCTGCCGAAGTACGACCTCTCGTCGCTGCGGGCCCTCTACACCGGCGGCGAGGCCGTCCCCTACGAGCGCGCCGCCGAGTTCGAGGAGCGCACCGGCGCCTCGGTGCTCCAGTTCTACGGCTCGAACGAGACGGGGGCGCTCTCGTGCACGACCACCCGCGACCCCCGCGAGCTCCGCCTGCGCACCGCCGGCCACGTGATCCCGAGCATGCAGGTGCGGCTCTACGACGACGCGGGGAAGGACGTCACCGCGAGCGGAAGCGGCCAGCCCGCCTGCAAGGGACCGCTCACCAGTCGCGGCTACTACCAGGACGACGCCGCGAACGCGAAGCTCTACACGAAGGACGGCTGGATGCTGACGGGCGACGTCGCCACGCTCGACGCCGACGGCGTGCTCACCGTCGTCGGCCGCGTGGCGGACTTCATCATCCGCGGCGGCAAGAACATCAGCGGCCCGGCGGTCGAGGACGCCGTGGCCACGCACCCTGCCGTGGCGCTCGCCGCCGCGGTGGCCATGCCCGACCCGGTGTACGGCGAACGCGTCTGCGTCTACGCCGAGCTCCACCCGGGCCAGACGCTCACCCTCGACGCGCTGCGCGAGCACCTCACGGCGCGGGGCACCACGCGCGAGTGGTGGCCCGAGCGCCTCGTCGTGGTCGACGCGCTCCCGCGCTCGTCGGGCGGCAAGGTGGCCAAGGGCGAGCTGCGCGCGGACATCCGGCGACGGGTCGCCGAGGAGGGCGCCTAGCCCTTCCCCATCGCGGCCATGCGCCGGATGTCGGCCACCGGCGGGGCGTGGCTCAGGATCCCGCCGTCGACGTTCAGGATCTGGCCGGTGATGAACCCGGCCGCGTCGGACACGAGGAAGAGAACGGCCTGGGCGATGTCCTCGGGCCGGCCGACCCGTGGCGTGAGGTGGTGCTCCTCGAGCATCCGCACGTAGCGCTCGCCACCGAAGTTCTCGACGGGATGGGTGAGGATCAGCCCCGGCGCGATCGCGTTGCAGCGGATCCCGCGCTTGCCGTACTGGGCGGCCACGTAGAGGGTCAGGGTGTCGACACCCCCCTTGGAGACGGCATAGGACGGGATGGTCAGGTCCCCTCGCTGGGCGGAGCCCGACGAGGTGTTGACGATGGCCCCGCCGCCGCGCTCGAGCATCCGGGGGATCGCGTGCTTGCAGCCCAGCATCACGCCCCGCAGGTTGACCGCCATGGTGCGATCCCAGACCTCGACGTCGATCCGGGCCACGTCCACGTCGACGCCCGGACTGGCCGCGCCGATCGCAGCGGCGTTGTTGTGCAGGATGTCGAGACCGCCGAACGCCTCGACCGCCGCGTCGACCATCACGCGCACCCCGGCTTCGTCCGACACGTCGACGCCGAAGCCGACGGCGCGCGAGCCCGCCGCGCAGATCTCGTGGGCCACCCGCTTCGCGCCCGCCTCGTCGAGGTCGGCCACGACGACGGAAGCGCCCTCCTTCGCGAGTAGCGCTGCCGTGGCGCGCCCGATGCCCGACGCCGCTCCCGTGACGATCGCCACCTTGCCCGTGAGCCTCGTTCCCATGGTCCGCCCCCTTACGCCCCGATGCCGCGCGCCAGCAGCCAGAGCGCCGTGTTTCCGAGCAGCTCGCGGCGCGTCGTCGGCCCGGCGGCGAGGCGCGCCGCCGCTGCCGCGGAGAGCGAAAGGGCGGGGGCGGGCGAGGGGGCCGCGATCCGGAACACCGCGTCGAGGCCGTGATGATCGGAGTAGGGCACGTCCGGGCGCTGACTCCGGAGCAGCGACAGCTTCGCCTCGACCTCCCACCCGGTGGGCACCCACGCCAGCAGGTAGTCGAGCCAGCGACTCGTCTCGCCACCCTCGGGCACGGACGTGCCGCAGCCACACGACGCGCGCAGCGGGGCGGTCAGGTCGCGCAGGTCCGCCACCTCCTGCCAGGCGGCTTCGTCCGGCGTCGTGTTGAGGTCGCCCGCGACGAGCACAGGGCGCCCCTCGACCTTCGCCACCAGCGCGCGGAGCTCGCGCAGCTGCGCGCGCCGGACCTCCGCGTAGCCACCCTCCTGGTACGCCGCCTGGAGGTGGGTGTGCAGCACCTCGAAGGCGATCCCGCCCTTCGAGACCGTGAAGGCCTGCACGCCCTTGTCGCCGAGGCCGTCGCCCTCCCACACCTTCCAGTCCGCAGCCTCGGCGGAGAACTCGTGGAAGCGCGCGGCGTCCACGCGCCAGCCGGCGCGCCGGTGGACGAAGGCCTGCAGCCCGGCGGTCCGCATCAGCAAGCCACCGTGGGGAACGCCGACCGCCACGTACCCGGCGCGGGCGAAGCGCTCCTCCAGCCAGGCGGCATCGGGGCGACGCCAGACCTCCTGGAGCAGCACCAGGGCGGGCTCCCGCGCCAGCGCGGCGCCGGCGACCGCGCGCAGGCGCTCGGGAATGCGCTCCGCCACCGGCGTGCCGTGCACGTTCCACGAGACGAGCCGCAGCCGTGCCTCGGGGCGGGCCACCGCCTGGCTCACGCCGTGAGCAGGCCGAGCGCCGCCTCGTAGGGACTCGGCGCCTCGTAGTCCCGGCGCGCGAGGTCCGCAGTGGCCGCGGCGAGATCGACGCGCGGGACGGCCTGCGCGTCGCGGCAGTACACGAAGGCGGTGGCGCAGTAGTCGTCCTGGCGCTCGCAGATCGCGAAGGCCTCGAGCGGGCCCGAGAGCTCGTACCAGCCCGAGCCGGCCACGCGGCCGCTACGATCGAGGCGCTCGCGGATCGCGCCCTGTCCCTTCGGCACGCTCACTGCGCCGATCTGCTGGAGGGTCACGCGACACCCCGACTGGAAGACGATCGGGTCGGGCACGTGCCAGCGGTAGAAGCTCACGAAATCGGGCATGCCGCCGCGGCCCTCGGGCTGGACCACGAGGGGCACGCCCTGGAGCGACGTCGTGTGCGCGCCCATGCCCCAGGCGGTGCCCACGTAGTCCTCGAGACCGGTGCCGCACCAGGTGGGGTGCTCGCGATCCCCGTCGAGGTACATCTTCACCTCGCCCTCGCCGTACCACGAGAAGTCGGGCTCGGGCAGGATGCGGATCCCGACGTTGCAGCCGAGGAAGCGGCCGGGGCCGCGCAGCCCGCCCGCGATCGTGAAGTCCTCGCGCAACGTGGTCGGGTTCTCGCGCCGGAAGCTCGCGTGGAGGATGCCCGTGCCCGCGCGCTCCGGCCCGAGCGTGTAGGCGACCTGGTAGTAGAACGGGAAGCGCCGCGCCGCGCCGTTGCGCAGCTCGATGCGGATGCGCCCGTGGAACGGCATCGGCACCCAGGAGTTGAAGCCGCGGCCCTCCTGCGCGGCCGAGAGCGCGGACGCATAGGGAGCGGGCCGGCCGTGCGGGAGCCCGAAGAAGTCGAGGCAGGGCACGCTGACCGAAGGCTCCTTCGCGCCGTCGTGGAACACCTCGAGCACGAGCGCGCGCATGGCTTCGGGCGGCATCGGCGGAAACGTCATCCAGAGGTGCCGGACGCGGCCCGGCCCAGCGACGTCGGCCAGCACCAGGTGCTCCCCGGGCGCCAGGATCTTGTTCGGCGCGCCCTTGCGGCCGCCGTGGGCCGTGGCGGCCGCGCCCTTCGCCCCGCTCGGATTCTCGAAGGAGATGGTGCGGATCTCGTGCGAGAGATCGATATGCGCCGGGTCGGCTTCCCACATGGGCGCGAGCATGGCATGGCGCACTGCTCCCGGCGAGGGCAGAAGCGGGCCGGGGTGGCCCGGGCGAGCGCGAGCCGCGCCGGGCCCGCCCCGCGGCCGTCGCGGTGTATCCTTGCCCCGTGCCGGTGCTCTACAGCGCGATCGCCTGCAACTACTGCCACCGGGTGCGCGCCGTCCTGCACGCCAAGGGTGTCGCTGCCGAGCTGGTCGAGATCGACCTGGTCCGGCGCCCGGCCTGGTACCGGAAGAAGGCCTCGCGCGGCGCAGTCCCGCTCCTCGAGGACGACGGACGCGAGATCCACGGCTCGGCCGTGATCAACGAGTACCTCGAGGAGCGCCACCCCGCGCCGAAGCTGCTCCCCGACGCGCCGGCGGAGCGCGCCGAGGCCCGCATGTGGATCGGCTGGGCGGACGTGGCCCCAGCACCCCACTACGAGGAGCTGCTCATGAACGTGCGCCCCGAGCGGCGAGACGACCTCGCGAAGCGCATGGCCGATACGTTCGCGGAGCTGGAGGCGCGCCTCGCCGCGCGCGGCTACCACGAGGGGTACTGGAGCGGCGCGCGCTTCGGCCTGGTCGACGCGACGTATGCCGCGGTGTTCGAGCGACTGCCGTTGCTGCGCGACTTCCAGGGCTTCACGCTGCCGGCGGAGCACGGCCGGGTCGCCGCGTGGGCCGAGGCGCTGCGCGCGAGCCCGCACGTCCGGGAGAGTGCGCCCGACGATGCGGCCCTGCGCGAGACCATCGCCGACTACCACACCGTGCTCGCGCGCGTCGACGCGGCGAGCGCACGGGGCTAGGCGCTGCTCGCAGGCAAGGTCGCCATCGTCACCGGGGGTGCGCGGGGCATCGGGCGCGGGATCGCGCTCGAGCTGGCGCGGGCCGGCGCCGACGTGGCGATCGGCGACCTGCTGGAGCGGCCCGAAGTCGCCGCCGACGCCGCCTCCAGCGTCGAGGCCGTGCGGGCGCTCGGGCGCCGCGCCGCGGCGTTCCCCTGCGACGTCGCGCGCTTCGTCGATTGCGAGGCGCTCGTCGCGGCCACGCTGCGCGAGCTCGGTGGGCTCCACGTCGTGGTCTGCAACGCCGGCGTGCTCGGCAAGGGGCCGGTGCTCGAGATGTCGCCCGAGGAGTGGGCGCGCGTGCTCGGCGTGAATGCCACCGGCACCTTCCACACCTGCCGCGCGGCGCTCCCGCACCTGGTGGCACAGGGCGAGGGCTCGATCGTGAACGTCGCTTCGACCACGGGGCTCCGCGCGAGCGGCGGGCGCGCCCACTACAGCGCCAGCAAGTTCGCCGTGGTCGGCTTCACCCAGGCCCTGGCGGCCGAGGTCGCGGACCAGGGCGTGCGCGTGAACGCCGTCTGCCCGGCGGGCGTCCGCAGCGAGATGACGCTCGGTGAGCTGCGCGAGGTGACGGGCGTGGAAGACCGGGAGAAGGCCGACGCGCTCTGGAGCAAGGTCGCCGCGAAGCGCCTCCCGCTCGGCCGTTCGGTCGAGCCCGAGGACGTCGGCCGGGCAGTGGTCTACCTGTGCGGAGCGGGCGCCGTGACGGGCGTGGCGCTGCCGGTGACGGGCGGCGAGGGGATTCGATGAGCGGAGCGCGCAAGGCGAACCATCGCCACGGCCGGAAGCGGCGTCGCACCCGAAAGCCCCCGGCGGGGTCCGCAGCCGGTGCGCTGGCCGTGCGCGAGGGCGAGCCCTCTCCCGAGCTCCACGCGATGTGGTACGACGCGACGCAACAGGGGGAGCGCGCGCTCACGAGCCCGGCCGAGATCCCGGAGCTGCTCTCGGACCCCGGGCGCACCGTGTGGATCGACGTGCAGGGGCTCGGCAACCTCGACGAGCTGCGCGAGATCGGCCGCCTGCTCCAGATCGATCGGCTCGCGATCGCCGACGTCGCCAACGCCCCGCAGCCCGCGAAGGCCGAGCTCTGGGGCGATCGCCTCCTCTTCGTCGGCCACATGGCGACGCTGGCGCCCTCCGGCGGCGTCGAGATCGAGCAGATCTCGCTCGTGCTCGGCCCCGGCTGGGTCGTCTCCTTCCAGGAGAAGCCGGGCGACGTCTTCGAGCCGGTGCGGGAGCGAATCCGCGCCGACCAGTCCCGCATCCGGCGCATGCAGGCCGACTTCCTCGCCTACTCCCTGATCGACGCGGTGGTGGACGGCTACTTCGCCGTGATCGAGCACATCGGGGATGCGCTCGACGCGCTCGAAGACGAGGTGATGGATCGCCCCACCCGCGAGACGCTCGCCCAGCTGCACGTCGTCCGGCGACAGCTGCTGCATCTGCACCGGCTCCAGTGGCGCCAACGCGACGCCATCGCCGCGCTGTGGCGCGACGAGACGCTACCGATCAGCGACCCCGTGCGCCCCTTCCTGCGCGACGTCCACGACCACGCCTTCGTCGTTCTCGACAGCATCGAGACCTTCCGCGACCTCGCCGTCGGCCTGATGGAGGTCTACCTCTCGGCCGCCAGCAACCGCTTGAGCGAGGTGATGAAGACGCTCACCCTGGTGGCCACCCTCTTCATCCCGCTCACCTTCATCGTGGGTGTCTACGGCATGAACTTCGAGGTGATGCCCGAGCTGCGGTGGCGCTACGGCTATGCCGCGGTGTGGGGGGTCATGCTCGCGATCGGGGTGGGCCTGTTCGTCTGGTTCCGGCGTCGCCGTTGGCTGTGAGCCGCGCGCAGCCCCTGAGCCTGCCAGCGGCGAGCTGGGCCCAATCGTCTAGCTCTCCGGATCAGAGAGCATGCTGCGGGCTCGCGCCAAACCGGGGCGGTTCGTGCCGCCGTCGCCAGCGATCTCGAGCAGCCGCTCGAAGTGGCGACGCGCATCGCGCTCTCGGCCGGCACCTTCCGCGGCGATCCCGGCGCCGGCCAGGCTGTTGAAGCGGTTGGGCGAGATCCGAAGTGTCTCCTCGTAGGCCGCGAGCGCTTCTTCGAAACGCCCCGCGCTGAGCAGCATGTCCGCATAGAGCTCGCGCGCGGGGAGCACGGCGCCTGGTGTAACGGGATGCTTGTCGAGCGCGTCTTCGAGGTCCGCTGCCTGCTTCATCCCAGCGAGGGCCTTCGTTCGCTGCCCCTCGGAGAGGAGCATCCACGACTCGACCGCCTGCTTCTGGACCCGGGTCTGCTTGATCCAATAGGGAAGTCCCTCTGCTTGGAGGGCGCCGACCAGCTGATCCAGCCGTGCGACGGAAGCACGCGCCGCTTCCGACTGCCCGCTCCTTGCGGCGCCGATGCCCCTTGCGAAGTGCACGAGCGCCTCACAGGAGGGATACGCGTCCCAGGAGATGTTGCTCGGGTTGCGGGGCTGGATCTCTGCGGCCTGCTTCCACTCTCCCAGCTCCATCTCGACGCGCGCCGAAACCGCGGCGTACGCGTAGGCCGACACGAAGCCGTCCTGGATTCGTGGCGCCTCGAAGAGCACTTCTCTCGCTCTGCGTGCGTCGGCGTCCTGTCCGGCCTGCAGGTAGGCGTAGGTCATGTAGTCCGATGCGTGCGCGAACTCGCTGTAGATCGCGCCATCCACGATCAGCTTTCGCGCCGCTTCCCGAGACCGAACGTTCCAGCTGACGCTCTCTACCCAGAGGCCCAGACGCGTGAAGATGTGCGTCGGCATGTGCAGCGCGTGGGGAACTTCGGGAGCGATCGCGTCGTAGCTGCGCGCTGCGGCAAGCGCCTGCTCCGCGAGCGGAGGGTTGTCGTATGCGTGAATCAGATAGTGGACAGCACCGGGATGCCGCGGACGCCGCGCGCGCAGCGATTCCAGCTGCACTCCGGACTCCCGGTTGAAGCGATACGTCAGATCCTCCTTCGGCGCGGCCGCGATGTGGACCACCGCTGCGATCGCCAGGGCTTCGTCGTCATCGGGATACCGCTCGCGCACGGCCGCCTGCGCTTCGTCCCAGCGCCGGATTCGCGTCCAGTGGTCGATCTCCTCCCAGTCGTCGTAGAAGCTGGCCAAGGCCTCGACGTAGGCGGCTTCCCGCTCCGTCTTGCGAAGTGACCGCGCCCGCGCGATTTCGCTTGCCCCGCGTGCGATGACCTCCCTCGTGGGCAGGCCCGGCCAGACCGGATGAACGAGGGTCATCGCGATCCCCCAGTGCGCCATGGCACACGAAGGATCGGCTTTCGTCAGCTTGGCAAATTCTCGCTCGGCCACTTCGTAGGTCATGTGGTGAAGAAGAGCGACGCCCCGATCGAAGGCGGCCTGGGCGCCTTCGGCTTCGCACGAAATCGGGAACGAGACATCGCCCACGTCACCGATCACTTCCTGAATGGGAGCGGGCGTCTCTTCCTCCCCTTCGTGCGCCACAGAGGCCGGCGGAGTGCCTGCCAGCGCCAGCAGTGCGATCGAAACGTTGAGTCCACTACGCCATACGTTCGTCATTCCGTCCCCTTCCTCCGGACCGAAGCGAACGGGCTCAGCTGGAGCCACGATCGGAGACGCCGGCGGAGATCCGAGGGCCCGTGGATCTCGAGCCTGCCGTCCTCGCTCGCCGCGCGAAGCGAAACGTCTCCCATCCAGATCTCGGTCAAAGTTCGCAGGGTCGACGCCAGGTAGAGATCGACCCCAAAGCCGGGGTCCCGGAGGCAGAGGTCGACTTCGTCGTATTCGTTCACGAGCCACCATCGGCGTCGCGCGGCCGGGAGGTCGGTGAACTCGAACCGGACGACGGTCCGCCCCGCCGGGAAGCTCCCCGGGTCCACCCGGCCCCGGATGTCCCACAGGAGAACGCCCGCATCGAGCTGGTCGCGTGTCACCTTGCGCCGGAGCCAGCGCTTGCCCCAGTCTCCGAGCTGGAGGATCAGAGGGCCGATCTCTCGGCCGGCCTCCGTCAGCTGGTACTCCACGCCCCTGTTGGCTCCGACCTGGCGTTCCACGATGCCCGCCGCCTCGAGGCTCCGCAGCCGTTTCGCCAGCAACGACGGCGACATGAGCGGGACGCCTCGGCGGATGTCGTTGAAGCGCGTGCCCCGGACCAGGAGCTCCCGGAGCACCAGAGGCGTCCAGCGCTCCGTCACGATCTCGGCGGCCTGGGCGATCGGGCAGTACTGGCCGTAGCCCTTCACGCGCACGAGCCTACCCCAGCCAGTCCGTTCGTTCAGTACACTTTTTGTACTTGAGTGGGCCGGCCCTCCATCGGACTCTCGGCGTTGAGACAGGAGGCCACGATGACTCACGACGAGAGCTACGCGTTCGCCCGAGGGGCCGACTACAGCGCTGCCGTCGCAGCATCAGAGCGGGTCGCCTGGACCGTCGACGAGGTGTTCGGCGAGCGCCGGTTCGACGCATCGAAGCCGATCGTTCCCGGCTCGTGGGTGGGTTCCGAGGGGCTCGATTTCCTCTCTTCCGAAGAACAGCGCGGCCTGAATCACATTCGCGCGTTCAGCTATCCGCATCTCTTTGGCAATTACGAGGAGTTCATTCCGATCTCGCTTCACGAGATCGAGCAGCAGAGCTGGCACGATGACCGGATGCGTCTGCGAGCCCTCTCCCGCTTCGCCGAGGAGGAGATGAAGCATCAGCAGCTCTTCCTGCGAGCGGAAGCGGTCATGGAAGCGTCGTGTGGAATCACCTTCGGCCGATACTTCGATCCAGAGAAGAAGCGCGTGACGGAATTCACGAACGCCGTGCTCGAGTATCCGCTGCTGTCGCGATTCCTCCTGCTTACCGCTTTCGAATGGGGGAGTCAGCGCCACTACGTCGAGTCGGTTCGGGATCGAGACCGCGACCGATCGGATCCGCTCTACGTGGACATGCTCAAGTACCACTGGGTCGAGGAGAACCAGCACGTCAAGACGGATGTCCTGGAGATCGCTCGTATGGCCGCGGGGATGAGCCCGTCCGAGCTGACGGAGGCCTTCGATCAGGTTCGGGGCATCGCTGCGCTCGTGGATCAAACGCTGGTGGGCCAGGTCGAGCAAGAGGTGACGACTCTCGAACGGGTCCGCGGCAGCGCCTTCTCCGCCCGGGAAACGACCACGCTGCACGACACCCTCTACCGATCGATGAACGCGATCTGGGTCGAAGTCGGTCTGAGTCATCCCCGGTTCGTCGAGCTTGCCCTCGAACTCTCCAGAGAGGGAAGCGCGAAGTTGGGCATCGAATAGGGGCCGGACTCGCGAGCGCGCCCGGGCTCAACCCCCGAGCTTCGCGATGAAGGTCTCGCCGAAGCGCAGCATCTGCTCGCGCTTCTGCGCCAGCGTCGAGCTCGGCCCGATCGTGTAGCTGAACGGGTAGCAGGAGGTGGACGTCATCCCCTGCTCCTCGAGGCGCCGCAGCCCGTCGACGTCGGGGGGCACCACCAGCGGCACGATGGTCTCGAAGGGCTCGTGCGCTCGACCGGCCTCCGCGCGCAGCTTCGCGAGCGTCTGGCACAGCTCGACGGCCTGCTCCGGTGTCTGCCCGGTGCCCATCCAGCCCTGCCCGAGGCGCGCCGCCCGCGAGAGGGCCAGCCTGGAGATGCCCCCGAAGTAGATCGGGATCTCGCGCGGGGGCGCCGGGCTCATCTGGAGCGGACCGTGCTCGAAGAAGTGGCCCTTGTGCTCGACCATGCGCCCCGTCCAGAGCTGGCGCATCACCGTGATCATCTCCTCCATGCGCTTGCCACGCGTGGCGAAGGGGATGCCGAGGGTGTCGTACTCCTCACGGACCCAGCCGGCGCCGGCCCCGAGCACCACGCGACCGTTCGTGAGCAGACCCAGCGTGCCGAGCGTCTTCGCGAGCTGGATCGGCTCCCGGAGCGGCAGGATGAACACCATGGTCGCGAAGCGGAGCTTCGAGGTCACCGACGACATCGCGGCGATCGTGGTCCACGGGTCGGGGAAGGGCGTGCTGCCGTCGAAGCCGGGCTTGCCGTCCTCGGAGTAGGGGTACTTCGAGCGGAGCTCCCCGGGGAAGAACACGTGGTCGGCCAGCATCACCCCGTGGAAGCCGGCTTCCTCGGCGGCGCGGGCGATCTCGACCAGCTGCTCGGGCTCCGAGAACGATGCGACCTGCCAGAATTTCATGCGGCACAGGCTGCCACAGGGCTCGACACCGAGCGAGCCGCACTACCATCGGGCCGCACGAGGGGAGGACCGCATGGGCATCCGGCTTCCGATTCTGGCAATGGCGATCGCCAGCTTGTTGGCTGCCTGTGGGGCGGAGGAGTCGGCCCCTCCGGCTGCGCCGTCGGGCGGCGCCGACGAGGCCGGCTTCACGTCCCCCACCCCCGCCACGGCGGCGGCCAACGCCGCCTTCGGCGCGGCGCTCGCGCTCGACGACCCGCAGGACTTCGAGGACGCGAAGCGGGGCCTCGTGGCGAGCGATCCGGAGATGGCGATCCCGCTACCGATGGGGCGCAGCTGGAGCCAGCAGCGCTTCGCCTTCGCCGAGGGCGAGGCGCCGGCGAGCGTGAACCCGAGCCTCTGGCGGCAGGCCCAGCTCAACAACCTGCACGGCCTCTACCAGGTGACCGAGGGCATCTACCAGGTGCGCGGCTACGACCTCGCCAACATGAGCTGGATCCGCGGCGAGACCGGCTGGATCGTGGTCGACCCGCTCACCAGCGTGGAGAGTGCCACCGCCGCGACGGCGCTGGCGCGAGCGCACCTCGGGGACGACCCGGTCGTGGCGGTGATCTTCACGCACAGCCACGTGGACCACTTCGCGGGCGTGCGCGCCGTGCTGCCGAACGGGTCGGCGGAGGGCGTCCGGATCATCGCGCCGCGCCACTTCGTCGAAGAGGTCACCAGCGAGAACGTCTTCGCCGGCACCGCGATGGGCCGCCGCGCCAGCTACCAGTTCGGCGCGAACCTGCCGCTCGGGCCGCGCGGGCACGTCGACTCCGGGCTCGGCAAGCAGCCCGTGACCGGCACCGCGAGCCTGGCGATCCCGAACACGATCGTGGATCGCACGCCGCAGCCGCTCGCGATCGACGGGGTCCCCTTCGTGTTCCAGTACGCGCCCGAGTCCGAGGCGCCGGCGGAGCTGGCCTTCTACCTGCCCACCCAGCAGGTGTACTGCGGCGCCGAGCTCGTGAACCACAACATGCACAACCTCTACACGCTGCGCGGCGCCAAGGTGCGCGACGCGCTCAAGTGGAGCGGCTACATCGACGAAGCCATCCAGCGCTTCCCCGACGTCGAGATCGTGTTCCAGAGCCACCACTGGCCCACCTTCGGGAACGAGCGCTCGCTCGCGTTCCTCAAGGGCCAGCGCGACACCTACCGCTACATCCACGACCAGACGCTGCGGCTCGCGAACCAGGGCGCCACTTCGCGAGAGATCGCCGAGCAGCTCGAGCTCCCGCCGCAGCTGGCCGGGAGCTTCGCGAACCGTGGCTACTACGGGACGCTCCGCCACAACGC
>JBFIYM010000135.1:0-12579 GCA_041605395.1 Myxococcota bacterium | reverse complement strand
TGGGGCACAGACGCAGAGGGCGGCGCCTTCGCGTCCTTCTTCGCCGCCGTCGCCGAGACCGAGGACGGACGGCTGCGAGCGCTCTGGCTGTTCGAGCCGGAGGAGCTCGAGGCGGCGAGGGCGCGCTTCGATTCGCTCCGGACAGCGCCCGGCGGCGACTGAGGCGGGGCTCAGCCGGGCCCGCGACCGCCGATGCGGAAGAGGTACGACCCCGCCGTGGTCGTCCGGTCGTCGGCGCCCTCGTCGTGGAGGCTGAGACGCACCCCCAGCGTGCCGCGGGCGCCGGCGAACGGCTCGCCCTCGACACGGAACGGGCCATGCTTGCCGCGGGCGAGGAACATCACGTGGGACGACGCGCCCTCGAGCCGGTCGCTGCCGGCGGTCGCGGCGGCGAGCTCGCGCGCGGCCGTCTCGAGGACGACGAGCTGCGGCCCGAGGTGGAGCGCGCCGTCGGGAGAGGCCACGTCGTCGGCCAGCTCGGGCAGCGCCCAGCGCCCGTCCGCGCGGCGGTGCGCGCCGAAGACCTGCCAGAGCGGCGGCAGGTGGGGCCCGTCCTCGACCGCGAGGGGCTCGACCTCCATGCGTTCCAGGCCCTCGGGCGGCGCGCCGAGGCTCACGCCCTGCCCCTCGGTGAGCGCGAGCACCCGCTCGGGACGGTCGGCGTCGACGATGCGGGAGCGGCTGTAGCCCATCTGTCGGCCACGCCGCAGCGTCTCCGAGACCACCTCGATGCGGCGCACGTCGCGGCCGGGGTCGAGGACGTGGCAGGCGTGGATCACCGGGTTCGGCACCGCCTCGAGGTCCGACATGCCGCCGCCCTCCGGTGAGGCGATGCCGATCACGGCCAGGAGCACGTCGCCCGTCGGGCCCCGCATGTCGCGCCGCAGCGTGACCGTGTCGTCGAGCGGGCCCCGATCCATCGAGCCGAAGCGCCGGCCGAGGTAGCGGTAGCTCAGCAGCCCGCCCCAGCGGCGGCGGAGCTCGGCGCCGTAGGCCTCCGGGTCGTCGACCAGCTCGCGGATGTCGCGCGGCACGCCGCCCTCCTCGCCTCTCCCGACGAGGATGCCTCAGCAGGCGCGACGTGCGCGAGCTACCGTGGCGCGCCAGGGGAGGGACGACATGCGAGCGAGCGCGATCGCCTGGACCTTGGGGCTCGCGGCCGGGCTCTGCGCCGCGGCAGCCGGCGCGGAGCCCTTCGAGAAGGTCTGGTGCCTGCGCTACGCGCAGGCCCAGGGAATCGCCATGTCGACCTTCCTGGCCGGCTCCACCGGGACGGGCGACGCACCGTTCGCGATGTGCGTGGCGCAGCGCGGTGAGGACGTCGTCGTGCTCGACGCCGGCTACGTGGACCCGAAGCTGGGGGAGCCGTTCGGCGTGAAGGGATGGACCGAGTACGCGCCGCTGCTGGCCGAGATCGGGCTCCGGCCCGAGCAGGTCGACTACGTGACGCTCTCGCACATGCACTTCGACCACGCCGGGGGCACCTCGCGCTTCCCGAACGCAAAGTTCATCGTGCAGCGGAGCGAGCTCGAGTACGCGGCGGGCGCCCTCCCCCACAACAGCGCTGCCAAGGGCGCCTTCACGGCCGAGGACGTGCTCGCGCTCGTACAGCTCAACTGGCAGGGACGC
This sequence comes from Myxococcota bacterium, assembly GCA_041605395.1. Classification (GTDB taxonomy): domain Bacteria; phylum Myxococcota_A; class UBA9160; order UBA9160; family UBA6930; genus JBFIYM01. The sequence continues at coordinate 10,950 of JBFIYM010000135.1, read as the reverse complement.
GTGCTGCTGGTCGACGGTGACGCCGAGGGCATCTTGCCCGGCGTCGACGCCTACCTCACGCCCGGCCACACCAAGGGCACCATGACCGTCTGCCTCGACACGGTGAAGGGGCGGGTCTGCTACGCCTCGGACGCGGTCTACACCTACCGGAACCTCGACGAGGACATCCCGCTCGGTCTCGCCCTGAACGCGGGCGAGGCGGTCGAGTCGTTCAAGAAGATCCGCAAGCTGCTGCGCGGCGGGACGCTCGTTCCCGGGCACGAGGCGCGGATCTGGGAAGACCCGAAGTCCCTCGGCTTCCGCAAGGTCTCGGAGCACGCGGTCGCGATCGTCGAATGAGCGCCGATCGACAACCTGAGCTTCTGGATCGTCAACAGCCACCGCGCGCCACCTCGGAGCACGCTCAGGGAGCGGCTGCGCCCCCCGCCGCCTCGGCCGCCTTCGTCTCCTCCGCGCGCCGGATCACATAGGCCTGGATCGCGAGCACCTCGTCCCGATCGAGCACGTCTGCGAAGCTGGCCATCCCCTTGTGCGCGCGGATGCCGCCGAGCACGATGTCGGCGAACTGCGCGTGCGTCTCGGGGGACGCGTAGCGAAGGTCCGGCAACACCCCGCTGCCGATCGCGTCGATGCCGTGGCACGGAAGGCAGTAGCGCTGGAAGTGCGCGCTTCCAGCGTCAGCGGCGCCGGGCGGGGCGTCGAGCTCGGGCAGCGGATCGGCGATCTCGAGCTTCCGGCGCGGGATCTCCGGGAGCGTCCCCTTCGCGTCGAGGGCGAACGTGAAGAGCTGCCCCGGGTTCTCGTAGTGGCTCGCCGCGGAGATGCCTGCGTCGGCGCCCTCGATCACGCCGCCCCCCCCCCAACCGGACAGCACACTCACGTACTGCCTGCCGTCGATGGCGTAGCTGATCGGGGGTGCGACCGTGCCGACGTTCGTGACGACCTCCCAGAGCTTCTCGCCGCTGTCGTCGGCGTAGGCCACGAAGCGGCCGTCGCCCGTGCCCTGGAAGACGAGGCCGCCGGCCGTCGAGAGCACGCCGCCGTTGAAGGAGCCCTGGTGCCTGACGGTCCAGACCGCCTTCTGCTGGACCGGATCCCACGCCTTGAGCTCGCCCCACGCGGGCGGCATCTCCGACTCGAGCGCGGCGTAGGCCCGGACGTAGTTCCGGAAGTCGAGGCCCACGTTCCAGACGCGCGGCTCCGGCTCGAAGGCCGGATCGATCCCGTAGAGACCCGCCAGCTCGAGCGCCGGGAGGTAGACCAGCTTCGTCTTCGGGCTGTAGGACATCGGGTGCCAGAGGTGCCCGCCGTTCGGCGAGGGCAGCACCCAGCGAGGCTGCTCGTCGTAGCTGCCCTCGGGGGTCTCCACCGGCCGGCCGCTCTCGAGGTCCACGTGGCTGGCCCAGCTGACGCGCACGAACTTCTCGGCCGACAGCAGCTCGCCGGTCTCGCGATCGAGCACGTAGAAGAAGCCGTTCTTCGGCGCCTGCATCAGGAGCTTGCGTGGCTACCCATCCCACTCCCGGTCCACGAGCACCATGTGCTGCACCGCGGTGTAGTCCCAGTTGTCGGCCGGCGTGGTCTGGTAGTGCCAGGCCAGCCGCCCCGTGTCGGGCCGGAGCGCCAGGATCGAGGACAGGTAGAGGTTGTCGCCGCCCCCCGGGCTGCGCAGCTTGCGCGCCCAGGGCGAGCCGTTGCCCGTGCCGACGTAGAGCAGATCGAGCTCGGGGTCGTAGGCCATCGAGTCCCAGGCGGTGCCGCCGCCGCCGAGCTCCCACCAGCGCCCGGTCCAGGTCTTCGCCGCGGCCTCGAGCTCGGGGTGCTCGAAGGGCTGGGACGGGTCACCCGGCACGGTGTAGAAGCGCCAGGCCTGCGCGCCCGTCTCGGCGTCGTAGGCGGTGACGTAGCCGCGCACGCCGTACTCGGCGCCGCCGTTCCCGATCACGACCTTGCCCTTCACGATGCGCGGAGCGCCGGTGATCGTGTAGGGCTTCTCGCGGTCGATGGTGCTCACATCCCAGACCGCGTCGCCCGTCGCTGCGTCGATGGCGACGAGGCGTCCGTCGAGCGTGCCGACGTAGACGCGGCCCTTCCAGACCGCGACGCCCCGGTTCACCACGTCGCAGCAGGCGTTGCGCGCCCACGGGCGCGAGACCTCCGGGTCGTGCTTCCAGAGCTCCTCGCCGGTCTTCGCATCGAGCGCCACCACCACGCTCCACGGGAGCGAGACGTACATCACGCCGTCCACCACGAGCGGCGTCGCCTCGTGGCCACGCTCGAAGCCGGTCTCGTAGCGCCAGGCGAGGCCGAGCCGGGCGACGTTGCGCCGATCGATCTCGGCGAGCGGGGAGAAGCGTTGCTCGGCGTAGGTGCGGCCGTGCGCCAGCCAGTTGCCCGGCTCGACGTCGGCGGCGGCGATGCGTGCGGCGTCCACCGTGGCCGCGCCGGAGCCGACGACGTCCGCCCGAGAAGGCGCGGCTGCGGGAGCGGCCGCTTCCTCTGCGGGCGGTGGCTCGCCGCAGCCCGCGAGGGCGAGGACGAAGCCCAGCCCGAGCGCCCGGTCGAACAGACCTCTTCGCATGGCCGTTCCTCCGTTCAGGTGGCGCCGGCGAGACGCTCCGCGTGGCCCTCGGCGCCCATCGCCCGGTAGAGGCGGAGGGCCTCGGCGAGGTCACGCCCGCAGGCGGCTTCGTCACCGAGCGCGCGCGCCAGAGCGGCGCGCGCCTCGAGCACGCGCGGGCGGACGGCCTCGGCGCCGGACTCGTCGAGCCAGGCCGATGCCCGGGTGAGCGTAGCCTCGATCTCGTCGCGTGCGGCCGTGCCTTCGGTCGCGAGCAACGCGTGGACGAGCGCACAACACGCCTCCAGGCCCCAATGCAGGGAGGGCTGCCGCGCGGCGAGCGCCACCGCTTCCCGCGCCAGGGGAAGGGCCGCCGCCGGATCGCCGAGGGCCGTGAGCGCCTTCCCCCGGATCATCAGCAGCGCGACCTCGACCTCGCGTGCGGTCTCGTGCTCGCGACACCGGGCGAGGCCATCGGCGGCGCTGGTGGCTGCCTCGTCGTAGTCGCCTGCCGCGAAGTTCGCCTTCGCGAGCCAGCACTTCGCATGCACCTGCGAGAACTTGCTGCCCTGGCCCGTCGCGATCTCGAACCCCTCGAGTGCCGCGCTGCGCGGCTCCGGGAGCCCGGCCAGCGGCGCGCCGCTCAGCCAGGCAGCATCGGACGAGATGCCGAGCGCCCAGCCGAGGATCTCCTTGAAGTCGCGCTCCCGTGCACGCCGGAGCGCAACCAGCGTTCGCTCCCGGGCTTCGTCGAAGCGGCCGAGCCACAGCAGGGCGAAGCTCGCCTGCATGTCGGCCCAGACCGACTCGCTGAAGCCGATGACCTCGATGCCCGCATGCACGTCGGCCCCCGCCATCGAACCGGCCTGCTCGATCAGGCCCAGGGCCTCGGCCATCCTGCCCATGGCATAGGTGGCGTATGCGAGCTGGTGCACGACGCCGAGTCGGGACTCGAAGTCGACCGAGTCGTCGAGCAGCCCTTGGGCTTCGAGCGCACCGTCGTAGTAGAGGCGGGTCTCGCCCAGCGCCACGTTGCGCGCAGCCTCGCCCAGCATGATGCGAACGAGGGCGCCGCGCTCGCCGAAGCGCGTGGCCAGCGCTCTCCCCTGGGATCCGATGGCAGCCATCTCCTCCGGGGACAGCCCCAGCCGCCAGCCCCCCTTGAGGGCGATGGCGGTGCACGCCTGGAGCGCGAGCCGGCCGACCTCCTCGTCCTCGTCGATACCCTCGGCGAGGGAGCGAACCCGCTGCCAGTGCCGGATCGCCTGGACGCTGTCGCGTCCGCTCACCCACACCGCCGCGCGGGCATGCCAGCGGGCCGCCTCACGCGGCCGGCTCGCCCCCTCCCAGTGGTGGGCGAGCAGTGCCGCGTTCTCGTCGAGGTGGCCTGCGTGCGCCGCCTCGAGCGCCTCCGCCGCCCGCGCGTGGAGCGCCTTCCGACGCTCGGCGAGCTGGGAGCCGAGCGCGACCTCCTGGGTGAGTGGGTGCTTGAAGGCGTACTCGGCGACGGGATAGAGCGCCTGCTCGTAGAGGAACTCGCCGCGCTTGAGCGCGTCGAGCGCGCTGCGGAGGTCGCTCTGCGGGAGGTCGGCGATCGCCTCGAGGAGCGGCTCCGTGAAGGTCTTGCCGAGCACGGCGGCGGCCTGGAGCACGTGCTTCTCGCGCTCGGCCAGGCGGTCGATGCGCGAGGCGAGGAGACTCTGCACGCTCGCGGGAATCTCGAGCTTCTCGACGGCCTCGACGAGCCGGTAGGCGCCTCGCGTGCCCTCGAGCTTCCCCGACTCGATGAGCCCCTGCACCACCTCCTCGGTGAAGAACGGGTTGCCGCCCGTCCGCTGGTGCACGCGTTCGGCGAGGCCGCGGATGCTCGGGTCGGTGCCGAGTAGATCGTCGAGCAGCTCCTGGATCGCCGCGGGCCCGAGGGGCGCGAGGGCGATCTGGCGGTACCAGGAGCGCTGCATCCAGTCCGCGCGGAACTCGGGACGGAAGTTCACGAGCAGCACGGTCTTGCCGGAGGGCACCGCGTCCACCCACTGCTCGAGGAAGAGCTCGCTGGTCGGGTCTAGCCAGTGCAGGTCGTCGAGGAAGGCGACGAAGAGCTCACCCTCGCCCTGCACCACGCGGCGCAGCACGGCGAAGAGCAGGCGTTGCTGCGACTCGGCGTCCATCGGGGGCATCGGCCGCGCCGGATCCGACGCGCCGAAGGCCTCGAACACCACCGGAAGCGCCTCGCGGAAGCCCTCGTCGAGCAGCAACAGGCGCCCCGCGATCTTCTCGCGCACGAGCCGCGGGTCGTCCTCGGGCGTGATGCCGTAGTAGGCGCGGAACACCTCGAGCATGGGCAGGAATGGGATGTTCTTTCCGTGTGAGACGGCGTGGCCCTCGATCACGGGGATGCCGCGCGCGCGGCAGCGCTCGAGGAACTCGAAGCAGAGGCGGCTCTTGCCGGTGCCGGCCGGCGCCACCACGCCGACCACCTGGCCGCTCTCGCGGCCCGCCTCGAGCGCCGCCTCGATCGTGCCCATGTCCGCGTCACGCCCGACGAAGCGCGTGAGCCCGCGCGCGCGCGAGACCTCGAAGCGGGTGCGGATCTCACCCACGCCGGTGAGCTGGTGCACGCGCTCGGGCGCGTCGAGGCCCTTCACCGGGAACTGGCCGAGGTCCTCGAGCGCGAAGTAGCCGTCGACGAGGCGCGCCGTGGTGCTCGAGAGGTAGATCGTGTCGGGTGAGGCGAGCTGCTCCATGCGCGCCGCCAGCCCGACCGTCGCGCCCTGGGCCGTGTAGTCCATGCGCAGGTCGTCGCCGATCTTGCCGACCACGACCTCGCCGGAGTGGATGCCGACCCGCGTCGAGAAGCCGAGGCCGTGCTCGCGCTTCACGTCGCGCACGACCTCGGCGAGGTCGTCGCGCATCTGGAGCGCGGCGTAGCAGGCGCGCTGGGCGTGGTCCTCGTGGGCGATGGGTGCGCCGAAGAGCGCCATGATGCCGTCGCCCGTGTACTGGTTGACGGTGCCCTCGAAGCGGTGGACGCCCTCGGCGAGCACGCCGAAGAAGCGGTCGAGGATGCCGTGCCAGACCTCGGGATCGACGGCGCGAGACAGCTCGAGCGAGCCCTTCACGTCGGCGAAGAGCACGCTCACCTGCTTGCGCTCGCCCTCGAGCGAGGACCGGGTCGCCAGCACCTTGTCCACCAGATGACGCGGCGTGTAGTCGCGGACGGCCCGCGGTTCGGCGGCCGCCTTCGCCACGGGGGCGCCGCAGCCATCACAGAAGCGCGCCTGCGGGCGAAGCTCCGCGCCGCAGCCGGCGCAGCTGAGCGTGAGGGCGTTGCCGCAGCCATCGCAGAAGCGGGCCTCGGGGCGGTTCTCGGTCTCGCACTTCGGGCAGGCGCGGGTGTCGGCGGGCACGGCGGGGCGATCGTATCACGGTCTCGGCGCGCGCTACCCTTTCGCTCACGCCCGCAGGAGAACGCATGATCCGCCTGCACACCGCAGCGACGCCGAACGGCCGCAAGATCTCGATCGCGCTCGAAGAGCTCGGCCTCGACTACGAGGTCGCTCGCGTGAATCTCCAGCAGGAGGAGCAGAAGCAGCCGGGCTTCCTCGCGCTCAACCCGAACCACAAGATCCCCGTGCTCGAGGACGACGGGCTCGTGATCTGGGAGTCGGGCGCGATCCTCCTTCATCTGGGCGAGGAGCGCGACCCGGAGGGGCGAATCCTGCCGAAGGAGCGCAAGACGCGGAAGGAGGCGATCCAGTACGCGTTCTTCCAGACCGGCGGCGTGGGGCCCAACCTGGGACGGCTCGCGGCGGCGCTCCGCAAGGAGGGCGAGAAGAACGCGGAGATGATCGAGATCTTCGGCGGCGAGATGGCGCGGCTGCTTCAGGTGATCGATCGCATCCTCGCGGACGGCCGCGAGTATCTCGCCGGGCCCTACTCGATCGGCGACATCATGCACTACCCGTGGCTGAAGCCGCTCTACGACCTCGGCGGCGCCGGCATCAAGGAGCTGCCGCGCGTGTGCGCATGGATGGACCGGATCGGCGCGCGGCCGGCGGTCGCAAAGGGCATGACGATCCCGGAGTAGTGGGCATGGCATTCGAGTACACCGACCTCTCGCTCCCGATTCCCGAGGAGATGCGGGCTGCACACCGGCGCGCCTGGGAGCGGCTCGCGGCGCCCGGCGCCTGGTGGAACGGCGCCGAGCGCGTGGCGCTCGCGGCGGAGGTGCGCGCGGCGCGCGAGTGCGCGCTCTGCCGCGAGCGGAAGGCGGCGCTCTCGCCGCACGCGGTCGCGGGGGAGCACGAGGGCACGAGCCTGCTCCCCGCCGCGGCGGTCGATGTGGTGCACCGCATCGCCACCGACCCGGGGCGGCTCACCAAGAGCTGGTACGAGAAGACGCTGGCCGCAGGGCTCTCGGCGGAGCAGTACGTCGAGCTGCTCGGCGTGGTCGTCACGCTCGTGAACCTCGACGCACTGCACCGCGCGCTCGGGGTCGAGCCCGAGCCGCTGCCGGAGCCCGTCGCGGGCGAGCCCTCGCGGGCGCGGCCGCCGATCGTGCAGGGCGGCGCCTGGGTGCCGTGGATCGAGCTCGGCTGCGACGAGGCACGCACGCTCTACGCCGGGGCGCCGCGTGTCGCGAACGTGCTTCGGGCGCTGTCCCTCGTGCCGGACGCGGTGCGCCAGTTGAAGGAGCTCTCGACCGTCCACTACCTGCCGATGGACAAGGTGGCGGACCCGCGCGCGGGGCTCCCGACACTCTCGCGGCCGCAGATGGAGCTCGTCGCCGGGCGGGTGTCGGCCCTGAACGAGTGCTTCTATTGAACGAGCGCGCACGCCGCGCTGCTCCGGGTGAGCGGCCAGATGGAAGGCGAGCGCTACGACCTCCACGCCCTGACGGGTGGCACGGCGGCGGGACCTACCGGCGTCCCTCACGAACGCGAGCTGGTGGCGCTGGCCGAGGCGGTGGCCGGGGGCGATCCCGCAGCGCTTGCGGAGGCGCGCCGCGAGGCGCTGGCCGCCCTCGGGCCGGAGTCGTTCGTCGCCGCCGCGGCGGTGGCGTCGAACTTCGAGCGCATGGTGCGGATCGCGGACGGCACGGGCATCCCGCTCGACGCCGGGGTGAACGAGCTCTCCGCCTCGATCCGCGAGGAGATCGGGATCGACGCCTACGGCTCGTCGGCGAACACGCCGCCGCTCTCGGCGGCACGGCGGCTTCTCGGCCGCGTGCTCGAGCCGGCGGCGCGCTTCGTGCTGCCGGTGGTGGCGACGCTCTCGAAGCGGCGAAGCCAGCCCGGAGCCGAGCGCTAGCCCCCGCCCGAGAGCTTGTAGGTGACGATCGCCTGGGCGACGTCACGGCCGTTGGTGTCGCGCACGATCACCTCTCCGTTCGAGATCTCGCGGCCGCGCCGTCGCACGCGCGCGTCCGCCACGAGGTCGACGCCGCGACCGGCGGAGAGGAACGAGAGCGAGAAGCCGATCGTGGTGCCGCGCGCGCTGGCTGCGAGGTCGGGCTTCGCCCAGAACGCCGCGGTGGCGGCCGTGTCGACGAGGCCCGCGATGGCGCCGCCGTGCACGGTGTCGCCGAGTGTGGCCACCTCGCTCCGGTACGGCAGGCGCACCACCACGTGGTCCGCCTCGCACGACTCGAGCACGAGCCCGAGCAGCTGCCCGTACGGCGAGCCGACGATGGCCTTCTCCACCAGGGCCTTCGCGCCGTCGCCGAGCTCGCTCATCCGGGCGGGCCGGCGCCCATCGCGGAGAGGACGTTGGCGCGGTGGCCGAGGGTGTGGGCGATGCCCGAGAGGAAGGCGAAGACGCGGCCTACGAGGACGAAGTCGCTCGGGACGCGCACGACCGGATCCTCGCGGATGGCCTCGAAGAGCTCGTCGGTCATCTCCTCGGTGAACTCGCCCTCGAAGGTGCCCGTCTCGCTACGCGCCAGCATGCGGCGCGCGATCAGCAGGAAGGTGTTGGTGTCGCCGGTCTTCGTCTCGAAGCCGAGCTCGAGGAAGGCGCGCACCATGGCGGACTCGTTCAGCGTCATCATCGAAAACATCAGCTCGAAGAGCCCCAGGCCGTAGCCCTCGGGCAGCTCCTTCGAGAGGCCGAAGTCGAGTACGATCAGCTTGCGATCGGGCGTGACCATCAGGTTGCCCGGATGCGGGTCCGCCTGGAAGAAGCCCGCCGCCAGGATCATCTGCACGTAGACGCGCATCAGGTCCTGCACCACGTCCGCGGGATCGAGTCCGGCGGCCTCGAGCGCCTCCTTCTCGGTGATCTTGATGCCGCGCACGCGCTCCATCACGAGCAGGCGCCGCGTCGAGAGCTCGTGGTGGACCTTCGGGATCACGACGTGCCGGTCGTCGGCGAACATGGCTCGCACCCGGTCGGCCGAGCGCGCCTCGCGCTCCATGTCGAGCTCGAAGCCGACGTGCGTGGTGAGCTCCTTCAGCAGCGGCAGCAGCTCGAGCGGCTGCGGGTCGAAGCGCTCGTAGACGCGGCAGGCGCGCTCCATGTTCCGGAGGTCCGTGCGCACGATGTCGTCGATGTCCGGGTACTGGACCTTGACCGCGACCTCGGTGCCGTCGAGAAGCCGGGCGCCGTGCACCTGCGCGAGCGAGGCCGACGCGATCGGCGCCTCGTCGAACTCGGCGAAGACGGCGTCGAGCGGCTTGCCGAGCTCGCGCTCGACGGCGCTCCGCACGACGTCGAACGGCTTCGGCGGCACCGCGTCGTGGCACTCCTTGAGTCGCTCCACGAACTCGGGCGGGAACACGTCGGCGCGGGTCGCGATGGCCTGGCACATCTTGATGATCACGCCGCGCATGCGGAGCGCCGTCGCCAGGATCGCATTCGCTGCCTTCGCGTGGCGCGGCGCCAGCTCGGCCTCGCTGGGCTTGGGCCGCCCGCGGAGCCGCCGGCCCCACTCCGGCAGCTTGTAGAGCAGGTAGAGATAGGCCGCGAGCCGCGCGACGATGGTCGTGCGATGGAGCCGCGTGATCGGGTGCACGGCGTCGCCTCAGGCTGCTGAGGCGCGCTCGAAGCCGGTGCGCCCGGGCGGCGTCCACTCGGACTCGAGGGCGTCGAACTCCTCGAGCAGCGCCTTCGGGTTCGCCGCGACCTGCATCGACTGGATCAGGCTCTCGCGGATGTCCTCGCGCTGCTCGCGCGGACGGTTGCGGGTGACCTCGCGCAGGATGCGGTGGAGCATGCCGTCCACGACCTCGCGACCCGGCAGGGTGGCGCCGTCGACGGTGCGGAGCGTGCGCGTGCGGATCTCGGAGAGCGCCGTGCGCAGGTACTCGACGTGCGGCTTCTCGTCGTCCCGCACGTGGCGCACCATCGCGCCGGCCGCCTCGGGCTCGGCCGAGACCTCGGGGTTCGAGAGCAGCTCGATGCCCCAGTCGAAGGTGCCCTCGGCGAAGACCTCGACGACCAGCACCTGCGCCATCAGCGCCAGCATGCGCTCGAGCTTCTCGTCGAGCTGCGGGTAGGGCCGCTCGCGCTTCTGGCGCCCGGCATTCCGGCCCATCATGCGCATCAGCACGTCGCCCGGGACCTTCGGCTTCTCGAGCGCGAGGTCGCGCGCGGCCTCCCACATCTGCTTGTGGCCGCCCTCGTCCTTCCAGCCGGACTCGTCGCGGGCGTGCGCCTCGAACAGTCCCTCGCGCAGGTGGGCGAGCGCCGTCCCCTCGACGGGCTCGACGACCACCTCCGACAGCTCGGGGACCCTGACGTCGCGGATGATCGCGCCGAAGCCCTCGACGATGGAGATGATCGTGAGCGTCCGCACGATCGGGTCGCGCACGCCGTGCTTCAGGAGCAACGTGGCCTGCTCGACGTTCGGATACTGGGGCGGCATCAGCGCGCGCGGGATCTCGACGAGCGGCGCGCCCTCGCGCGCCAGGCGCCCCTGCCAGGCGGCGATGGCCGGCGCCCGGTGGACGGTGCGCGGCGAGCGATAGCGGCCGTCGGCGTCGAAGCCGCCGTGGCAGCGCACCGCACCCGCGATCAGCGGCGCGTCGTAGTCGCCGCTCGAGAGGATCTCGTCTCGCGTGTAGGTGAGGCGATCGGGGCTCGATGCGAGCGTTGCAGCGGTGCTCATCGTGGGTTCCTGGGCTGGGGCGCGACCCGCGGAGCTTAGCCACGTCCGCGCGCCCCGCCCGCCCGGCCTTCCCTACGCTTCGCGGGTGCACGCTCTCGGCCGCTGGTCCCTGCGACGCCCGCGCCTGGCGCTCGGGCTCGTCCTCGCCGTGGTGCTCGGCCTCGGCGCGGGCGCCCCGCGCGTCGGCACCGACAGCGGCTACCGCGCCTTGCTCGGCGCCGAGCACCCGGTGGTGCGCGACCTCGATCGGGTGGCGGCGCGCTTCGGGGGCGGCGCGCCCTTC
>JBFIYM010000134.1:0-12873 GCA_041605395.1 Myxococcota bacterium | reverse complement strand
GCTCGACCGCTTCGGGGGCACGCTGCTGCTCGCGGTCGTGGCCGGCGTGCTGGCGGGCCTCGCCGCCGTCGCGCTGCGCACGGCGCTCCACTTCGCGAGCGCGGCGCTCGTCGGGCGCTTCGCCGACCCGGGCGGCGCCGCGCTGCTCCAGTTCCGCCCCGAGATCCTGATGCTGCCGGCGCTCGGGGGCCTGGCCTCGGGGCTCCTGGTCCAGGGCGTGCTGCGGCTGCCGCCCGCGCACGGCACCAACCAGCTCGTGCACGCCTTCCATCGCCGGGATGGCGTGTTGCCGCTCGCCGGCCCTGCGGCGCGCGCCACGGCCTGCGTCGGCGTGATCGCGAGCGGCGGCTCGGCCGGGCCGGAGGGGCCGATCGCGGGTCTCGGCGCGGCGATCGGGTCGACGCTCGGACGCTTCTTCGAGCTCACGCCCCGCGCGCGCCGGGTGCTGCTGGTGGCGGGCTGCGCAGCCGGGGTGGGCGCGATCTTCCGCTGCCCGCTCGGCGGCGCGCTGTTCGCCTGCTCGGTGCTCTACCGGCGGCCGGAGTTCGAGGCGAGCGCGCTGGTGGCGGCCTTCATCGCCTCCGCCGTGGGCTACGCGACCTTCTCGTCCTTCACCGGCTTCGGCGGCTTCCTGCTCGCGGATGCCGACCAGCTCGCGTTCCGGAGCGCGCTCGAGCTCCCGGTCTACGTGGCGCTCGGCGTGGCGTGCGGAGGGGCCTCCATCGTGTTCTCGCGGCTGGTCAAGCGCACCGAGGAGCGCTTCGCCGGCATGCGCCGCGTGCCGCTCTGGGTTCGCCCCGCGCTGGGCGGTCTCGCGGCCGGGCTCGTCGCGTGCGCGCTCCCGCAGGTGATGGACGGCGAGTACCGCGCCATCCAGAACGCGCTCGATGGGAGCTTCTTCGCCGGCGTCTCGCGGAGCTGGGGCGCCTGGGCGGCCCTGCTCGGCGCCATCGCGCTCGGGAAGATGGTGGCGACCGCCTTCACGGTAGGTAGCGGCGCCGCGGGCGGCGTGCTCGGCCCGAGCCTCTGGATCGGCGGGGCGATCGGCGCCTGGCTCGGCGCGATGGGCGAGGCCGTGCTCCCCGGCGCCCTGCCGCCCGAGCTGCGCAGCGCGCTGATTCCGGTCGGCATGGCCGGTGTGCTCGCGGCGGCGCTGCGAACGCCGATCGCCGCGATCGTGATGGTGATGGAGATGACCGGCAGCTACGGCCTGATCGTGCCGCTCATGGTGGTCTGCATGAGCGCCTACCTGGTGGGAGCGCGTGCGGGGCTGATCGACGAGCAGGTGCCCAGCACCGCGGAGTCGCCCGCGCACGCCGGGGACGTCGTGGTTGCGCTGCTCGAGCGTGCGCGCGTACACGAGGCGATGCGCGGCGTATGGCCCGCCGTCGTCGAGCGGGCGACGCCGTTGGCGCGCATCGTGGCAGCGCTCCCGCAGGGCGAGGCCCCGCTCGCGGTGGTGGTGGAGGAAGGGCGCGTGGTCGGCGTGATCGCCGTGGCAGAGCTGCGCGAGGTGCTCGGGAGCGACGAGCTACCGCCGGCCGTGATCGCGGAGGACGTGATGTCGGAGCCGGGCGCGGTCGTCTCGCCCGATCAGACCCTCTACGAAGCGCTCTCCCGGCTGGAGCGATCGGGGGCGGACGCGCTGCCGGTCGTCGACGCGCGCGATGGCGGCTTCCTCGGCGTGTTGACCCGCGCCGGCGTGCACGAGCGCGTGGTCGGCCACCTGGCCCACGCCCGCGAGCAGCTGCTGCGCGAGCACAGCGGTCTCGCGGCCTTCGAGGAGCAGAGCCAGCTGGTCAGCCTGCTCTCCGGGCTGCCGTCGCCCGAGGCGGGAGCCATCGTGCGCGTGCCGGTCGAGGCCGAGCTGGTGGGCCGCTCGCTGCGCGCCGTCGACTTCCGGCGCACGCGCGGCGGCGTCGTGCTCGCGATCCAGACCGCCGACCACCGGGTCATCTCCCCGCCCGATCCCGCGCGCCCGCTCCGCGCCGACGACCGCCTCGTCATCCTCCGCTAGCCCCGCCGCGAGCTCCCGGCGTCAGCCGACGGGGGAGCCGTCGCGGGTGAGCTCGATCGCGAAGTTGGGGCAGGAGCGGGCGGCGTCCAGGATGGCGGATTCCGGCTCGCCGGCCGGATCCGTCACCACGGCCTTGCCCGCCTCGTCGAGCGCGAAGGTGCGCGGGGCCCGCAGCGTACAGGCGCGCGCGCCCGTGCAGGCGTCACGGTCGACCTGGACCTCGAGCCCGCTCACGCCGAGAGCGTCCGCTCGAGCAGCGTGTGGAAGTGGCGGATCTTGGTCTCCTGGTACAGGCCGAAGGTGACGTGGGTGTGCTGCGCCGCATGCAGGCCCTGCTGCACGCGCCCCAGGTTCGTCGTGTCCTGGTTGAAGACCCGGGCCAGGAAGCCCAGCTCCGGCGCCCGCGTCCAGTCCTCGTCGTCGCCGAGCCAGTGCACGGCCGCCGGCGCCGGCCGGCGGCCGCGATACGGCGACAGGTAGATCACCTCCATCACGCACGCGTCCGGGTCGTTCCCGGCCGGCCGGAAGCGGTAGACGATCTTGTTGTAGGCGCCCCACGGGTGGAAGTTCGGGAACACCGTGTAGTAGAAGGAGTCGGCCAGCTCGGCGTCGGTGAGGTCCTGCACCGAGGGCACGTTGGCCTGGAGCTGCATCCGCGCCACCTGCGCCAGCAGCTGGCGCGCCGTCATGCCCTCGGGCACCTGCATCATCGGGGGCGCGTCGACGTCTCGTGTGAACATGGAGTCGAGCATGTCCTGCTCGCTCGGCTCCCAGCCGAGGTGTGGGCTGGGCGTCATGTTCGGCGTGATGGCGCGGCTGAAGGAGTCCCAGGCATCGTACTGGGAGTTGGCGTCGCCGATGCCGGCGAGCATCTGCGGGTGCGTCGCGACCACGTGGTAGGCCTCCATGAAGGCCTCCTGCGCCACCTTCCAGTTGCAGGGGAGACGCTTCGCGACGTGCGCCTCCTTGTAGCGCTTCTCCAGCGGCCAGCGTTCGAAGTGCTTCGGCAGCTCGCCGAGGAGGTCGGAGAGTGGCGCCGCCGCGGGGTCGAAGTTCACGAACACGAAGCCGCCCCAGCGCCCGACCTGGAGCTCGGGCAGGGCGTAGTGCTCGCGCTCGACGTGCGGAAAGTCCCAGCGCGCGGGGATCGTCTTGAGCCGGCCGTCCAGCTGCCAGGCCCAGCCGTGGAAGGGGCAGCGGATCTGGTCGCTGCGACCGGGCGCGTCGCAGAGCCTGCGCCCGCGGTGCAGGCAGGCGTTCGGGAAGGCACGGATCTCGTCCGGCCCGGCGCGCACGATCAGCACCGAGAGGTCCGCGATCTCGTAGAGCGTCCGGTCCCCGACCTCAGGGATCTCCTCCTCGCGGCAGGCGAACTGCCAGACCTTCTTCCAGAGCTTCTCGACCTCGAGGTCGTGGAAGGCGCGCGAGGTGTAGCGCTCGATCGGCACGCGCACGACGGGGAGCTCGCGCGCGGACTGCCAGCGCAACACCTCCGGCACCGGCCGCGTGTCGGCGTCGAGCAGCGCCTGGTACGAGACGCCGGGCGAGCGGGCACCGGCGCCCGGCGGGACTTCGATCAACGGTTGGATCGCGGCCATGCGGGTCTCCCTCCCCGAGGCTCAGTACTGGACGCGCTTCGTGAAGCCGCCGTCGCAGACCAGGTTGGCGCCGGTGATCAGGCTGGCCGCCGGGCTCGCGAGGAACACCACCGCACGGGCGACTTCCTCGGGCGTTCCCATGCGGCCGATCGCGCACTGCGCCAGTGCCCGGTCGTAGATCGGCTTCATCGCCTGCTCGATCATCTGCCAGTTGCCGCCTTCGAAGTAGATTGGCCCGGGCGACACGCTGTTCACCCGGATGCCGCGCGGCGCCAGCGCCTGGGCCAGGTCGCTCGCGTGCGCGATCAAGGCCGCCTTCATCGCATTGTAGGGCTGGGGCACGCCCAGGTACTCGAGCGCCGCGGTCGAGCTCACGAAGACGACCGCGCCGGCCTCGGAGGCGCCGAGCAGCGGCATCGCGGCCTCGACGCCGCGCGCCGCGCTCATGACGTCGATCTCGAAGTTCGCCTGCCAGGCCTCCTCGCCCGCGCCGGCGCCGCCGCTCGCGTTCGAGACGAAGACGTCGAGGCCACCGAGCGCCGCTCCGGCCTCTTCCACGAAGCCGGTGAGCCGTGCCTTGTCGGCCACGTCCACGGCCTTCGTGAAGACGCGAACGCCGCGCGCCTCGAGGTCCTTCCGGGCCGACTCGAGACCGCCCTCGGCGCGCGCACAGATCGCGAGGTCCACGCCTTCGTCGGCGAGCTGCCGCGCGATGGCGAGGCCGATGCCGCGGCTCGCCGCGGTGACGAGCGCCTTCTTGCCGGAGAGACCGAGTTCCATGCCCTTGCTCCTTCGTTGGGGATCGTCGTTCGAGAGGCGCGGCGGCGGTCGCGGCCCCACCGGGGCGGGTGCACCCGCCCCGAAGGTGCCTCCGCGCGGTGGCAGGGTCGGGCCGCCCACCCACCCGAGCAGGTGGAGGTCCGCCTCGCGGACCGCCCCGGACTGCCACTCCCCGGTTGCGCGGAACAGACCGCTCTGGCCGTCGAGCTCGACCTCGACGAGGCCGTCCTCGCGCCGCGTGTAGAGGGCCCCACTGGTCGGGTGGCGAAGCTTCATGCCGAGGCCCGCTGCGCGTTCATGCCGAGGCCCGCTGCGCGTTCATGCCGAGGCCCGCTGCGCGTTCATGCCGAGGCCCGCTGCGCGCGTCGCACGGAGCGACGCTGGGCCCGGGCGCGGCGGCGGTCCGCCTGCGCCGCGCGTGCCGCGCGCGTGAACGCGGTGTGATCGCGCCCCTGCGTCACGCCCAGCAGGGTCAGGCACGCCTCGTAGCGCGCCCCTGCTCGGAACGCCGCGTCGTCGTGCAGGCCGGCCGCCCAGCGCAGGGCGCGCGCCCCGAGCTGGGAGCGCAGGCTCTCGAGCACGGCCTCGGGCTCGACCCACGCGACCAGCGCGCGGGCGTCCTCGAGCTCGGCGACCGCCTTCGCGAGCTCCGCCCCGAGCGCGCGATCCACGCGCGCCCGCGCGCCCGCGGCGGCGGCGGAGCCCGAGAGCAGCGGCAGCAGCGTGCGGTAGTACGCGGGCAGGCGCAGCAGCTCGTCGACGCAGGCATCCACCACCGAGAGCAGGCGCTCCGCCGGCCGCAGCCCGCGCCGCCGCTCGATGCCCGCCAGGAAGCGCGCCGTCTGCTCCTCGACCGCGGCGGCCAGCACCGCGTCCTTCCCGCCGATCAGGTTGTAGACGGTCGGCACCGTCACACGGCTGGCGTCCGCGAGCGCGCGCATGGTGAGCGCGTCGAAGCCGCGCTCTGCGATGATCGCGCGCGCGGAGGCCAGGATGCGCTGGCGGCGCTCCGCCATCCGCTGCCGACGGCGCTGCGCCGGTCGCTCTCGAGGTTCCGGCTGGGGGGTCGGGCCGGGCACGGCGAAGATTTTAACACGATCAAATCCCGCGCGAGGCCCGAACGGACGAACGCCGGCGGAGCCTCAGAACTCCGCCGGCGCATTGTCGGTCTCTGGGGCCGACCGAATCCCGGCCATGCAGCCTGTGGCAGGGGAGTAGCCCCGGGGCTCGCATCCGTGTCAAAAGACTACCCGCGGGGCGACCCTCGCCAGAAGGCCAGAACCCGACCCGGAGCAACGCCGCAGCGGTGCTACCTCCTGGGCGCATGAGGCGGGCGCTGTGGATCGTCGCCGTGCTGTTGGCGCTCGCCGCTGCGGCCTGGTGGGTGTCGCGCGGGCCCTCGCCGGAGCAGATCCTGGCGTCGATCGAGGTGCCGCCGGCGCCGCCGCTCTCCCCCGAAGAGGCGCTGGCGAGCTTTCGGGTCGCGCCGGGCTTCCGCGTCGAGCTGGTGGCCGCCGAGCCCCTGGTGGTGGCGCCCGTGGCCGTCTCCTGGGACGACGCCGGCCGCCTCTACGTGGTCGAGATGCGGGGCTTCATGCCGACGCTGGACGGCACCGGAGAGGACGCGCCGGTCGGTAGCCTCGCCGTGCTCGAGGACCGTGACGGCGACGGTCGCATGGACTCGCGCGCGGTGCTGCGGGAGGGCCTCGTCCTGCCGCGCGCCGTCGCGGTGCTCCCGGAGGGGGTGCTGATCGGCGTGCCGCCCGACCTGTGGCTGTGCCCGCCCTTCGAGGTCGAGTCGCGCTGCGACGACGCGCGTCGCCTCACGCACTACGCGGTCGGGCGGCACGATCCGGAGCACGCCGAGAACGGTCTGCTCCCCGCGCTCGACGGCTGGCTCTACAACGCGAAGTCCGAGCGGCGCTTCCGCTTCGAGCGCGGGGTGTGGCGCGAGGGGCGCACGGCGTTCCGAGGCCAGTGGGGCATCGCCCAGGACGAAGAGGGCCGACTCTACAGCAACCACAACTCCGCCTTCCTGTTCCTGGACCTGTTCCCCGCGGACTACCTGGTGCGCCACCCGGCCACCGACCCGAAGCTGCGCCGCCCCGGCGTCGCGGAATCGCTCGCGACGGGCGCGACGGTGCACGGGGTGCGGGTCTCTGCCGGAGCGAACCGCGCCTACCTCGCCGATACCCTGCGGCCCGATGGCCGGCTCCAGTCGCCGACGGCCGTCTCGGGCCTGGCCGTGAACCGCGCCGGACGCTTCGGCCCGGAGGCGCGCGGCGACGTCTTCGTGTGCGAGCCCGCCGCCAACGTCGTGGCCCGGTTCCGCGTGAGCTTCGACGGGCTCGGCGCGCGCGCCGAGCAGCTGCTCTCCGACGACCCCGACTGGGGCCAGCGCGAGTTCCTGGCCTCGACCGACGAACGCTTCCGCCCCGTGAACGTCGCGTTCGGGCCGGACGGTGCGCTCACGGTGGTCGACATGTACCGGGGTGTCATCCAGCACGCGAACTACGTCTCGGACCATCTGCGGGAGTACGCGCAGCGGCAGGGGCTCGAGCGGCCACTCGATCGGGGTCGCATCTGGCGCGTGGTGCCGGACGGCTCGGTCGACGATGCGGTTCCCGACGTCTCGCGACTCGGAACCGCCGAGCGCGTGGCGCTGCTCGACGCGCCGAACGGCTGGCTGCGCGACCGTGCGCAGGCCTGGCTCGTGCACGATGCCGACCCGGAGGCGGCGGCCCGGCTCCGTGCGCTCGATCGCCTCACGCCGCGGGGTCGGCTCCACGCGCTCTTCGCGCTCGCAGGGCTCGACGCCCTCGACGAAGCCACCTGGCGGAGCGCGCTCGCCGACCCCGACGCCGCGGTTCGCCGCGCCGCGCTTCGGGCGGGCGATGGCGGGCTCGCCCGCGACCCCTCGCGGGCGCGCATCGCGGCGGTCGTCGAGCGGCTCGCCGACCCCGACCCGACCGTCTCGCTCCAGGCGCTCCACAGCCTCGGCGAGGTGCCCGTCGCCGAGCGTCCGCTCGACGTGCTGCTCGGTGCCGTCGCGGCGGCTCCCGGCGATCCCCTGATCCGTCAGGCCGTGCTCTCGGGCTTGCGCGGCCTCGAGCTCGCGGCGATCGACGCGTCGCTCGTCGCAGACCCGCCGCGCGACGAAGCGCACGAGAGCTGGCTCGGCCAGCTCGCGTCCGCGGCCGTGCTGGGCGCGGCCGCGGACGGGCAGCCCCTCGAGCCCTTCCTCGATCGTCTCCACGCCCTGTCCGATGGGGACTGGCGCAAGCTCGCGCTCGCACGCGGTGCGGCATCGATGCTGCGCCGGCCGGGCGCCGTGCGCTTCGAGCTCGCCGCCGAGCACGCCCTGTTGGCGCCGGAGGCCCTCGCCGCCGGCAGCGATCTCGCGCGAGCGCTGCGGGGTGCGCGCCGGGGCATCACCTGGCCGGGCGACCCGAGCCCGGCGGGCGCGCGCCCGCTCACCCCGGACGAGGAGGCGCTTCGTGCGGCCGGAGAGGCGCTCTACCTCGAGAGCTGCGCCGCCTGCCACGGCGCCGACGGTCGCGGTCAGCCCGGGCTCGCCCCGAGCCTGGTCGGCTCGCCGTGGCTCCTCGACACGGACGGTTGGCCGATCCGGATCGTGCTGCACGGCGTCGCGGGTCCGATCCGGGTCGGGGACGAGGAGTGGAACCTGGCGATGCCGGGCCACGCCCACGACCCCCGCTTCACGGACGAAGCCGTCGCGGGCCTGATCACGCACGCGCGGCGCGCCTGGGGCAACGCCGGTGAGCCGATCCCGCCTGCCCAGGTGACCGCCGTGCGCGAGGCGGAGGGCGAACGCGTCGCCCCCTGGCGGGCCGACGAGCTGCTCGCGCTCGACCTTCCGCACCGCCTCGATCGCTACGCCGGCCGCTACGAGGTCCCGATCGTCGGCATCGAGCTGCGCATCGAGCGTCGCGCTGACCGGCTCTACATGGGGGTCTCCGGTCAGGGCGGCATGGGGGAGCTCACGGCGCAGAGCGACGGCACCTTCGCGAGCCCCGATCCCCAGGGCGGCTCGCTGGTGCTGGAGTTCGAAGAGGAGGAGGATGGAAGCGTCACCGGCGTCACCATGGTCCGCGGGGGCGGGGACCGGATTCCCTGGACGCGCCGGTAGCCGTGCGCGCGGCACGGCCCGGGTGCTACGGGTAGCGAGCCGATGAAACGCGTCGTCCGGCTCGTCGTCCTGCTGGTGGTGGTCGTGCTCGCGATCGCGGCGCTCCGGATCTGGCCGTCGATCCGTGCGGCCCAGGGCGGGCAGGAGCCCGTCTACGACCCGGTGCCGCCCGCGCTTCCCGAGGGCCTCGGCGAGGGCGGAGCGGTCGCGCTGCTGGTGTTCTCGAAGACCAACGGCTTCCGCCACGAGGAAGCGATCCCCGCCTGCGAGCGCTCCGTGCGGGAGATCGCCGCGCGGCGGGGCTGGCAGGTCTTCGCCACCGAGAACGGTGCCGTCTTCGACGACGCGCTGCTCGCGCGCTTCCGGGTGGTGGTTGCGAACAACGCGACGGGCGACAACTGGAGCGGGCCCCAGCGCGAGGCGTTCCGACGCTTCATCGAGGCGGGGGGCGGCTTCGTGGGCGTCCACGGCGCCGCCGGTACCCGCTACCGCTTCTGGGACTGGTACACGGACGAGCTGCTGCATGGCCGCTTCATCGGACACCCGATCTTTCCGCAGCTCCAGACGGCCCGCGTCGTGGTCGAGGATCCCACGCATCCGGCGATGGCGGGGCTCGGCGCGAGCTTCGAGCACGAGGACGAGTGGTACAGCTTCGAGGAGAGCGCGCGCGCGCCGGGCGTGCGCGTGCTCGCCACGCTCGACGAGTCGAGCTACACGCCGCGCGACTGGCGGAGCCTCGCGATGGGCGACCACCCGATCGTGTGGAGTCACTGTCTTCGCGGCGGGCGCGTCTTCTACTCGGCGCTCGGCCACGGCGCCGCGACCTACGAACGGCCCGAGCATGCGCGCATGCTGGAGGGCGCGATCGCCTGGGCCGCCGGGCTCGAGGGGGCGTGCGAGGCGCCCTGAGCGCGGCTCGGGGGGCGGGGCACCGGCTCCGGCTCGGAGACTCGCGCGCGCGCTGAAACGCGCGGAGACGTGCGCTCGCGGCCCGCGGTAACGGTTTCGTTCCCGCCGGTTCCCAGCTCGTCTTCCGATCTCGCAGGAGAGCGCGTTTCGCTCCCCGCGGGATCGGCCGCGCGATGCACTCGCGCACTCCCCAGTACCCCCTGGGAGAGGAATCACCATGATGAACCATCGATCGTTTCTGGGCGCGCTCGCTCTCGGCAGTGCGCTCAGCTTCGGGAGCCTGGCCGCGGCGGAGCCGATCCAGGTCGAGTACTTCGTCGCACAGAAGGCCTTCAAGAAGAACGTCTACATGGACAGCGTGCTCGACTTCCGCCTCTACGAGGACGAGGCGTGCACGGTGGAGATCGGGAGCTATCCGATCTTCGCGTCCGACGAGTACGCCCACTTCTTCATCGACAAGCACCAGAAGCTCCGGAAGAGCAAGCGGCCCCCGAAGGCCATCCGGATCCGCGCGACGATCGATGCGCCGACCACGCTGTCGGCGCCGTATCTGCGCGTGACCGGCCCGGGCATCGAGCCGGTCGGTGAGGAGTGCCAGCTCCAGGCCGCCGATCCGGTCGCGGCCATCGGCCCGCAGGGCGCGCAGGGCGACCCCGGTCCCCAGGGCCCGCAGGGCCCGCAGGGTCCCGCCGGTGCGGATGGGCTCGACGGTGCGCAGGGTCCCCAGGGCCCGGCCGGCCCGCAGGGTCCGGTAGGCGCGACGGGTCCCGAGGGCCCGGCGGGTGCCGACGGTGCGCAAGGCCCGCAGGGCGACCCGGGCCCGCAGGGTCCGGTGGGCGAGACGGGTCCCCAGGGTCCGGCCGGTGCCGACGGTGCGCAGGGCCCCCAGGGCGAGCCGGGTCCGCAGGGTCCGGCTGGTGCGGATGGCGCGCAGGGCCCCGCCGGTGCGGATGGGCTCGACGGCGTCGATGGGCTCGACGGCGCGCCCGGTCCGCAGGGTCCTGCCGGCCCGGCCGGCCCGCAGGGGCCGCAGGGTCTTCAGGGTGAGACGGGTCCGGCTGGCCCCGAGGGTCCGCAGGGTGAGACGGGCCCGGCGGGTCCGGCTGGCCCGGCCGGTCCGGCGGGCCCCGCTGGCGCGGACGGCACCAGCGGCTCGCTGCTGGGCGGGAACTACCCGAACACCTCGGACGGGAACTTCCTGTCGCCCTTCAACCCGTCGGTGGGCAGCGAGGAGAACACCACGCTGCCGGTGTCCTCGGGCAAGGCGCGCAAGCTGATCGCCCACTTCGCGGCGCCGCTCGGTGCCGGGGAGACCGCGACCCTGACCGTGCGCAAGAACGGCGCGGATACGGCGCTCAAGTGCACCGTCGCCTCCGGCACGAACTCCTGCTTCGACGCCGCCAACCAGGTGACGTTCGCCGACGGGGACCTGTTCTCCGTGCGGTACAACGAGACGGGCAACCCGAACCTGCGGGTGCGCTTCACCGTCCTGTACCAGGCACCCTGACCGGGTGGGTGGGTTCGGCGGCCTTCGGGCCGCCGGACCCCGACCGCCGACCGCCTCTCGGGCCGGCCTCGTCTCGCGACGAGGTCGGCCCGTTGCCTTTTGGGGCAGGGCGATTCGCTTGGGGTCGGGGCTTTCCCCGATGCGAGCCCATCGCGTGTGAGCCGATGGGAACGTCATGATCGAGCGCATTCGCGGCCCGGAGGAGCGCGGGTCGACCGCGGCCTCCCTCGTCCTGCACCTCGGGTGGCTGCTGCTTCTGGTGGCGTGCGGCATCGCCTCCCTCGCGGCGATGGGAGACGCGCGCTGGCAACCCGACTGGATCCTCGCGCTCGCCGGGGCCAGCTGGATCTCCTCGCTGGCTGCGTGTGTCGCGTCGATCCGGCGCCTCGAGCGTCACGCGCGTCTCGCGGTGCGAGGCGAGTACGACCGACGCGCCGAGGACGCCCAGCGTTTCCTCGGCGAGGTCCCGATCCTGCGCGAGGAGCTGTCGGCCGCCGTTGAGGCGATGGACCTCGCGGGCCTCGCGTGGTGGGCGTGCCGCCTGGGCGATGCCGCGGCCGATCTCGGCGCCCCTTCGCTGCGGCAGGCGGCTTCCCGGCTCGAGGAGGCCGCCCGCTCGGGCGACCCTGCGCGCGCGGACAAGGCCCGAGCGGCTCTCGAGCAAAGCCTGGACCATCTCTGCGACACGCTGACGCGGGAGCTCACGCCAGCGGATTGACGGCGCCGGGGTGGCCGTACAGCGCTGGGCCCGGGCTCACCCGTCTCCGACCGACGCGCTCCCGGCGGCCCTCGCCGGCGGCCGCTCGTGCAGCCCAGGCTGCGGGAGCGAAACCAACCCCTCCTGGAGCGCGACCCGCACGAGCTGCGAGACCTTGCGCACCTGGAGCTTCCGCATGACGTGGCTCCGATGGGTTTCGATCGTCTTGGCGGACAGGTCGAGCTGGCCCGCGATCTCCCTCGTCGAGAGGCCCTCGGTGACCAGCTGCAAGACCTCACGCTCCCGTCCGGTGAGCCGCCGGAAGCCGTCTGCGCCCCGGGGCTCGGGCCGCAGGATCGCATCGAGCGCCCCGGGCGCGACGCTGGGCGAGACGTGGGTGCGCCCGCCGACGATCGCGTCGATGGCGACGAGCAGCTCGGTCGCGGCGCTGGCCTTGGTGAGGTAGCCGTGGGCCCCGGCCTCGAGCGCCCTTCGCACGTGGGTTCGATCCTCGTGCACGCTGTACGCCAGGCAGCGCGTGGGGGTGGCGGCGCGGATGCGCCGGATCGCCTCCAGGCCGGAGAGTCGTGGCATCGAGAGATCGAGGATTGCGACGTCCGGGGCGTGCTGTCGGGCGAGCTCGACGGCAGCCGCGCCGTCCTCCGCCTCCGCGACGATTCTGTGGTGCGATCCGACGAGCTTCCGGATGCCCGCTCGCACGATCGGATGGTCGTCGGCCAGGAGCAGCCTGGCAGCCATTCGTTCGTCCCCCCGGCGGAGATGATCGATACGAGATCGGCGTTCCGGCCGATCGCAGGATCGGGGAAGACGCGGAGGATCGCGACGACTTCACCGGAGGGGCGCCACGGAGAACCTCCGGGCCCCGTCGCGGCTCCGGGCAACGCCGGAGCCCCCACTCGCGGCAACGCCGCAGCGGCGACTCGTGGCAACGTCGCGGCGGCGACTCGCCGGCCTTCGTCGAGCCCCGGTCGCTCAGGGAGCGATCAGTCGGCGTGCGCGCTCGGCGTGTGGCGGTGTCGCCCGGACGGCGGCGGCGTGGAGTGCGGCGGGGACGTGCCGGTCACCGAGGGCTGCAACGGGATCGACGACGACTGCGACGGCGAGGTGGACGAGGACTGGCTCGAGCTGGGGGTCCCGTGCGACGGCCCGGACGCCGACCTCTGCGCGACCGGCGTGTGGGCCTGCGCGGCGTCG
>JBFIYM010000133.1:0-12910 GCA_041605395.1 Myxococcota bacterium | reverse complement strand
GCGGGCAAGCCGGACGTTTCCTCGACACCCGCGGGCAAGTCGGACGTTTCCTCGACACCCGCGGGCAAGCCGGACGTTTCCTCGACACCCGCGGGCCGGGCGGACGCTCCCCGGACCGCGGCGGGCAGGGCGGAGCAGCGCGAGCCGCTCGGACCGGGTGCTGCGCGCATGCTCTACAACCTGGCGGACGCGCTCCACCCCGAGCTGGCGCGCGACCTGGTTCCCGCCGCTGCGAAGGCGCTGCGCCACCGCGGCCCGGCGGCGGTGCGGCGCATGCACTTCTGGCTGTTCCTGCTCGAGTGGGAGCCGCTGCTCGGACACGCGCGGCGGCGCTTCTGGCGCCTGCCGCGAGAGCAGCGTCAGGCGGCCTGCCAGCGCTTCCGCAGCAGCCGCTTCGTGTGGCGCCGTCGCGCCTGGGCGGAGCTCTCGGCCTGGGCCGAGGACGCGCTCGCCGATTCGCCCGGGGTCTCGGCCCCCGAGGGGCGAATCTAAAATCTAAACTCCGTCCCCGTTCACTCTTCGGAGGGGGCGTAGTACTCGAAGTCGACGACGTTCTCCTTGAGGTACTCGCGCAGGCCGTCGACGAGCTGCTTCTCGAGCTGCCGCACGCGCTCGCGGGTGACGCCCATCTCGTCGCCGAGCTCCTGGAGCGTGGCCGGCTCCTCGGCGAGCACGCGGGCCTCGAGGATGCGCTGCTCGCGCGGGCCGAGGCTCTTGGCGAAGGCGTGCACGTGCGAGAGGAAGGTCTCGCGCAGGTTCTCGTCGGCCACCGTGTCCTCGGCGGAGGCCTCCGGGGTCGGCACGAAGTCGCCGTAGCGCGAGGCGTCGGGGTCGCCGCCGACCGGGGCGTCGAGCGACACCTCGCCGCCCGAGAGACGCTGCTCCATCGAGACGACGTCGGCCTCGTCGACGTCGAGGCGCTCCGCGATCAGGCGGGGCTCGGGCCGGAAGCCCTCGCGCTCGAGGGCGCGCTTCTCCCGGTTGAGCCGGAAGAAGAGCTTCCGCTCGGCGCGCGTGCTGCCGAGCTTCACCAGCCGGATGTTGTCCATCAGGTACTTGAGGATGTAGGCGCGGATCCAGTAGGCGGCGTAGGACGCGAGCTTGGTGCCGGCCCAGGGGTCGAAGCGCTGCACGGCCTGCATCAGGCCGAGGTTGCCTTCCTGGATCAGGTCGAGCGTGTTGGCCCAGGCGCGGCGGTACTCCATCGCGATCTTCACCACGAGCCGGAGGTTCGAGAGCACGAGCTTCCGCGCGGCCTCGACGTCCTGCTCCCGGGCCCAGCGCACCGCCAGCTCGTGCTCCTCCTCGCGGGAGATCGGCGGGTGCTTGGCCAGCTCGGCGAAGTAGCGCGTGAGCGCGGGGACGCGCTCGACGCCCCGCTCCTGCGTGGCCGGGACGGAGGGAGGTGCGGGGACGAGCGCGGTTTCGTCCCGGCTGCGATCGTTTCGTTCGCTCACCGCGGGAGAGGCTAGCTCGGAACGCAAGAAGGGCGGGGCCGTCGGCCGGCCCCGCCCTTCCCGAGAGAGAGCCGGCGCTACTTCTTGAGCGAGCGCACGTAGGCGACCAGGTCGTCGACGTCCTGCTCGGACAGATGGCCCCAGGGCGCCATCGACGGGTTGCCACCGTAGGCGCCCGCGCCGTTCTTGATGACGAGCTTCAGGTCGGTGTCCTCGCCCGGCGTGCCGTTCTTGTCGGCGTCGAACTTGAAGTCGCCGATCGAGAAGTCGCGGGGCGGCGGCGTGAGCGCTGCGCCCGTCGGGCCGTCGCCCTTGCCCGCCGCGCCGTGGCAGGTGAAGCAGAGCGTGTCGTAGTTCTTCTTGCCCGCGGCGGCGTCGCCGGCGGCGAAGGCCGCGGGGGCCGCGAGGGCAAGGGCGCTGGTGAGCACGATGATTAGACGGGCCATGGACGCTTCTTTCTCCTGGTGCGGCGGGTCGGGATCGCCCGGCCGGCGAATTGGACGCCGAGGGTAGAGAGTTATTCAGCGTCGGCAATGACTCCGGGTCAGAGCTTGACGCTGCTCCAGCCCCGCAGCAGCTCGATCAGGGAGCGGACGCCGAACCCGGTCGCACCGGGCGGCTGGAGCACGGTCGGCTTGTCGGTGTCGGCGACGGAGGCGATGTCCAGGTGGATCCAGGGCGTGTCGCCGACGAACTGGGACAGGAAGGCCGCGGCGGTGATGGTACCGCCGTCGCGCCCGCCGGTCTGCTTGAGGTCGCCGACGGTCCCGCGCATGTGCTCGCGGTGCACGTCCCAGAGCGGGAGCCGCCAGTAGCGCTCGCCGCTCGCCTCGCCGGCGGCCAGCATGCGTTCGGCGAGCCGGTCGTGATTGCCGAGCACCGCGGCGGCCCACTTGCCGAGCGCCACCGAGCAGGCGCCCGTCAGGGTGGCCAGGTCGATGATGGCGGCCGGGGAGAACTCGTCGTTCGCGAAGGCGAGGGCGTCCGCCAGCACCAGCCGCCCCTCGGCGTCGGTGTTGCTGATCTCGACGGTCTGGCCGGAGAGGGTCGTCACCACGTCGTCGGGCCGGTAGGCGGTGCCGCTCGGCATGTTCTCGACGGCGCCCACGATGCCGACGACGTGGAGCGGCAGCCGCAGCCGAGCCACGGCGACGAGCGCTCCCACCACGGCGGCGCCCCCCGACATGTCGTGCTTCATGCGCACCATGCTGAGGCTCGGCTTGAGCGAGAGGCCGCCCGAGTCGAAGCAGACGCCCTTGCCGACGAGGCAGATCGTGGGCCGGCGCCGCGTGCGCTTGCCCTTCTTGGCCCGGCGCGGCGGTGCGCCGTGCTCGAGCACGATCAGGCGCGGGGGGTTCGCGCTGCCCTGCGCCACGGCCAGCATCGCGCCGAAGCCGCGCCGCCGAAGCTCCGCCGGCTCGAGCACGCGCACGCGCAGGCCCGCCTCGCTCCCCGCGCGCGTCGCCTCGCGGGCGAGCGCGATGGGCGGCAGCTTGTTGGGGGGCTCGTTCGAGAGGTCGCGCGCCAGGTTCTGGCACTCGCCGAGCTGGGTGCCGGCCGTGGCCGCGGCGCGGGCCGCGCGCGCGTCGGCGGCGCGTTCGAAGCGCAGCACCAGGCGCTCGACCGTGAACGCCTGCTTCTGCGCCTCTCCGGTCAGGTAGCGATCGAAGCGGTAGGCCCCGAGCGTGGCGCCTTCCGCGAGCGCCTGCGCCACGGCGGGCGCCTTGAGGCGCCGGGAGGTCGGGGCGAGCAGCACGGGCCGGGCCACCCGGCGCAGCGCCGCCTCGCGCACCGCGGCCGCCCCGAGCGCGCGCACGCCCTCCAGGCCCAGGCTCTCGTCCGGACCCAGCCCGATCAGGACCAGGCGCTTCGCGCCGAGCTCGGGCGCGGGGTGGAGCAGCAGGCTCTCGCCGGGCTGCCCCAGGAAGTCGCCTGCGGCGACCGCCTGGGCGATGCGGCCGCCTGAGGCCCCGTCCAGGGCCGCCAGAGCCTTCGGGAGGCGCCAGCGAGCGGGCTCGAGCGCCGCCAGCGGCACCGCCAGCAGCTCGCACTTCCCCGTCTCCCGAAAACCGCTTTCGATCGTGACCTGCATCACTCCTCCGCGGGCACTCTCCGTTGAAGGCCCAAAAACGCTTACCTAGACTCGCCGGCTGCCGTACATCCGAGGGGGTATGGGCGTCATCATCGCCGGGACGGTCTTGGGGGGACGTCTCGCGAGCTTCGACCTGCTCCAGCTGGTCTGGCAGGCCTCGTGGCTCGTGCAGCTCGTCATCCTGTTGTTGGCTGCCGCCTCCGTGGTGTCGTGGGCCGCGATCGTCTTCAAGTGGCGCGAGCTCAACGCTGCGGAGGAGGATAGCGAGGCGTTCCTGGAGACCTACCACGAGGGCTCGTGGGAAGCGTCGCACGAGGCCGCGCGCAACCTCGATCGCAGCCCGCTCGCCGCCATCTTCCTGCTGACGCACACGGAGCTGAAGCGCTTCCAGAAGTACCGCGGTCGCATGGGCGCCGGCGAGTCGGCCGACGAGCTGCTGGAGCGAACGGTGTCGCGCCAGATCGCCTGGGTGACGGCCCAGGAGTCGCTGCGCCTCGAGAGCCGGCTCCCACTGCTGGCGACGATCGGAAGCGCCACGCCCTTCGTCGGCCTGTTCGGGACGGTGGTCGGCATCATCAACGCCTTCACCGGCATCGGCGCCTCCGGGAGCGCCAGCCTCGCCGTGGTCGCACCGGGCATCGCCGAGGCGTTGATTGCGACCGCGATCGGGCTGTTCGCCGCGATCCCGGCCACGATCTTCTACAACATCTTCGTCTCACGCCTGCGCGATCTGCAGGAGGCCATCCGCCTGTTCGCCAGCGAGCTCGAAGCGGACGTGGCGCGCCTCGGCGAGACGCGGGCGGCGCCGCCGCGCGTCGTCGAAGGCTGAGATGGCCGCCCAGGGCCTCGGTCGGGAGCACCGTCCCCTCTCGGAGATCAACGTCACGCCCTTCGTGGACGTGATGCTGGTGCTGCTGATCATCTTCATGGTCACGGCGCCGATGATGCAGCAGGGGCTCGACGTGGACCTGCCCGAGACCACGACCCAGCCGCTCCGGCTCCAGGACGAGCCGCTGATGCTCACCGTCAAGAAGGACGGGAGCGTCTTCCTCGCGAACGTCGAGGTGCCGGTCGATACGCTGGAGGACAAGCTGGTGGCGATCCTCGAGGGCCGGCCCGACAAGGAGGTCTATCTCCGGGCCGACAAGGAGGCGCCCTACGGGGCGGTGGTGAAGGCCATGGCGGCCGCCCGGGCGGGCGGGGCCAAGAGCCTCGGCATCGTCACCGAGCCGGAATGACGCGGTCGCACGGGGCCTCGGCGTGGCTTCGAAGCGGGGCGCCGTACGCTGCGTCGGAAACGAGCCATGCATCAACTCCTCTCCAGCCTGGCGGACGATCGCGAGCGGCAGTTCCGCCGCTTCGTGGGGATCTCCGCGGCGCTGCACCTCGTGCTGGGCGTCCTGTTCTGGTGGTCCCCGTTCAAGCCGGACCTCGGGACGGTGCTCCCGGCGGTGGTCCGCGTCGATCTGGTGACCATGGCCGACCTGGCGCCGGCGCCGAAGCCGGCGCCGGTCGCGGAGCCGAAGCCGCCGCCCCCGCCGCCGCCTCCGCCGCCGCAGGCCAAGAAGGTGCTCCCGAAGCAGCCGGCGCCCCTCCCGAAGCCCAAGCCCAAGGCGGCGAAGCCGCCGCCGGTGCCCCCGAAGGCCGAGGCCAAGCCGAAGGAGGAGCCGAAGCCCCCCGAGCCGGCACCCGAGCAGGACTACGAGGACGTGCTCGCCCAGCTCCGGGCCGAGGAGGGCAGCACCGCCCCGAAGCCCGTACAGCAGGCGGTCGTGGCCCCGACGGGTGGGCCGGCGGGCCCGGGCAAGGTGGTCTCGCCGGAGGTCATGCGCTGGATCCAGGACGTGAAGGCGCACGTGACCCGGGCCTGGATCCTCGAGCCGGGTTTCCGCATGCAGCCGCTGGTCACCTTCGTGGAGGTGGACCTCGGGGCGGGGGGGCAGGTGCAGCGCACCCGCATCAAGCAGGGTTCGGGCAACCCCTGGTACGACGAGAGCGTCGAGCGGGCGATCCAGAAGGCGAGCCCGCTGCCGGCGCCGCCCCGGGCCGGGGCCTGGGACTTCTCCTTCGACGCGAGGGAGCTCTAGTGCGCACGCTCGCCGCCGCGCTCCTCGCCGGCTTGTTCGGAGTCGTCCCCGACGTCGGGCTCGCCCAGGAAGGGCCGGTCATCGACATCCGCCCGGGCCAGCGCGGCAAGACCTACCGGGCTGCGATCCAGCACTTCGCCACCCGCGGCGCGCGCGACGAGCAGCTCGGCGGCCAGGTTCACGAGGCCATCGAGAAGGGGCTCCAGTTCTCGGGCCTGTTCTCGGTCCTGAACGAGCGCGCCTTCCTGGAGAGCCCGCGCAGCCCCTTCTTGAACGAGGCGCCCGCCGTGAACTGCCCGAACTGGCGCCAGATCGACGCCGACGCCCTCGTGCAGGGCGAGGTGCAGACCACGGGCGAGGGCCTGCGTGCGACGTTCCGGCTCCACGACGTCGCCCGTTGCCGCACCCTCGTGCGCGGCAAGCGCTTCAGCGGTCGCAACGATGACGCCCGGCGGGTGGGCAAGGCGATCGCGGACGAGATCGTGGCCGCCTTCACGGGCGTGCGCGGCGTGGCCGACACCGAGCTGGCGTTCGTCTCGAACCGCGGCGGCAGCAAGGAGATCTTCGTCATGGACGCGGACGGCGGGAACCAGCGCGCCGCCACGCGCAACCGCTCGCTGTCTTCGTTCCCGGACTGGGATCCGACGGGGAACGCGGTCGTCTACACCAGCTATCGGCATCGCAACCGGCCCGCGCTGTTCCTGGTCTCGCGCGGCCCGGGCTCGCCGGGGCGCATCCTGGCCGGGCTGAACGGCGGGCAGCCGATCTACCGGGGCGTCTTCGATCCGAAGGGCAGCCGGCTGGCCCTCGTGATGAGCACGGGCGGCAACACCGAGATCTACACCGTCGAGCGCGGCGGGGGCGCCCTGCGCCGGCTCACGCGCAACCGCAGCATCGACGTCTCGCCGACCTGGTCGCCGGACGGCTCGAAGCTGGCCTTCGTCTCCGACCGCACCGGCGCGCCCCAGGTCTACGTGATGAACGACGACGGCAGCGGGCAGCGCCGGCTCACGTTCCAGGGCGGCTACAACACGGCGCCGACCTGGTCGCCCGACGGGCGCTGGATCGCCTACGAGATGCAGGTGGGCGGGCAGTTCGACATCTGGCTGATCGATCCCGACGGCCAGACGAACGTTCCGCTGGTGACCCACCCCCGCACCGACGAGCACCCGACCTGGTCGCCCGACAGCCGCAAGATCGCGTTCCAATCGACGCGACGCGGGCGCTCCGACATCTACGTCGTCGACGTGGGGGGGCGCAGCGAGGACGCACTGCGCGTCACCGACGTCGGCGAGAACACCAACCCCGCCTGGGGACCGTGGCGGCAATAGGCAAGGAGGAGAGGCATGCACTCACCGCGCTGGACGATCGTGGCGCTGCTGCTGGCCCTGCCCGGGCTCACGGGCTGTGTGAGCCTGGCGGAATTCCGGAAGCTCCAGTACGAGGTGCGTCAGATGAAGGCGGGGCGCGGCCCGACGGGCCGCATCGCCGACGTCTCGGCCGAGATGGAGGCCCTGCGCGAGGATCTGGCGCGGCTCGAGGGTCGCGTCGAGGTGAGCGAGCACCAGGCGCAGCAGGCGCTCGACGAGGCGAAGGCCGCGCGGCTGGCGTCGGCCCAGCGCGCCGCGGCCGCACCGCCGGCGGGGGCCGTCGGCGGGGACCCGACCGCCGGCCTCTCGTCCGAGGCGTCCGCCTCCGACGAGGTCCGCGGCTACCGCGCCGCCTACGACGCGTGGCGCGCCAATCAGAACGAAGCCTGCATTGACCGTTTCAGCCAGTTCCTGCAATCTTTCCCGTCCTCGCAGTACGCCGACGACGCCGCGTTCTGGCTGGCGGATTGCTACTTCAAGCAGGGAGATCTGAAGACGGCGATTCTGCGTTTCGACGACGTGGCAACCCGGTATCCGAAGAGTGAGAAGGCCTCCGAGGCGCTCTACCGTCAGGGGGAAGCGCTGCTCAAGCTCGGACCGAACTTCGGGAAGGCCGCGGAGAAGGCATTCGAGCGCGTGGTGAAGGAATACCCCCAGTCGCAGCGCGCGCAGGATGCCCGGCAGCAGCTGAAGCTGCTCGGCACGGGGTGAGAGGGGGCGAGGGAGCCAACGGTGAGAAAGCGGGAGCTCGAGAAGTTCCGGAAGCTGCTGCACGCGCAGCGCAACGAGCTGGTCGGCAAGGCCAAGCGCGCGGCGAGCGGTGACATCCATCTCGACCCGGACGATTTCCCCGACGAGATCGACACGGCGTCGTCGGAGATGAGCCTGGCGTTCCAGGGCCGGCTCCGCGAGCGCGAGCGCGGCCTGCTCGCCAAGATCGAGCAGGCGCTCGCCAAGATCGAGCAGGGCGTCTACGGCGAGTGCGAGAGCTGCGGCGAGGACATCGGCGCGAAGCGCCTCGAGGCGCGGCCGGTGGCGGAGCTCTGCATCGACTGCAAGGCGGACCAGGAGCGGCGCGAGCGGCATCTCTGAGCGGCCGCCGAGCGGCCCGCGCCGGCGCTCGGGCGCGTGGCGTGGGGGAACGCGCGCCGGCTAGCCTGAGCCGCCATGCCGGTCCCCCATCTGGTCCTGGGTGTCGAGAGCTCGTGCGACGAGATGGCGGCGGCCGTGCTGCGGGACGGCACGGAGCTGCTGGCGAGCCGGGTGCACAGCCAGGACGCGCTGCACCGGCCGTACGGCGGCGTGGTGCCGGAGCTGGCGTCGCGCGACCACGTGCGCCACGTGTCGCAGGTGGTGCAGGCGGCGCTCGACGAGGCGGGCGTCACGGAGCGCGAGCTCGACGCCGTGGCCGTCACCATGGGCCCGGGGCTGCTGGGCTCGCTCCTGGTCGGGCTCTCCTTCGCGAAGGCGCTCGCCTACCGGCTCGGGCTGCCGGTGGTCGGCGTCCACCATCTGGCCGGGCACCTGGCGGCCGCCGAGCTCTCGGCGCCCGGCCTCGCGCGCCCCTACCTCGGGCTGGTCGTCTCGGGCGGGCACACGGCGCTCTACCGGGTGGAGGCGGGCGCTTCCCCGAAGCTCCTCGGCGAGACGGCGGACGACGCGGTGGGCGAGGCCTTCGACAAGGTGGCGAAGCTGCTCGGGCTCCCGTTTCCGGGGGGGCCGGCACTCGCGAAGCTCGCGGAGGCGGGGCGCGAGGACGCCTTCGAGCTGCCGCGCCCGCGCCTCGGCGAGCCCGGCTACGCCTTCTCGTACAGCGGGCTCAAGACGGCGGTGGCCCGGCTGGTGCGCGCGCGCGAGCCGCTCGACGAAGCGACCCGCGCGGACCTCGCCGCCTCCTTCCAGGCCGCCGCCACCGACGTGCTGGTGGCGAAGGCGCGGCGCGCACTCGAAGGCGAGGCGCTCGCGCAGCTGGCCGTGGTGGGCGGCGTCGCCGCGAACACGCGGCTGCGTCGGCGTCTCGCCGCGGCGGCGGAGGCGGACGGCTTCGAGGTCGTCTTTCCGCCGCCCGCGCTCTGCACTGACAACGCCGCCATGGTCGCTGCCGCCGGCGCGCGCGCGCTGGCGGCCGGCGAGCGTCACGACCTCGACCTGGGCGCGTTCTCGCGCCTTCCCTTCGCGGCGGGCCGCGCGCGGCAGGGACGCCGGGCCGCGGAAACCCGGTGAGCGCCGCCGAGGCGCGCGCCTTCCTCGAGCGCCACGGCCTCGCCGCCCACAAGGACCGCGGTCAGAACTTCCTCCACGACGCCGCGATGGCCGAGCGGCTCGTGGCGCTCGCCGGCGTCGGCGCCGGAGACGGCGTGCTCGAGATCGGCACCGGCCTCGGCATGCTGACGCGGGCACTCGCCGCGCGGGCGCGCTTCGTGGAGACGGTGGAGATCGACGCCGGCCTGGTGCGGGCGCTCGGCGAAGAGGGCTTGCCCGCGAACGTGAGGCTCCACCACGCCGACGCGCTCGACCTCGATCTCGGTGCGCTGGTCGCCGGCCTGGGCCCGACGGCCCGCATCGTCGCGAACCTGCCGTACTCGGTCGCGACGCCGCTCCTGCGACGCTTCCTCGATCTCGACGTGGTCGGCGTCGCCGTCATGGTCCAGCGCGAGGTGGCGGCGCGGCTGCGGGCGCGACCGGGCGTGCGGGACTATGGCTCGCTCTCGGTGCTCTTCGGCTGGACCATGGCGCGCGGCGCTGCACTCGACCTGCCGCCGAGCTGCTTCCATCCTGCGCCGCGCGTCACGTCGACTTTCGTCTGCATGTCTCCGCGCAAGGATCACATCGCGCCGGGTGAATTGCGGGCGCTCGAGTCGGTGCTCCGTGCGGGTTTCGCCCATCGACGCAAGACCCTGGTCAACTCCCTGGCGCGAGCGGCCGATATCGAAGCCCGCTGGGCGACGGCGGCCCTCCAGGAGCTGGGACTTACCTCGTGCGTTCGCGCGGAGAACCTGCACCCGGAGCAATGGCTCGCCCTGGCCCGACGCCTCTCGCGACGCGGAGGAGCGGCGACTCGTGACCCAGGACCCCCGACGAGACCTGTCGGTTCCGCTTCCGATCCGGGTGGAGCGGAGTGACGGCAGCGAGCGCGACGAGTATGCGGTCAACCTCTCCAGCAGCGGGCTGTGCCTCCATGCACGCGAGCCGCTCGAGCTCGGCGAGGAGCTCCGGGTGGCGTTCCAGCTGCCGCAGGACCGGCGCGAGATCCGGGCCCTGTGCAAGGTCGTCTGGAAGCACGACACGAACGGGGGCTGCCAGGTGCCGCGCTTCTACGAGACCGGCCTGTTCCTGGTGGAGGTGGCCTCGGCCGACGCCGAGCGCATCGCCTGGTACGTGAGCCAGCAGGTGGATCGGCGCTAGCGCCTCGCGGCCGCGGAACGGATACCCTCCGCTGCGTGGAGCCGAGCGAGATCCTGCGCCAGCTGGTGGAGCTCGCCGAGCAGGCCGGCATCACGGTGCGCGCGCTGCGGGCCAGCGAGACGGATCCCCTGGCCGGCAGTGGACTCTGCCGCCTGCGCGGGCGCCCGCTGCTGGTGCTCGCGGCGGCCGAGCCGCTCGACGCGCGCATCGAGGCCGTGGCCGACGCGCTGCGGCGCCACGGGGGCGCGCTGCTGGAGGAGCGCTTCCTGCCGCCGGCCCTGCGCGAACGCATCGAGGCCCGCGGGGAAGGATCGCGTTGACACGGCGCGCGGCCGGAGTCTAGGATCCCGAGGTCGAGCAGAGGGGAACCGCAGGTTGCGGTCCCCATCACAGGCTCACAAACCCCCGGGCGAACAGCCCTCCAGATCGAGGACGCGCCAACAGCCCAGTTCGCTTGCATCCGCGCCGGGGCGGAGCGAGACGGGGCGAGAGGCGAGATCGTGGTTTCCAGGCTCCTCCCCGCGGAGCGAGTCCGCCGCGAGATCGGTCGCGCCCAGCGCATGCCCGGCAGGCGTTCCGCATCTTGAGGTCCGCTCGGGGGAGGGAGGCACTCCCCCGATGTCCACCGTGACCGCCGAATCCCGCCGCGAGCACCGGGTCACCACCCGCTCGCTGCGCTCCCGCAAGGGCAGGGAGCCCTTCGCGATGCTCACCGCCTACGACTTCCCGTTCGCCCGCCTCTTCGACCAGGCCGGCATCGACGTGCTGCTGGTGGGCGACTCGGTCGGCAACACGGTGCAGGGCGGCGCCTCCACCCTGCCCGTGACGCTCGATGAGATGATCTACCACTGCCGCATGGTGAGCCGCGCCGCGGCGCGGGCGCTCGTGGTCGGCGACATGCCCTTCGGCTCCTATCAGGTCTCACCCGAGGACGCGGTGCGGAGCGCGATCCGCCTGGTGAAGGAAGGCGGCGTCGCGGCCGTGAAGCTCGAGGGCGGCTCGGGGGCGGCCCCGGCCATCGAACGCATCGTGGCGGCCGAGGTCCCGGTGATGGGCCACGTCGGGCTCACGCCGCAGGCCGTGCACCGCATGGGCGGCTACCGCGTCCAGGGGCGCGGCGCCGGCCGCGAGCGCGTGCTCGAAGACGCGCGCGCCGTCGAGGCCGCCGGCGCCTTCGCCGTGGTGCTCGAGGGCATGCCGGCCGCGCTCGCCGCCGAGATCACGGCCGAGCTCGAGATCCTCACCATCGGCATCGGGGCGGGCGTCTCGTGCGACGGCCAGGTGCTCGTGCTCCACGATCTGCTCGGCCTCTCGGAGTGGACGCCTTCGTTCGCGAAGCAGTACGCCGGCCTCGGGGCGCTCGCCTCGCAGGCGGCGCGCGCCTTCGCCGACGAGGTGGCGCAGCGGAAGTTCCCCGCCGCCGAGCACAGCTACCGCTAGGCCGACGCGTGGAAGTCATCCGGGACGTACGCGGGCTCCAGGCCCGGGCCGACGCGGACCGTGCGGCCGGCCTCCGGCTCGGCCTGGTGCCGACCATGGGGGCGCTCCATGCCGGGCACCTTGCGCTCGTCGACGCCGCCCGCGCAAGGAGCGACCGCGTCTGCGTCTCCCTCTTCGTGAACCCGGCGCAGTTCGACGCCGAGGCCGACCTCGCCGCCTACCCGCGGCCGCTCGAGGCCGACCTGGCCGCCTGTCGCGCGAAGGGCGTGGACCGCGTCTTCCTGCCCGAGGCGGCCACGCTCTACGGGCCGGGCTACCAGACCTGGATCGAGGTCACGGAGCTCGCGCGGCCGCTCTGCGGGGCGAGCCGCCCGGGCCACTTCCGTGGGGTCGCGACGGTCGTCGCCAAGCTGCTCATCGCCGCCAAGCCCCACGTGGCCGTGTTCGGCGAGAAGGACTACCAGCAGCTGGCCCTGATCCGCCGCCTGGTCCGGGACCTCGCGCTCGACGTCGAGATCGTGGGCGTCGCGACGCTCCGCGAGAGCGACGGCCTCGCGCTCTCGAGCCGGAACCGGCGCCTGGCTCCCGCCGCGCGCCCGCAGGCGCTGTGCCTGGTGCGCGCGCTCGAGGCGGCCGAGAGCGCGCTCGCCGCGGGCGAGACGCGCCGCGACGCCGTGCTCGCGACCGTGCGCGAGGAGATCGGGAAGGCGCCGCTCGCGCGCCTCGACTACGCCGAGCTCCGCGACCCCGACTCGCTCGACCCGGCGCCCGAGCGCCTGGTCGCGCCGACCCTGCTCGCGCTCGCCGCCTTCCTCCCGTCGCGGGACGGGGAGGGCGACGTGCGGCTGATCGACAATCGTGTGCTGCCGCGGGCCCGGCCCGCCGACCGGGAGCGGGCGCTGCCCGCTCGGGAGGACCCCTCGTGATCCGGACCCTGCTCAAGTCGAAGATCCACCGCGCCACCGTGACCGAGGCCAACCTCGAGTACGAGGGCAGCGTCACGATCGACACCGACCTGATGGACGCCGCCGACCTGCTCTCCTACGAGCAGGTGCAGAT
>JBFIYM010000132.1:0-13061 GCA_041605395.1 Myxococcota bacterium | reverse complement strand
GCTCGTGAGCGCGGTACTCGAGGTACGCGAGCGCCTGACCGGGCCCGGCGCACCCTTCGAGATCGTCGAGGAGACGGTGCTCGGCGAGCGCATGCAGGTATTCAAGAACCGGCCGCGCTCGCTGCGCGAGATGCTCGTGCAGTCGGCCGCGCACGCCGACAAGGAGTACCTGGTGCAGGGCGAGCGGCGCATCCGCTACGCCGAGAACCTGGAGCTGGCGGCCGCGCTTGGCGCCGTGCTTCGCGAACGCTTCGGCATCGCGAAGGGCGACCGCGTCGCGATCCTGGCGGAGAACCGCGTCGAGTGGCCCCTCTCGTTCTGGGCGACCATGAGCCTGGGGGGCATCGTGGCGGCGCTGAACGGCTGGTGGACGGCCGACGAGATCGCCTACGGGATCGCGGACAGCGAGCCCAAGCTGCTGATCGCCGACCGCAAGCGCCTTGCGCGCGCGGGCCGCGTCGACGTCCCCGTGCTCGAGATCGAGTCGGAGTTCGATGCGCTGCTGCGCGACGCGGCGGGCGCCGCGCTGCCCGAGACGCCGATCGACGAGGACGACCCGGCGGTAATCCTCTACACCAGCGGCACCACGGGCCGGCCCAAGGGCGCGGTCGCGTCGCAGCGCTCGATCGTCGGCTTCGTGCAGACCACCACGCTCTCCGGCGCGGAATCGGTGCTCGCCGACGTGATGGCCGGCCGCGCGAAGATGCCGGACCCCGCGAACCGCCCGCAGACCGTGTTCCTCGCCACGCCCCCCATGTTCCACCTCTCCGGGCTCTACGCGAACATCGTGCTCCAGCTCTCGATGGGCGGGAAGCTCGTGATCCGTCCCGGTCGCTTCGACCCGGAGGCCGTGCTCGAGCTGATCGAGAAGGAGCGCATCACGGCCTGGGCGGCGCTCGGCAGCATGGGGCCGCGCGTGGCCCGACACCCGAGCCTCGAACGCTACGACCGGAGCAGCGTCGAGAACGTGGGCTTCGGAGGTGCGCCGACCACCGAGGCCGTGCAGCAGCTGATGCGCGAGGCGTTTCCGAACGCGCGCAGCAACCTGGGCATCGGCTACGGCAGCAGCGAGTCGGTCTCCACGGCAGCCACCATCCGCGGCACCGACTACGACGCGCATCCGACCTCGACCGGCCGCCCCGTCGCCACCGTCCAGATCGAGATCCGCGACCCCGAGGGCAAGCCGGTTCCCGACGGGGTGGAGGGGGAGATCCACCTGCGCAGCCCCTACCTGATGCTCGGCTACTGGAACAAGCCCGACGCGACGCGCGAGACCCTCAAGCCCGGGCGCTGGCTGGCCACCGGCGACATCGGGCGACTCGAGAACGGCCTCCTCTACATCAACTCGCGCGCCCGCGACATGATCCTGAAGAACGCCGAGAACGTGTATCCGGCCGAGGTCGAGAACCGCCTCGAGCAGCACCCGCAGGTTCGCGAGGCCGCGGTGTACGGCGTGGACCACACCGAGTGGGGACAGGAGGTGAAGGCGGTGGTGGTGCCCGAAGCCGGCGCGACGCTCGATCCGGACGCGCTCGGCCGCTTCTGCGCCGAGAAGATCGCCGCCTACAAGGTGCCGACGCAGTGGGAGTTCCGCAGCGAGCCGCTGCCTCGCAACCCGTCGGGCAAGATCCTCAAGAACGTCCTGGCGGGAGACGCGCAGAACGCGTTCGTGGAAGAGTAGGATGAGCAAGGCAGCCGAGATCAAGACCCAGCTGGTCGAGACCGCGCGGGAGCTGCTGCGCAGTGGATTGGTCGAGGGGACGGCCGGGAACCTCTCCGCGCGGCTCGGGGACGATCGGGTCGTGCTGTCTCCCTCGTCGTTGGCCTACGAGACGATGACCGAGGACGACCTCGTCGTGACCGACCTCGCCGGCAACGTTCTCGAGGGGAGTCGTGCTCCGACCAGCGAGAAGGCGCTTCATCTCGCGTGTCTCCGCAAGCACCCCGAGCTCGGCGCCGTGATCCACTCCCACGCCAAGTACGCCACCATGTTCGCGATCACCCGGCGGCCCATCCCCTGCGTGATCGAGGAGTTCGACGTCTTCGTCGGCGGCGAGGTGCCGGTGGCCGACTACAAGCTCACCGGATCCGATGCGCTCGGCGAGGAGGTCTCCCGGCACGTGGCCGAGCGCGGCGCGGTGCTGATGGCGAACCACGGGCTGCTCACGGTCGGCAAGGACCTGGCCGGAGCGCTCAAGGTGGCGCGGCTCGTCGAACGCACCGCCGAGATCGTGTGGGGGGCGCAGGCGCTCGGGCCGGTGGTGCCGCTGCCCGACGAGACGCTGAAGCGTTTCGCGCCCATCTATCCGATGATGCGCGGCCGCAAGTAGGCGGGCGCGTGGACGCGGCCGAGCGCTCGCACGCGGCCGACCCCGCAGGCGCCGCCGAGTGCGTTCGCGACGTCGGTCACGCCGTCATCGAAGGCGCCCTCGCGCCGGAAGCCACGGCGGCCCTCGCGGACGCGGTCGAGCGCTGCATGGCCGCGGCGGAAGTCCCCTTCGGCGCGAACGAGTTCCTCGGTCTCCGCACGCGGCGTCTGTTCAACCTCCTGGCGCGGGATCCGTGCTTCGCCGAGATTCCGATCCACCCGGCCGTGTTGCCCGTCGTCGAGCGCGTACTCGACCCCGAGTGCCTGCTCTCCTCGCTCACCGCGATCGCGATGCACCCGGGCGAGACCGCCCAACCCCTCCATGCGGACGACGGCTCGCTGCCCCTGCCGAAGCCGCATCTCCCCGTCACCTGCACGGTGCTCTTCGCGCTCGTCGACTTCAGCGAGGAGAACGGCGCCACCCGCGTGGTGCCCGGCTCGCACCACGCGGACCATTCTCCGCGCCGAGACGAGCGCTCGGCGCCCGCCGAGGCGGTCGTGATGCCGGCGGGCTCGGCGCTCGTGATCCACGGCAGCCTGTGGCACGGCGGCGGCGCCAACCGGAGCGGAGCCCCCCGGCTGGCCATCGTCTGCAACTACTGCGCGGGCTGGCTGCGGCAGGAGGAGTGCCAGCTGCTGGCGCTTCCGCGCACGCAGGTGGCGACGTTCCCGCCGCGCCTCCAGACGTTGGTCGGGTACGGCACCTACCGCGGCCTGCTCGGCCACGTGGACACCGTGAGCCCCGCCGAATGGGTGAACCCCGAGGCTCGGACGGACATGGTCTGGCGCCGGATCCGCGGCTAGGGCGCGACGTTCAGGGCCGCGACAGCACCTCGACGGGGTCGCCGGGCTTCGCCAGGCCCGACTCGACGACCCGCCAGTAGACGCCCCGCCGGTTCTGGTCGCGCGTCTCCCGCGCCTGGACGAAGCGCAGCGCCGCAGGGCCGAACCGCTGCTGGAACTTTCGGCAGCCGTCGTGCGGCTCCGCCGTCATCACGACGCGGGCCGCGCCGACCCGCAGCTCGGTCCCGACGGGGAGGTTGCCGGCGGAGAGGTCGAGCTCGACGAAGAGGTTGTCGCCGAAGAGCGTGAGCGGCTGGCCGTTCGCGATCAGCTCGGCGACGTCGCGCCGCATCACCGCGAGCTGCGCGTCCGCCTTGCGGGGCGGTCGCTGGCTCCAGGCGTCGCCGGGCACGCCGAGAGCGACGCTGAGGCGCACCTCGCCCGGGGTCTCGCGCACGCCGCCCGGCAGGCGGCGCACGATCAGGGCCAGGCGTCCGGCGTCGCGGGGAACGTCCGGCAGCGCAGCCAGCCCCGTGTCGAGCGCCGCGGCGTCGTGATGCCGAGCCGGGTCTCCGCGCGGGCCGTCGAAGCTCATGATCGCCTCCCGACCCCACGCTACCGCCGCGGCAGGTGACTCCTGGTCAGGCGTCCGGACCGGATCGGGAGCGAAGCGGGACGCCGGCTCGGCGGCGACGCCACAGAAGCCCCGCGCCGACTGCGAGGCACGGCAGCCAGACCCAGCGAAGCTCGCTCCCGACGACGGCGAGGCCGCGCGCGGACAGGAAGGCGGAGACCCCGAGCGGCGACACCTCGATGGGACGGAACGGGAAGAAGAAGCGCGTCGCATCGAAGGGCGCGAGCAGCGCCACGCCGAGACCCCCGTTTGTTGCCGCGTCGAGCACGCCGTGGGATCCGACGCAGAGGAACAGGTAGAGCCACGCGTGACGACAGTGCGTCTCGCCGTCGCGGGGGCGAAGCGCGAACCACGCCAGGCCGATCGCGAGCAGCGCCGCGAACGGCAGCGAGTGCCACAGGCCCCGGTGGCCGAGCGGGTGCGCGTAGGGGACGCCGAGCGCAAACGTCAGCACGTCGAGGTCGGGCGCGATCGCTCCGAACGCGCCCCACCACACCAGCCGTCGCGGAACGCCGGGCCGAACGAAGGCGGGCGCCAGGGCCAGCGCGGGGGCGACGTGGGCGAGCAGGGAGGGCATGGGCCGCGGGCTCGCGCTCACTCCTGGAGGGCGCGGACCCGTCCGTCCGAGAAGATGACCGCGATGCGGTTGAAGCGATTCCTCCAGTAGACCCAGCGGTCGGCTTCGAGCGAAGGCGTCACGTGTCGCGGCGGATAGCCGATCGCCAGCACCACCGCCGGCTTGGACATGCCCGGGAGCGCCTTCCCCTTCTCGACTCCCTCGCGGTCGACCCCCTCGAGCGCGTCGCGCTCGGGCGGACACGCCGTGCCGAAGTAGTGCGCCAGGTGGTCGGGGAAGGGCTCGGCCGCGGCCTTGTGGAAGTAGTACTCGTAGCGTCGGCCGGTCGCCTGCACCTCGAACACCAGCCGCTCGTCGTCGCGGTCCAGCAGCGCGACCGGGGTGCAGAGCGGGATCAGGCCGTCCTGCAGGTAGTTGACGGCGAACAGGCGACTGCGCCGTTCGTCCGGGTGCAGGTTCACGAGGGTGACGACGCCCGGGCTTCCGAGCAGGGCATCGAACGCGTGCGGCGGGCCCGACCCCGCGCAGCCCAGGGACAGCAGGGCGGCGGCCAGGAGCACCCGTTGCATGCGATCCCCTCCGGTAGACCTGCGAGATTGCAGGGAGGCCTGCGATCATCGCAAGCGACCCGGAGCCGGGCCAGGGGCGCCTGTCTCGAGACGCCGACACGAGCACCGGGTAGGCGGGATCGTCATTGCCGACCACGACCGAGGCGAAGACCGCTAGGCCGGGAGCTTCACGAGCGCCTCCGTCATGCGCGCGGTCTCGCGCGCCAGCGAGGGGCGGGCGGAGACCCGCGCCAGCCAGGCCGCGAGCGCCGGATGACCCGCCGCCGGCGGCACGCCGAAGAACGCGGCGAACGAGACCGGGAAGCTCATCGACAGGTCGGCCAGGCCGAAGCGATCCCCGACCAGGAACGCCCGCCCGTCGCCGAGCAGGGCCTCCAGCCGATCGAAGGCGGCGTGGAGCGCCGCCGTGGCGGCAGCCAGCTCGGCCGGGTCGGCCTGCGACGGGTCGCGCAGCCGATAGGTCTGGGCGAGCAGCCGCATCACGGCGCCGTTCATCAGCCAGTCCCCTTCGTCCTCCAGCAGCCTCGCCCGCGCGCGCGCATCGACCTCCCGGGGCAGCAGGGGCGGCTCGGGGTGCCGCTCCTCGAGCCACTCCAGGATCACG
The DNA here is from genome assembly GCA_041605395.1 of Myxococcota bacterium. Lineage (GTDB taxonomy): Bacteria > Myxococcota_A > UBA9160 > UBA9160 > UBA6930 > JBFIYM01. The sequence goes on along the minus strand of JBFIYM010000132.1, from coordinate 7,526 downwards.
GTCGAGTCGTAGAGCACGAGCTCCCCGGCGATCAGCGTCGGCACCTGTCCGCGCGGGTTCGCGTCGAGCATCGCCTTGGGCTTCTCGAGGATCGCCTGGCGCGAGATCGGAAGCCGCTCCTCCTCGTAGCCGATCCCCTTCTCGTCGAAGGCGACGCGCACCTTGGCCGAGAAGGGGGAGAGCACGTGGGTGTAGAGCTTCACGCCGGCAGCGCTCCGCCCGCTCACGCGGCCACCGTGCGGTTCGCACGCAGCTCGCGGTGGATCAGGTAGCCGAGCGGGCCCACCGAGCCGAAGGCGAGCGTCAGCGCGGCGTAGGGCCAGAGCGGGAGCGCGCGCTCGCGCGCGTCCCCCCACATCCAGAACAGCACCAGGGAGAGCGCGATCACCAGGTCGACGAAGACGGTCACGCCCGCCGTCGTGGAGCCGAGCGCGTCGAAGAAGCCCACGTAGCCGTGGACCTGGACGCCGTGGAAGGTGAGCGCGCTGAAGCCGATGAGCACCGCGGCGAGTGCGAGAGTCTTGATCGTCATGGGTTCCTCCTTGGGACCGCCGGAGCGGCTACCGCTGGACCCCAGCAACTCGCGTGCCAACGCTCCCCGCCGGCCCGGCGCCCTCCGCCCGCTCGAGCGTTGCAGGCCTGCAACACGCCCGTGGCACGCGTGCAGCACCCGCCCGCCGGGGCGGGACGCGCGCTCGCCGCGGCCGGCACGCCGTTTGCTCTGCGTCGGTACCATGAGATCCGTGCTTCCTCGCAAGAACGCTGCGCCTCCTCGCCGCCTCGACCTCGTCGGCGCCGCCGCGGGTCTGGCCCTGGGCCTGCTCGACACCTGGCTGCTCGGCCGCAGTGGCGTGGAGATGCAGCTCGCGGGGCGCGATGCCAGCGCCCTGGTGGCGCTCACGTTCGCCTCGAGCCTCACGCTATTCGGCTTCCTGGCCGGGCGTCTGGCGATGGCTCGTGCGCGTCTTCGCGCCGACGCCGCGACCATCCGCCGCCAGCAGGAGCAGCTCGACGCCGCGGCGCGCGAGGCCTTCGAGAACGAGAAGCTGGCGGCGATCGGGCGCCTCGCGGCCGGCATCGCGCACGAGGTGCGGAACCCGCTCGGCGTGATTCGCGCCTCGGCGGCCATGGTGCGCGAGCACTTTCCCGAGACCGAGGACGCGCACCGTGCCTGCGGCTTCATCCTCGAGGAGATCGACCGCCTCGACGGCCTGATCGCCTCGCTGCTCGCCTTCGCACGGCCCACGCCCTTGCGCGTGCGCACCGCGCTGCTGGGCCAGGTCGTCGGACACGTCGCGACCCTCGCCGAGGAGTCGCTGCGCAAGCGCTCGGCGGAGCTGGTCGCCGAGCTCGAGGCGCCCGACGCGGCGCTCCGCGTCGACCCCGACCTGATCGCCCAGGTGCTGCTGGGGCTCGTCACCAACGCGGCGGAGGCCGTCTCCACGGGGGGGCGCGTCGAGCTGCGAGCGCACAGCGAGCCGGAGCGCGTCGTCGTCGAGGTGGCCGACGACGGCCCCGGGGTCCCCGAGGCCGATCGCGAACGCGTCTTCGAGCCGTTCTTCACCACGAAGACGGACGGCACCGGGCTCGGCCTCGCGATGGCGGAACGGATCGTGCGCGCCCACGGCGGGCACCTGCGCGTGGTGTCCGGCGCGGGCGCCGGGCCCGCGGGCCGGGGCGCCTGCTTCGAGCTGACGCTTCCCCGCGCCGCCCCGGTCGAGGTCGCGGCGTGACCCCGCGCATCGCGGTGCTCGACGACGAGGCCCGGCTCGTCGCGATCCTCGAGATGGTGCTTCGGCGCTCGGGCTACGAGGTGGAGGGCTTCACGGTTCCCGATGCGGCGCTGGCCGCGCTCGCCGAGCGTCGCTTCGACCTGCTGCTCTCGGATCTCAAGATGCCCGGGCTCGACGGCATCGCCGTGCTCGAGCGCGTCCGCGAAGCCGACGCCGAGATACCCGTCGTGTTGATGACGGCGCACGCCACCATCCAGACCGCGGTCGCAGCGCTCCGCCTCGGCGCCTTCGACTACGTGGAGAAGCCCTTCGACAACGACGCGCTGCTGGCGCTCGTCGCACGCGCCCTCGACCACTCACGGCTGGCGCGCGAGAACCGCTATCTGCGCGGCGAGCTCGTCTCGCGCCACGGCTCGGCCTCGGTCGTCGCCGAGAGCGAGGCGCTGCGGCGCGTGCTCGATCTGGTGCGCCGAGCCGCGAAGAGCGATGCCACCGTGCTCGTGAGCGGCGAGAGCGGCACCGGCAAGGAGCTGATCGCGCGCGCCGTCCACGTGCAGTCGGATCGGGTGGGGGAAGCCTTCGTCACGGTCAACTGCAAGGCGTTGGCCGAGGGCGTGCTCGAGAGCGAGCTCTTCGGGCACGAGCGCGGCGCCTTCACCGGCGCCGAGCGCGCCCGCGCCGGCCTCTTCGAGCGGGCGCACGGCGGCACGCTGTTCCTCGACGAGATCGGCGAGACCTCGCCGGACTTCCAGGCCAAGCTGCTGCGCGTCCTCCAGGAGAAGCGCGTCACCCGGGTGGGCGGCAGCGAGGAACGGCCGCTCGACTTCCGCGTCGTCGCCGCCACCAACCGCGATCTCAAGCGGGAGGTCGAAGCCGGCGGCTTCCGCGAGGATCTCTACTTCCGACTCGCGGTGATCCCCATCGCCTTGCCGCCCCTGCGCGAGCGGCCGGAGGACGTGTTGGCGCTGGCCCGGCACTTCTTCGTCCGCGCCGCCGCCGAGCGGAAGCCCCCGCTCGAGGGCTGGAGCCCCGAGGTCGAAACGTTCCTGCGCAGCCACAGCTGGCCCGGGAACGCGCGGGAGCTCGAGAACACCATCGAGCGCGGGGTGGCGCTCGCGCGCGGCTCCCGGATCGAGCTCGAGGACCTGCTCCTCGACGCCGCCGCCGGGCCCACCGCCGAGGCGGACGAGCCGCTCGCGCGCAGGCTCGACCGGCAGGACGAGCCGCTCGCGCGCTGGCTCGACCGGCAGGCGGCCGAGCGCATTCGCGCGGTGCTCGCCGCGAGCGGCGGGAGCCGTGCCGAGGCGGCGCGGCGACTCGGCGTGGACCGCACCACGCTCTGGCGTTGGATGCAGCGTCTGCACATCGTAGACTGAGCCCCGATGGGACCCGACCCCGGAGTGCGTCTCCCGAGCGGAGCCACGGCTTCTTCGGCCCTGTTCGGGCTGCTCCAGGACACGTGCCGGCGGTTTCCGTCTCTCGCCGAGGCGCGGCTGCCCGAGAGTGGCAAGCAGTTCCGGGGGAAGTACCCCGAGCTGCTGGTGCGCTTCGAGGCGGCACGACTCGCGAGCGCCGAGCGCACGGCCGTCGCGGCCTCCCTGGTGGAGGCCAGTCACGAGGCCCTGATCGCGGGCCCGGCCGACGCGGCGCGCCCGCTGGCGGAGGCGGTGCGGGCGGCGGCCGAGCCCGTCGCGACCGAGGTGACGCGGCTCGCCGGGACCGGGCGCCTCGTTCCTGCGGTCCCCTACCGCGGCGTGCTGCACCGCGGGCCGGGGCTCCACGCACTCGTCGACGACCTGGCGGCGCGTGACCTGCTCGCGCCGTCCGCGCGCGCCGCGCTCCGCTGGCTCTTCGATCACGCCCTCGACGAGGCGGGTGAGCTCGACCTGGCCGACCGTCGCTTCGCGCTGCTCGGCGCCGGCGCGGAGCTGGCGCCCACGCCCCTGCTGCTCGAAGCGGGGGCCGAGGTGCTCTGGATCGACCGTGTGTCCCCCCCCGAGGCGCTCGGCAAGGACAGCGCGCTGTCGGGTCGCCTCCGGCTTCCGCAGGAGCCGATGGACCTGCTGGAGCGCCCGGAAGCCGTCGTCGCGACGCTGCTCCGGTTCGCGGAGTCCGGCCCCATCGACCTCGGCCTCTACGCCTACGCGCCGGGAAACGGCCGCGAGTGGCGCCTCGAAGCGACCATGAACGCGATCGTCGACGCGCTCCCGCGAGACGCGCTGCGGTCGGTGTCGCTCCTGGTCTCGCCGACGGCCCCGCTGCCGCTCGGGCCGGACGAACGCGAAGCGCGCGAGCGTCATCACGCCGCGCGCCGGCCCTGGCAGCGCGTGTTGGGCCGGGCGGGGCTGCTCGGCAGCGATGCGCCCGTGACGGTGGGGGACGTCGCGGTGCCGCGCCTGGTCGTGGCGCTCCAGGGCGCGAGCTACCAGGCGGCGCAGTACCTCGAGAAGGTGCTCGCCGCGGAGCGCTGGCTCGCGCGGCCGGAGCGCGCCTTCGCGCTCTCGGCCAACGTGGCCGGCATCTCGCAGACGCGGTCGCTCTCTCACCCCCTGTTCCAGGCGGCGTACGCCGGGGCCGCCGCCTTCGGCGTCGAGACCTTCCGGCCCGAGACCACGCGCTCGCTGAACGGGCTGCTCACGCTCCACGACCTGCTGAACCCGGCGGCGGCCGGAGCGCCCGGCGCCACGGACGCCGACGCCCTGCTCGCGCAGCGCTTCCACGGCGGCTTCCACGTGGTCCCGACGGCCATCGACCCGTCGCTTCGCGTGGCCGCGGGCATCGGCCTGCTGCGCCAGCCCGCACTGCTCGGGCGGCTCCTGCGCCGCTAGGCGGAGCGCCCGGCCGCGGGTGCCAGCCTTGCGTGGGTCACGAACCAGGTCTCGCCCGCGTCGAATCCGAACAGCTCGGCGCAGGCCATGAAGAACATCCGCCAGCGCTGTCGCCAGAGGGCGGCGCCGTCTCGGCCGTACGCCTGTTCGAGCGCCGCCGCGAGCGAGTCGCCGCCCCGATCCAGCCGGGCGAGCCACGCGTTTGCGGTCTTCTCGTAGTGACGCCCCGAGACCCGCCACTGGGCCTCGACCTGGAGGTCCCGCGGGTGGTGGAGCAGCAGGTCCTCGGACGGCATGAGGCCGCCCGTGAAGAAGTGGCGCGCCATCCAATCGCGAGATCCCTCGGTCTCGTAGGGATAGGCAGCCTCGCGGTGGCAGAAATGGTGGACGAACCCGCGGCCATCGGGCGCGAGCCAATCGGCGATGCGGCCGAGCAGCGCGTCGTGGTTGCGGACGTGCTCGAACATCTCCACCGAGACCACCCGGTCGAAACGACGCTGGGGCTCGAAGTGATTCACGTCCGCGGTCTCGACCTCCACGTTGTGGAGGCCCTGTGCCGCGGCCCGGGCGAGGATGAACTCGCGCTGCGGCTTCGAGTTCGAGACGCCGAGCATGCGAGCGCCCGGGAAGTGCTCGGCGATCCACAGCGTGAGGGAGCCCCAGCCGCAGCCGAGGTCGAGCACCTGCATGCCGTCGCCGATTCGGGCTCGCTCGCAGGTGGTGACCAGCATGCGCTCCTCGGCCTCGCGGAGCGAGGCGACGCCCGCCTCGAACAAGCCGCAGCTGTACTTGAGCCGCGGGCCGAGCACCGCCTCGAAGAACGCGGGCGGCAGCTCGTAGTGCTGCTGGTTGGCCCGGTCGGTCGCCAGGGCGATGGGGCCCGTGCGCAGGGCGCTCAGGAAGGCGCGCTTCTCGGTGAGCCGCGCTTCGAACGCGACGGCGCGCGTCTCGCGATCGCGTCCCGCCACGAGGCGTCGGATGCCCGAGCGCACGAGTGCGTCCGGCAGGCGGCCCGACTCGGCGAGGCGGATGGCGATCGCGTCGAGTCGAGCCGGCATCAGGAGGCGTCGGCCGTGCGGAGCGTCGTGCGCGCCCGTGCCGCCTCGGCCGCTTCGCTCCGGGCGATCTGGTTCGCGTACGCCACGAGGCCGCGCGAGGCCGCGCGTCCGACGGGCTCGAAGGCGAGCTGGAGCAGGGGGTCGGCGAGGCCCGCCAGGCCCGAGAGCGTCAGCCGTGCCTCGTAGCTGACGCGGGTGCCCGTGCCGCGGGGTGTGAAATGGAGCTCGTCGAGCGACTCGACCGTGTCGTTGCGCGCCCGGAGCACCAGGCGCCACGGCGGATCGTAGACCTGGATGCGGTAGTCGAGGGCGATGCGTCGTCCCAGGAAGGCGACCTCCACTCGGAATCGGCTGCCCTTCCCGATCGGGCCCCGGTCGAGGCGCTCGGCGTCGACGACCCCGGGGTCCCAGTCCCGCGTACGGGCGAAGTCCGCGAGCAGGTCGAAGGCCGCCTCCGGCGCGAGCGGCAGGTCCATCACGTCTACGAATCGGGCCATGAATCCTCCAGGTTACCCGAACGATAGCCGAATTCTAAGATTTGTCTATAAAAAAATTAGACAACGAGCGATCGGGGGCCTATCCTCGCAGAGCGCGTCGAGGAGGACGGCATGAGGGATCCGGGCAAAGCGGGGGGGCACGACGAGATTGGGCAGCTGCGCCACTTCTTCGCCCAGATCGGCCCGATTCCGGTCCTGAGCGCGGCGGAGGAGGCAGACCTGGCCCGACGGCTGCGCGAGGCCGAGGGCGAGCTTCGCGAGGTGCTGGATGCGCTGCCCGAGACCGCGGCCGCGTTCGTCCGGCGCTGGGAGCGGATTCGCAGCGAGGGTCGGGTGACGGGCCAGCTGGCCGCCGATCACGAGCCGCCGGCGCGCAACCGCAGCGGGCACGTCGACCGGAAGGCACGGAGGATGAAGCAGCTCCTCGCGCTTCACGCGGCCGCCTCGGGGGCCGAGCGGGCCCGCCTTGCGGGCGAGCTCCGTACGCTGCTGCGTGCCCTCGGCCCGCGGCCGGAGCTGTTCCACGAGGTGTTGCGCGAGCTTCGTTCGTCCGCCGCCAGCGAGGGGCGGCCGCCCGCACCGCTCCGCGATGCGCTGCGCGCTGCATCCGGGGTGGAGGCGCGCATCCGGGCGTTGAAGGACACCTTCGTGCGGCACAACCTGCGCCTCGTCGTGCACCAGGCCAAGGCCTACCGCGGCGCGGGCCTCTCCTTCGCCGACCTGATCCAGGAAGGAACGCTGGGACTGATCCGCGCCGTCGAGAAGTTCGACGAGCGCCTCGGGAACCGCTTCTCCACGTACGCCGTCTGGTGGATCCAGCAGTCGTGCATCCGGGCGCTCCAGCAAGGCGCCCGAACCGTGCGGCTGCCGGGTCCGGTGCAGGACCAGGTGCGCCGCTACCGCCGCGCACGCGAGCGGGTCGAGGCGCGGCGCGTGGCGCCGAAGGCTGCCGAGATCGGAGCGGAGCTCGGGCTGGGCGTTCCCGAGGTCGAGCGCCTGGCGCGGCTCGACCGGCCGTTGCTTCGGCTGGACGATCCCGTGCCGGGCCGCGAGAACGGCTCCTTTGCGGATCGCCTGGTGGCGCCGGCGACGGAGCACGACGAGGAGCCCGATCGGCTGCGTCTCGAGCGGGCCACGGCCGGTCTGCTCGAGAGCCTCCCCCGCCGCGAGCAGAGCATCCTGCGCGCGCGCTTCGGCTTCGCGGACGGCGAGCCGCACACCCTCCAGGAGGTCGGGGAATCGCTCGGGATCTCCCGCGAGCGCGTGCGCCAGATCGAGAAGCGGGCGCTGTCGCGCCTCACGGACGCCGCGCGAAGGTCCGGCCTGGACGAGTTCGTCGGCGAGACTCAGGAGACCGCGGAGCTGAGCGGTTGATCGGGCCGCAGCACGTGCGCGGCGACGCGCTGCTCG
>JBFIYM010000131.1:0-13163 GCA_041605395.1 Myxococcota bacterium | reverse complement strand
GCCTGGAGCCAGACGCTCGGACCGCCCCCCTGGGCCTGGAGCCAGACGCTCGGACCGCCCCCCTGGGCCTGGAGCCAGACGCTCGGACCGCCCCCCTGGGCCTGCAGCCAGGTCGAAGGCACGCTAACGGGCCGCGTCGCGGCGCAGTGCGTCGGCCCGGGAGGCCTGCTCCCAGGGGAACTGCTCGCGCCCGAAGTGGCCGTGGTAGGCCGTCTCCCGATAGCACCAGCGGTCCGGCCGGCGCAGGGCGAGGGCATCGATGATCCCCGCCGGGGTGAGGTCGAAGTGCTTGCGGACGAGCGTCTCCAGGCGCTCCGGGGCCAGCTCCGAGGTGCCGAAGCTGTCGACGCGCACCGAGACCGGCTCGGCCACGCCGATCGCGTAGGCGAGCTGCACCTCGCAGCGGCGGGCCAGGCCGGCCGCCACCACGTTCTTGGCCACCCAGCGCGCGGCGTAGGCCCCGCTGCGGTCGACCTTGGTGGGATCCTTGCCGGAGAAGGCGCCGCCCCCGTGGCGACCCATCCCGCCGTAGGTGTCGACGATGATCTTGCGCCCCGTGAGGCCCGCGTCCCCCATCGGGCCCCCGACCACGAAGCGGCCGGTGGGATTCACGTGGAAGATGGTGTCGTCGTCCACCCAGTCGGGCGGGAGCACCGGCCGCAGCACCTTCGCGATCACGTCGGCGCGCAGCTTGTCGTACGTCACGTCCGGGTCGTGCTGCGTGGACAGCACGACGGCTGTGATGCGCGCCGGCCGGTCGCCGTGGTACTCGATCGTGACCTGCGACTTGGCGTCGGGGCGCAGGTACTCGATCTCACCCGACTCGAGCATGACGCGGTGTTGCTCGATCAGCTTGTGCGCAGTGCGGATCGGCGCGGGCATCAGCTCGGGCGTCTCGTCGCAGGCGAAGCCGAACATCATGCCCTGGTCGCCGGCGCCCTGCTCCTTGTGGAGCCCCTCGCCTTCGGTCACGCCCTGCGCGATGTCGGGGCTCTGACGACCGAGCGCGATCATCACGCCGCAGGTGGCGGCGTCGAAGCCCATCGCCGAGTCCGTGTAGCCGATGTCCTGCACCACGCTGCGCACCAGCGGGGCCAGGTCGACCTGCGCCTGCGTGGTGACCTCGCCCGCCAGCACCACGAGCCCGGTGGTGGTGAGCGTCTCGCACGCCACCCGCGAGGCCGGGTCCTGCTCCAGCATGGCGTCCAGGACGGCGTCCGAGATCTGGTCGCACATCTTGTCCGGATGGCCCATCGAGACCGACTCGGAGGTGAACACGGAGCGGTTGGCCATCGAAATCGGACTCCTCGCGCACGTCCCACTTCGGGGAGGACCCGCGGGGAACGGGCGCGGAGAGTAAGCAACCGGTCCGGGCCGAGCAATCGGCAGAGGGCGGCCCGGAACCCCTCAGCCGGTGGCGTGCTGTCGCTCGATCAGCGCGCCGAGCGCGGCGACCGCCTGCTCCGCGTCGGGCCCGCTGGCGCGCAGGCGCAGGCGCGTCCCCTGGCTGGCCGCCAGGGAGAGCAGCGAGAGCACGCTCTGTGCGCTCACCCACTCCTCACCGCGAGAAACCTCGACCTCGGCCTCGAAGCGGCTGGCGGCGCGAACGAACTCGCCGGCCGGGCGCGCGTGGAAGCCGAGCTCGCTGGCCACCACGAACTCGCGTTCGATGGAGGTCGCCTTCACTTCCTCGATTCCGGCAGGATCTCGCTCGCCATCGAGATGTTGCGCTGGCCGTACTGCTTGATGAAGGCGGCCAGCTCTTCGAGGGGCTTCTCCTCGCGGAGCGTGGCGAGCTTGATCAGCATCGGGAGGTTGAGGCCCGTCACCACCTCGACGGCGCGCTCGCCCAGGAAGGAGAGGCTCACGTTCGAGGGCGTGCCCCCGAACATGTCCGTCAGCACCAGCACCCCGTCCCCGCCGTCGGCCGCGTCGAGCGCCTTCGCGATCGCCGCGCGCACCTCGTCCACCCGCTGGTCCGGCTCGATGCCCACCGCGACGAACGGCGGCGCGTCGGGAACGATCAGGCGCGTGGCCTCGAGCATCTCGTCCCCGAGCCGGCCGTGCGACACGATCACGACGCCGATGGTCATGTGCCCTTCTCCACGTCGCGATGGTTCACGTTGACTTCTCGCCCTCCGGTCCGGAGCGGCGCGGCCAGCGCCTCCACCACCGCCACCGAGCGGTGCCGGCCCCCCGTACAGCCGATCGCCACGGTGAGATACGCCTTTCCCTCGGCCTCGTACAGGGGCAGCAGGAACTGGAGCAGGTCGCGAAGGCGCCCGAGCAGCGCCACGCCGCGCTCCTCGTCGAGGGCGTAGGCCGCCACCTCGGGCTCGAGGCCGGTCTTGGGACGCAGCGTGGGGTGGAAATGCGGATTGCGGAGGAAGCGCACGTCGAAGACCAGATCCGCGCCGCGCGGGAGCCCGTGACGGAAGCCGAAGGAGGTCAGGTTGACGACCGTCGGCCGGCTGTGGCCGGCCACGGCGCGGGAGGCAGTCTCGCGCAGCTCGTGCACGTTGAGCTCGCTGGTGTCGATGCGCAGGTCCGCGAGCGCGGCGATCTCGGCGAGCAGCGTCCGCTCGGTCTCGACGCCCTCCTCCACCGTGCCGCCCGGCGCCAGCGGGTGCACGCGCCGCGTCTCGCGGTAGCGGCTCACGAGGACGTCGGTGGCACAGTCCAGGAACAGCACGCGGAGGCGCAGATCGCGGGTGCGCAGCTCCTCGATCACCTGCGGGATGCCCGCCAGGAACGCGGCCTCGCGCGCGTCGATGGCCAACGCCACGCGCCGGATCGGCGGGCGCGCCGCCGCGCACAGGTCCAGGAACTGTCGCGTGAGCTGCGCCGGGAGGTTGTCGACGCTGTAGAAGCCGAGGTCCTCCAGCGTGCCCATCACCGTCGTCTTGCCGCTGCCGGAGAGCCCGGCCACGAACACCACCTGGAAGGGCTCGGTCACGACTCCCCCTCCGAGAGCCGCGCGTCGAGGCGGGCGGCGCCCGACAGCATGCGAGCGCGCATGCGATGATCGCGCACGGCGGCCTCGACCAGGACGCCGAGGCTGGTCGCCGGGCGCACGGGCAGGGAGACGGCCGGGACCCCCACGCCGGCGAACGTCTCGAGAGGCCGTTCCAGGCCGACCCGCTCGAACTCGCCCGCCGGGCGCCCCGGATCGAGCCGGCACACGAGTTCGACCGGGCTCTCGTCGACCACGGCCTCCGGCCCGTAGAGCTCCGGGACGAAGAGGATCCCGAGCCCGCGGATCTCGAGGAAGTGGCGGATCCGGTCCGGGGCGCGTCCGAGCAGGCGCCCGGCGGCCGCCCAGAGCTCGACCCGGTCGTCGGCCACGAGCCGATGGCCCCGGCTCACGAGCTCGAGCGCGGCCTCACTCTTGCCGACGCCGCTCGGGCCGAGCAGCAACACGCCTACCCCGAGCACCTGCACCAGCACGCCGTGGACCTGCAGGGTCGTCGTCTCCGCGTGCGCCCGCTGCGAGCCGGCCCCCCGGCCGGTGCTGCCGGCGCTAGAACTTCGCGTCCTCCTCCTCGATGGCGCGGAACACGTCCTCACGGCTCTCCGCCTCCTCCAGGGCCTTGCGGAAGGCCGCGTCGCGGAAGAAGCGGGAGATGCGGGCGAGCGCCTTCAGGTGCATGCCCCCCGCGTGCTCCGGGACCACCAGCAGGAAGAACAGGTGGGTCTTCTGGCCGTCGATCGAATCGAAGTCGACGCCTTCGCGGCTCCGCGCGAAGGACGCCACCAGGCGTTCCAGCCCGGGGACCTTGCCGTGCGGGATGGCCACCCCGTCCCCGATCCCCGTGCTCTGGAGCCGCTCGCGCTCGAGCAGCACCTCGAGCAGGCGGGCGGCGTCCAGGCGCGGCTCCGCGGCCGCGAGCGCTTCGGCCAGCTCGCGGAGGGTGTCCTGCTTCTGGTCCGACGCCACGTCCAGCAGGACGGCGTCCTTGACCAGGATGTCCATGATCTTCATGGCCGACTCCCGGACGGCGCGGGGCAGCCTAGCGCCGCGTGGCGGGCGCGCACGGCCAGGCCTCCCGGCCGCATCAGCCCACCCGCCGCCGCTTGGTGGAGGAGAGGATGTTCATCGCCTCCCGGTACTTCGTCACGGTCCGCCGGGCGATGTCGATGTTCGAGGAGGCCAGCATCTCGGCCAGGCGCTGATCGGAGAGCGGCCGCCGCGCGTCCTCGTTCGCGATCAGCTGCCGGATCTTGTCCTTCACGCTCTCGCTCGCGATGGCGTCGCCGTCCATCCGGTTGATGCTCGAGTTGAAGAAGTACTTGAGCTCGAAGATGCCCTGCGGCGTGTGCGCGTACTTGTTCGTCGTCACGCGGCTCACGGTGGACTCGTGCATCCCGATGTCGTCGGCGACGTCGCGCAGGTTCAGCGGCTTCAGATAGGCGATACCACGGTCGAAGAAGTCGCGCTGGTGACGGACCAGGCTCTCCATCACCCGGTAGATGGTTCGCTGGCGCTGGTGGATCGACTTGATCAGCCAGAGCGCCGAGCGCACGCGATCCTGGACGTAGTCGCGCGTCTCCTTGCCGACCTCGCGCGATTTCGCCAGCACGTCGCGATAGAGCCGGTTGATGCGCAGCTTCGGAAGCCCATCCTCGTTCATCACGATGTGGTACTCGTCGCCGATCTTGTAGAGGTAGATGTCGGGGACGATGTAGATGGGGTCGTCGCCGCCGAACGGGCGCCCCGGGCGCGGCTCGAGGCTCGCGATGACGTCGGCCGCCGCCGCCACCGCCTCGAGCGAGGCCTCGAGGTCGCGCGCGATGCCACGCAGATCGCGCTTCTCGAGCTGCGGCAGGTGCTGGTCCACGAGGCGTCGCACCAGCGGGTCCCGGACCCGCAGCGCGTCGAGCTGGAGCAGCAGGCATTCGCGCAAGTCCCGGGCCGCCACGCCCGGCGGGTCGAGGGCCTGCACGGCCGAGAGCGTCTCGGCCGCCAGCGCTTCGGAGACACCGGCCTGACGCGCGATCTCTTCGACGCTGGAGCGGAGATAGCCGTCGTCGTCGAGGTTGCCGAGGATGAATCGCGCTGCGACGCGCGCGCCTTCGCCGAGCGTGCCCAGCTGGAGCTGCCACTGGAGGTGCTCCTGGAGCGTGGGCCGGCGCGTGGCGACGCCGTCGATGCCCGGCCGCTCGTCGTCGTCGCGCCGCACGGCGGGGCCCGGCGAGACGTCCCCTTCGCCGAAGGTCGCCCAGTCGAGGTCCGGCACGGGATCGGGGTCGGGCACGTCGGCTGCGCTCTCCCGCTCGCCTTGCGCCGCGACCTCGGTCGCCTCGGCCGGGGCCTCCTCGCGCGCGGCCTCCTCGGTCAGGTCCTCCTCGTAGGTCTCCTCGAGGACCGGGTTCGTCTCGAGCTCCTGCTGGATGGTGGAGACCAGCTCCAGGCGCGAGAGCTGAAGCAGCTTGATGGCCTGCTGCAGCTGGGGCGTCATCACCAGCTGCTGGGTCAGCTTGAGCTGCTGTTTCAGTTCGATCGCCATGTGGTCTCGTCCAGCTACTCGAGCTGGAAGTTCTCCCCGAGATAGACCTGCCGCACCTGCGGGTCCGCCGCGATCGCGGCCGGCGTCCCCTCGCGAATGATGTGCCCGCTCTGGAGGATGTATGCCCGATCGCAGATCGCGAGCGCCTCTCGCACCTTGTGCTCCGTGATCACGATTCCGATGCCCCGTAGCTTGAGCTGATCGACGAGCTTCTGGATCTCGATCACCGCCAGGGGATCGATGCCCGTGAAGGGCTCGTCGAGCAGCAAGAATTTCGGATCGAGCACGAGCGCACGTGCCACCTCCACCCGGCGGCGCTCGCCGCCGGAGAGCGAGTCGCCCCGTTGTCCGGCCTTATCGACGATCCCGAGCTCCGACAGCAGGGAATCGAGCCGCTCGCGACGCCGCGCTCCGTCCGGCTCCACGGTCTCGAGGATGGCCAGGATGTTCTCGGCGACCGTGAGGCGGCGGAAGATCGAGGGCTCCTGGGGCAAATAGACCACACCCAGCCGGGCCCGGCGATACATCGGCAACCCCGTGATGTCCCGGTCGCCGAGCAGCACCTGGCCGCCATCGGGCCGCACGCCGCCGACGATCATGTTGAAGGTCGTGGTCTTGCCCGCGCCGTTGGGCCCGAGCAGCCCGACCACCTCCCCGCGCCTCACCTCGAGCCCCACACCGTCCACCACCGCCCGTTGCGCGTAGCGCTTCGTCAGTCCGCGCGTCGCGAGCGCCGCGGTCATCGGGCCGGCTCCGCGTCGGCGGCCGGGGCCGGCTTCGCGTCGGCGGCCGGGGCCGGCTTCGCATCGGCCGACCGGCCGACGCAGTCGGGGCCTTCCGGGCGCAACGACACGTCCGCCCCGCCATCGACCTCGAGCCGTTCGGAGCCCAGGTGGAAGACGATCCGCGGCCCACGCACGCGATCGCAGCCCTGCTCGATCTCCGCGAGCTGCCCGGTACAGACCACGCGCTCCTGATCGCGATGGAAGGTGGCCTCCGCACAGCGCGCCACGCGCGCCCCCTGCCGGATCGTCACGTGGCCCCGTGCCTGGAGCCGATGCGGCTCGCTGGCGCCGGCCCGATACAGGGCTTCCAGACGATCGGCCACGAGCGAAAGATCGCCCTGCTCGGCCCGCACGTGGCCGGCAAACAGCAGCCGCCGCTGCCCGCTCGCATCCGGCGCCGCCTCGAGCTCGTCGGAGCGGATCGAGAGCGGCTGGTTGCGATCGAAGCGCAGCCCGGTGCCGCCGGCTGTGGCGCGCTTGGGCCGGGCCGGGCGCTTCGCCTCGGGCGCGGGCGCCGGTGCCGGCGCGCGCGCCTCGATGCGCTCGGCCAGCGCGCCGGTCAGGCGATCCAGCGCCCGCCCGAACTCCTCGGGCCGCGAGACCTCCTCCACCAGCGGCGCGCCGAGCGCGCGCCCCGTCGCGCCGTCGAAGAGCCGAGCGTGCAACGAGAGCTGGCTCCCGATCTTGGTGGTGCGTCCCGTCACGACGGCGTCGACGTCCGCCTGCTCGGCCCAGTGTCGCACCGCATCGACCGAGGGGTCGAAGCGGGCCTCCCCGCCGAGCGCCTGCGGGCCCCGGATCGTGCCGAGACCGCGCGTCGCGAGACGTTCCGCCACGTGGGCGGCGACGTCGGGCACGGATTCCCCGGCCCGAGAAATGGCCTCGAAGGGCGCCACCCCGACGCCGGCCGCGTGTGCGCCCGGTGCCAGTAACACGACGGTCACGAGCAGAAGGCTCCACCGGCGCGTCACCGCTCCTGCACCACCGAAGCGCCACCGATCAGGCGGAAGCGGTTCTCCTTGACCCAGTACTCGAAGCCGGCGCCGCGCAGGGTGCCGAAGCCGTCCCGGATCACGACGGGCGCCTCCGTCGTGACACGGCCCGTCGCGCGCCGATAGCGCAGCCGCTCCGTCTCGAAGCGGCGCCCGTCCGCGGTGGTGCCGCGCACCTTCCCCTCCGCCGTCAGGTCCCCCGCGTCGAGGTCGAAGCTGCCCCGCTCGCAGCGCAGCTCGAGCCCGCCCTCGGGCGCACCCGCCGCGGCGAACGAGCCGACGCGCGCATGCACGTCCTGGAGATGTGCCACGCGCTCCCCGCGGCCGATCTCCGCGCGCTCCGCCTCGACGATCACCTCGTTGCGCGCACCGTTGCTGGCCACGTAGGTCATGCCCACGACGGAGAGCTCGGCCGGCACCGGATCCCCGGCCGCGAGGGCGGCGCCGGACAGGCCGGCCCCGCAGAGCAAAGCGACGAGAGCGACGGGGCGGTACGGCATGAATGCAAAGATCATACCGACCCGGGCGAGTCGGAGACAAGCAGAACGATGACCCCGACCCCGGTTGCGAGTGCCTTCCGGCTCGGGCTCAGCGCGCCGGTTGGCGAGCGCTCAGCGCTGGGGTTCCTCGTCCACGTCGTGGCCGAAGATGTCGCGGACGACGGGCTGGGAGCCGACCCAGTGCGCCGGCCGGAATACCAGCCAGTCGAGCGCCACGCCGATCGGGTGAACGACGTACGCAATCACCCGCAGCGGATGACCGGCGCGGTGGCGATCGTACTCGTCGGCGAGGGCCGGTGTCGCGAGCACGGCAAGGCCAGCGATGAGCGTCAGCGCTGCGAGCGCGCGGCGGAGCGGAGCGGCCATGCGAACCTCCGGATGCCCAGGTGGAAGGAGGCTAACCGATCCCCGGCCGGGTGCCGAGCGGCCGGCTGTCGGATCCGGCGAGAGCGCCGGCCGCCCATCAGGCCAGCGCGCCGGCCCCGTACGCGATGCTGAGCTGCGCGGCGTAGTACGCGGGGAGGCCCCACAACGTGCTCGCAAAGCGCGGCGCCACGAAGCGGTCCTGGGCCACGGCGAGATCGGAGAGCGCGAACAGCGCCGCGCCGATCCCGAGCGCGCGCGGCGCCCCGGCGCCCACCGCGCCGGCTGCGCACACCACCATGAGACCGATCACGCCCCCGTAGAGCGCCACCGGAAGCCGGTGCGCCGCCCCGAGCCGCGGGGCGAGCCAACGCGAGACGCCTGCCGCGAGCGCCGCCACCGCGATCGCCCCGACGGTGAGGCTCGCCGCCGCGAGGCCATGGGCCACGAAGGCGGCGGCGAAGCCGAGGTGGCCGAGCCCGAAGGCCACCATGCCGAGCCGGAGCCCGAGGTCCGACTCGCGCGGGATCAGGAGCAGGTCCCCGAGCGCGCAGAGCGCGAGCGCGGCCAGGAACGCCAGCCCCAGGGCGCTGGCCGGCGCACCCCAGGCGATGGCGGCCCACAGGAAGGCGGCCGACGCCGCGGGCTTCGCGAGCCAGAGCCAGCCCGGCCGGCCCCACCCTTCCGCGAGCAGGCAGCCTCCGACGCCGACCGCACAGACCAGGGCCGGCAGCACCCGTCAGCGCGGCCCGGGCCAGAGCGGCTCGGGGATCGAGAAGCCCACCGGGTTCCCCCAGCCGTTGCGGCAGCTCACCGCCTCCACCGGGCGGCGCGGGGCCACGCCCCAGCGGCCCGTGGGATAGCCGAACGTCACGCAGCAGTTGAAGTTCCAGCCCTGGTCGGCGGGCACGCCGAGGATCTCGAGCGTCTCGGCCAGCCGGAACATCATCACGCTGGTGAGGGCGCTGCCGACGCCCTCGGCGCGCGCCGCGAGCATCGCGCTCCAGACCGACGGGAAGATCGACCCGCCCGTGTTGTCGAACTGGCTGAAGGCGAAGAGGAGCAGCGGATACGACTCGAAATGGTCCGCGAGCCAGGTCGCCGAGCGCTGCATCTTCAGGAAGTCCTGCGAGTCGGCGTCGTCGGGCGCCTTGGCCGCCGCCTCGGCGCGCGGCTTGTAGATCGTCTCCCAGAGCTGCGACAGAGAGGCGCGATAGACGGGCCCGAGCTTCGCCTTCAGCGCCGGATCGTCGACCAGCATGAAGCGCCAGGACTGCGCGTTGCCGCCGGTAGGCGCGCGGATGGCGGCGTCCAGGATCTTCCGCTGCACGTCGAGCGGGATCGGATCCGGCTTCACGCGCCGCATCGCGCGGGTGGTATAGAGCGCTTCGTAGACATCCATGGCGGGGACCTCGCGCGGGCAGCATGGCACGGGCGGGGGCCGTCGTGCCAGAATGCGCGCGTGTCCGAGTTCGAGCGCCGCCTCGCCGCCTACCTCGCCACGCAGCTGTCCGGGGCCAGCGGCGTCGAGGTCACGGGGCTCGAGCGCATCCACGGCGGCGCCTCCCGCGAGACCTCGCGCTTCGTGCTGCGCTACGTGCTGGGCGGCCGACCGCACCAGCGCCGGCTGATCCTGCGCCGCGACCCCCCCGGCAGCCTGATCGAGACGGACCGGCGGGTCGAGTTCGCGGCCTATCGCGCCTTCCACGGCAGCGCCGTCCCCGTGCCCGAGGCGCTCTGGCTCGAAGAGGATCCGGCGCCGCTCGACCACCCGTTCTTCATCATGGAGGAGCTGGCCGGGCTGGAGAGCAACTTCCAGGCCCTGCTCACACCGCCCTACCTGCCGCTGCGCACGAAGATCGGCGAGCGCAAGTGGAGCATCCTCGGCGAGATCGCGCGCGCCGATCCCGGCAAGCTCGGCCTCGTGGGCCTGATGGAGCCGATCGAGCCCGAAGCGTGCTGGCGGCGCGAACTCGAAGCCTGGGAGAAGGTTCTCGACGAGGACGAGCTCGAGCCGCAGCCGATCATCCGCGCCGTGATCCGCTGGCTGCGGCGCCACCCGCCGCCGCCGCCCCAGCAGATCCGCGTGGTGCACGGCGACTATCGCACCGGGAACTTCCTGTTCGACAGCGAGGGCGAGATCCGCGCGATCCTCGACTGGGAGATGGCCCACCTCGGCGACCCGCTCGAAGACCTGGCCTGGGGCATCAACCCCGTCTGGCAGTGGTCGCGCGACGGCCTCGCGGGAAGCCTGCTGCCGAAGGCCGATGCGATCCGCATCTGGGAGGCCGCCAGCGGGCTGCGCGCCGACCCCAACGCCTTGCGCTGGTGGGAGCTGTTCTCCTGCGTGAAGGGCCAGGGCATCTGGGTCTCCGGCGGGCGCGAGTATCAGGGCGGCGCGAACCACGACCCGGTGCTCGGGCTGTCGAGCTGGATGATGGGCAACGCCCAGGACCGCGCCGCCCTCTCGTTGATGGGACAGCTCCCGTGAAGCTTCCGCTGCCGGAACCGCGGCCGTGAAGCTTCCCCTGCCTGGACCGGCGCCGTGAAGCTTCCGCTGGCGGGACCGCTGCCGTGAAGCCCGACGCCGGGCAGGTGGTCGAGCGGGTGACGCAGTCGCTGCTCGGCGAGATCGCGCCGACCGTCGAGCCGAGCTACCGGCAGGCGAGCGTCTCGATGCAGGCGATGCTGCTCGTCGCCGTACGCGAGGAGATGGACCGCGCGGCCGCACGCCGGGTGGAGGAGAACGCGGCACTCCGTGCCCTCTTCGCGCAGGGCGCCCCCCTGGTGCCGGACGCAGCGCTTCGCGAGCGCCTCTCGAGCGCCGCGGACGCGCGGGACCCGTCCCTGCTCGTGCCCGAGCTCGAGGCGGCGAACCAGGCGCTCCGCGCCCTGTTGATCGAGCTCCACACGGCGGTCGAAGTCCTCGAGGGAACGGCGGCCCGGGACCTCGACGCGGCGATCTGGCGCGAGCTCGCGGCCTCGACGGAGCGACGCAAGCTTTCGGTCGCTCCGTTCTAGCCCCGGCCCCGCGCGCTTTCGCTCAGTTGTCCCAGCTGATCTCGCACTCCGCAGAAGCGGGGCGGCCGTGGCAGGTGAGGATCCAGCCCTGGGCCAGCTCCTCGGCGCTGAAGACGTCGTTGCGGTCGAGGACGACCTCGCCGCGGATGCGCTTGGCGGCACAGGAGCCACAGAAGGCCTCCTCGCAGGCGAACGGCGCGGAGAGGCCGGCCGCACGGACGGCGGCGAGCAGCGTCTGACCCGGCGTGTACGGCACGCGGTGGGTCTTGCCGTCGAGGTGCACCACGATCTCGCTGGGCAGACCGTCGGTCGGCGCCTGCTCCGTCACGCCGGTCCGGGCATGCTCCTCGGGCAGCTCGAAGCGCTCGATGCGGATGCGCGCCTCCGGCACCCCGGCGGCGAGCAGCGCCGCCTCGACCGCGGCCATGAACGGCCCCGGGCCGCAGAGGTAGCACTCGGCCGCCTCGAACCCGGCGTGCGCCGCCCGCACGTCGTCCGCGGTGACGAAGCCCCGTGCGTCGTCGAGGTGGTGGCGCACCTCGAGACGCGTCGGATGCCGCTGCGCCAGCGCGCCGAGCTCGGATTCGAAGATCACGGAGCGCGCGTCACGGTTCGCGTAGAGCAGGCGGATGCGCCGCTCGGTCGTCTCGAGTGCGCTCTTGATCAGGGAGATGACCGGCGTGATGCCGCTCCCGCCCGCGAAGAACAGCAGCGGCACGGATTCGCCGTGGAGCACGAAGCGCCCGAGCGGCGCCATCACGCGCAGCACGCTGCCGGCCTCGACGTGGTCGTGGAACCAGTTCGAGCCACGCCCGCCATCCACGCGCTTCACGGTGACCTTGTGGGCCTCGCCGCGGTCGGGCGAGCTGGCCAGCGAGTAGCAACGCATCAGCGTCTCCTCGCCGAGCGGCACCTCGAAGGTCAGGTACTGCCCGGCGCGGTAGGCGAAGCGCTCGCGCAGCTCGGGCGGCACCTCGAGGACGAAGGAGCGCGCGTCCTGGGTCTCTTCGATCACGCGTGCGACGCGGAGCTCGTGAGGACCCACTAGGCGAATCCCGGCGGCGGCGTGAAGCCGCCGAGCTCCCGCTCCACCGCCCGGGCGAAGGCGAGCCCGGTCCGGTCCTCGAGATACGGCGCCACGATCTGGACCCCCACCGGCAGCCCCGCGCGGGTGCGCCCCACCGGGACCACCGTGGACGGGAGCAGCGCCATGGTGATCAGGCCCGGCCACCCGATGTTCTCGAGGTACGGGCGCACCTCGCCGTTCACGAGCAACGTGCGACCGCTGAACTCGCTGTCGTCGAGCGGAAACGCCGGCGTCAGCATGACCGGGCACAGCAGGACGTCGAAGTCGCGGAAGAAGGCGGCCCAGCACCTGCGCATCGCCTCCCGGCGCTCGTGGGCGCGCAGCCAGTCGCGGTGGCGCGTGGCGTAGGCGCGCGCCGACGCGGCCAACAGGCCCGGGGCGTCGGCCGGCACCCGGTCCCCCGCCTCGATCAGCAGCCGCACCTCCGGCTCCGGAAACGTCAGGCTCATGATCGGCGAGAGCAGCGTCACGTAGGTCTCGAGGGCCTCCCCGAAGTCGACTTCGGGGCGGGCCCGGTGCTCGATCTTCGCGCCCGCGCGCTCCAGCGCAGCGGCGGCCGCTTCGAGCAGGTCGCGCATCTCGCCGTCCACCCGGCAGGCGGGGTCGTCGAGCCAGGCCGCGACGCGGAAACCCGCGAGCTTGCGCGCGCGCGGGGGCGGCAGCCGGAACGTCACCGCGTGGGCGTGCTCGGGCAGCGGTCCGGCCAGCACGTCGAGGGCCAGCGCGAGGTCTTCGGCCGAGCGGGCGATGGGTCCCACGCAGTTGAGGTCGTACTCGGTCAGGGTCCCGGGCGGCCCCGGGATGTGGCCGCGCTGGGGCACCAGACCGTGGCTCGGCTTGTGGCCGAACACGCCGCAGCAGTGGGCCGGGACGCGGATGGAGCCGCCGATGTCGCTGCCCAGCTCGAG
>JBFIYM010000130.1:0-13176 GCA_041605395.1 Myxococcota bacterium | reverse complement strand
TCGACGGCCGCGGCGCGCCGCTCGCGGGCGTTCCGCTCGATCTCGCCTGGCTGCACCGGAGCGGTGCGGTTCGGAGCAGCTCGATCCGGCGCGGCGTCTCGGGCCGCGACGGCGCCTTCCGCTTCGAAGGCCTCGGCCCGGGCCCGCACCAGCTGATCGCGGGGGACGAGCCGCGGCGGATCCTCGCCGTGGCGCCCGGCTCGGGGCCGCTCGAGGTCCGACTCGACCCGGCGCCGCGCTGATGGTGCGGCTCGCGGCGCGAAGCCTGGTCGCCCTCGGCCTGGGCCTCTGCCTCGCCCCGGCCGTGGGCGCAGAACCTGCGGCGCCGGGCCGCACCTTCTACGTGCGGCAGGCGGCGGGCCTCGACGGGAACGACGGGCGCACGCCGGAGACCGCCTGGCAGAGCCTCTCGCCGCTCGCGACGCGCGTCCGCGCCGGGGATGTCGTGTACGTCGGCCCCGGCCTGTACCGCGACGCCGTGAACGTCACGCGCGGCGGTCGCCCGGACGCCCCGCTCGTCTTCATGGGCGATGCCAGCGGGGCCGCCACCGGCGATGCGCCGGGCCCGGTGCTGATCGTGGGCTCCGACCCGGTCGACGAGGCGCGCTTCGAGCCCGCCGGTGCGCCGGGCGTCTTCCGGCTCCACGTGCCGGAGTTCCCGGTGCTGGGCGTCGTCGAGATGGACGGCCCGCAGCATCGCTACGCCGGGGTGTTGGAGCCGATCGTGGGTCCGCCGCCGCTGGAGCGAGTGGAGACCATGCGCGCCAGCTTCTACTACGACCGGGAGACCGCGATGCTGACGCTCCACACCAGCGACGACGCGCCTCCGACGGCGCACGAGCTGGAGCTGATCCGCCGCCACAGCGGTTTCTATGTCGTGCGGCAGCCCTGGGTCACGGTCGGGGGTTTTCACCTCCGCAGCTTTGGGGATTCGCCGATCAGCTTCAGATGGGCGGACCACGGCGCAGCGATCGCCAACGTGGCATGGGGGAGTCGACAGGGAGTACGAGTGCGCGCGTCCGAGGGCGTGCTGCTTGAAGGCAACACCCTGTTCCGGAACGCCAACTCGGGGGCGTACTTCGTACAGGGCTCGCGCGGCGGAATCGCCGTCGGCAACGTGGCGTACGAAAACGTCAAGGGGTTGCGCTGGAGCAGCGAGTCTGTCGGCGGTCGCGCCCTCGCGAACGTGCTCTTCGAGAACCGCGAGGCCGGTCTGTCGTTCGAACGCGCGCCGGGAGGGCTCGCGCGAGACAACCGGCTGTTCGCCAACCTGCGAACCCAGTTCATGCTCCACGAGACGGAGGTGGTCTCCGACGCCAACTGCTTCGCGTTGGGCGCCGGCGCATCGAGCATCGCAGAGCGCTGGGAGAAGAAACGCTTTCCGACGCTGGCCCAACACCGGCGCGAGAACGGCATGGATCGCAGCTCCCGATCCGGGAGCTGCGGCCCGACGCCGCGGAAGGTCGACGTGCACGAGATCCAGAGGCGTGCCCTTGCGGCTGGCGCCGCGCCGCCTCCTTGATTCGACCACCCGTTGCCAGATACCCTCACGCGCTCACAAGGAGACCCCCATGAACCCCGTCAGTGGACGCCAGGTCCTCGCCGCCGCCGTCGTCGTCGGTGTCGCCGTCCTCGGAGCCGGCTTCGTGCTGGCCCGTTCGATCGATCGCATGACGGCGCAGCTCGACGCCACGGGCGCGAAGCTCGAGGGCATCCGAGCCGAGATCGAGGGGGCGGGGGATACCGTGGTGGCGGCGCGCGCGCCCACGCGTCCCGCGCGGCCCGATCCGAATCGTCGCTACACCGTGAACACCGAGGGCGCGCCGGCGCTCGGTCCGGAGACGGCCCCCGTCACGCTCGTCGAGTTCTCGGACTTCCAGTGCCCCTTCTGCAGTCGCGTCGGTCCGACCCTCGAGCAGGTACGGGAGACCTACGGGGACCAGGTGCGGATCGTCTTCAAGCACCTGCCGCTCGACATGCACCGCAACGCGCCCGGCGCGCATGCGGCCGCCGAGGCGGCCGGACGCCAGGGCAAGTTCTGGGAGATGCACGACAAGATCTTCGCGAACCAGCGCGAGCTGAACGACGAGAAGTACAAGGAGTACGCCACCGAGCTCGGCCTCGACGTCGCCCGGTTCGAGAAGGACGTGGCGTCGGACGAGGTGAAGGCGCGGATCGAGGCCGACAAGCGCGAGGCCGCGCGCCTCGGCGCGACCGGCACGCCGAGCTTCTTCATCAACGGGCGCTTCCTGAGCGGGGCCCGGCCGTTCGAGGCCTTCCAGGAGGTGATCGACGCGGAGCTCGAGGCGAAGCAGGACGCCTGAGCGGAGCGCGCGTCAGGCCGCCAGGGCGGAGCGGTGGCTCAGGCCGCCCCGCGCGCGATCAGGTGTCCGAGCCGCCGCAGCTGCGTCGTCGAGCCGCCCAGGCTGAGCTCGAGCTGGCGGGCGTAGACGTAGTAGCGGTGCAGCGGGTACTCGCGATCGACGCCCACGCCGCCGTGCAGGTGCTGGGCGGCGCGCACGACGCGGGAGCCCCCCTCGGCGGCCCAGAACTTGGCGGTCGCCACCGCTGCCTCGGCGGGCAGGCCCGCGTCGATGCGCCAGGCCGCCTGGAGCGCCGTGAGGCGCACGGCCTCGGTGTCGATGAAGGCGTCGGCCGCGCGCTGCCCGACGGCCTGGAAGGTGGCGATCGGCTGATCGAACTGCTTGCGGGTCTTGGTGTACTCGGCGGTCAGGCGGAGCGCCTCGCTGCACACGCCGACCGCGAGCGCGCAGAGCGCCGCGGTGGCGCGCAGCTCGATCCAGTGCACGATCTCCGCGCCTTCCTCGGCCGAGCCCACGAGCTCGCCGGGCGCGCTCGCGAGGCGCAGGATCGACTCCGGCTGGCGGCTGGTGGTGACGAGCGGGGTCTGGGACACGCCGGCGGCTCCGGTCTCGACCAGGAAGACGGCGACGTCCCCACCCGCGAGCACCGCGGGCACCAGCACCGCGTCGGCCAGCTCGCCCGCCGGGACGCAGAGCTTCTCGCCGTCGAGGAAGTAGGCGTCGCCCCTGCGGCGGGCCGTGGTGCCGGGGTCGTCCGCGTCGCGGTGCGGCTCGACGAGGGCCGCCGTGAGCAGGGCCTCGCCGCTCATCGCGCCCGGCAGCCAGCGCGCCTTCTGCGCGGGGCTCCCGAACCGGGCCAGCGGCAGGGCGCCCAGCACGCTGGCCTCGAGCAGCGGGACCGGCGCCGCGCTGCGCCCGAGCTGCTCCACGATGCCCGCCGCGGCCAGGAAGCCGAGCCCGGCGCCCTCGTCCGCCTCGGGCAGCCCCGCCGCGATCAGCCCGGCCTCGCAGACCTTCTTCCAGAGCTCGCGGTCGAAGCGCGGGCCGTCGGCGAGGTCGAGGGCGCGAAGGCGCTGTGGCGTGCAGTGGTCGGACAGGATCTGCCGCGCCAGATCGATCGCGGCCTGCTGCTCGTCGGAGTAGGAGAAATCCATGTTCAGTGCCTCGGGATGCGGGGAAGGCCGAGGCCGAAGAGGCCGATCAGGTCGCGCTGCACCTCGTTCACGCCACCGCCGAAGGTGAGGATCATCAGGCCGCGGTAGAGCGTCTCGAGCTGCCCGGCCGCCACCGCCTGCTCGGAGCCCCGCGCCAGGTAGCCGCGCGGCCCCATCACCTCCATCAGCAGCTGGAAGGCGTCGAGATAGAACTCGGTGCCGTAGACCTTGGTCACCGACGCGTCGGCGGGGGAGAGCGTCCCCTGGGTCGAGGACCAGGCCACCTTCCAGTTGATCAGGCGCAGGAACTCGAGGCCGGCATGGACCCGCGCCAGGTTCACCTGCACCCACTCCTCGTCGAGCAGGCGGCGCCCGTCCGGGAGCTCCGTCTCGCGCGCGTAGTCGCGGGTGATCTCGTAGGACCGCTCGAGGATGCCCGAGGAGCAGATCGTCACGCGCTCGTGGTTCAGCTGGTTCGTGATCAGCTTCCAGCCCTTGTTCTCGCCCCCCACCAGGTTCTCGACCGGGACGCGCACGTCCTCGAAGTAGACCTGATTGATGTCGTGGTCGGAGAGCAGGTCGAGCGGGTCGACCCGGATGCCGGGGCTCTTCATGTCCACGATCAACATCGAGATGCCCGCGTGCTTGGCGGCCTCCGGGTCGGTGCGGACGGCGAGCCAGCAGTAGTCGGCGCCGCCGGCCAGGCTGGTCCAGATCTTCTGCCCGTTCACCACGTAGTGGTCGCCGTCGCGGACGGCGCGCGTCTGGAGCGAGGCGAGGTCGGTGCCGGCGTTCGGCTCCGAGTAGCCGATGCAGAACTCGATCTCGCCGGCCGCCATGCGCGGCAGGAAGGCCTGCTTCTGCGCCTCGCTGCCGAAGCGCATCAGGGTCGGCCCGACGGTGTTGACGGTCAGCATCGGCACCGGGGCCGAGGCCCGCATCGACTCGTCGAAGAACAGGAAGTGGTCGACCTCGTCGCGGCCCTGCCCGCCGTACTCCTTCGGCCAGCCGAAGCAGAGCCAGCCGTCCTTCGCCATCTGGCGCCGGATCGCCTTCGTGGTCGGGCCGACGCCATGCTCCGCGGCGAGCTGATCGCGGACGCTGGGCGTGAGCAGCCCGTCGTAGTAGGCGCGGATCTGCTGGCGCAGCCGCTCCTGTTCCTCGCTGAGTCCGATGTACACGATGGTCTCCGCTGCGTGGGCTTGGAGCGGCAGACTATACCCATCCGCCCGGCTCGCTCTCGGGGCTCGGGCTCAGGCGCTGCTCTGGCGCTCCTCGTTCCAGCCGAACTGCTCGAACAGGTCGGCCAACCCCGTCTCGATGGCGTCCGGGTCGAGGCCGAACTCCTCGAGCGAGTAGCGGTGCCCGCTCTTGTGGGCGCGGGCCCGCTGCTGCTCCGCCTGGAGCTTCTCCGCATGGGCGGCGCTCAGCGGGATTCCGAGGGCGTCGTAGACCTCGCCGACGGCGCGCCGCGGCTCGGCGCGAAGCACCCGGTAGTCGACGATCGCGTGCGGGGTCTCGGGGTGCTCGGCCAGCACCTCCAGCGGGTGCCGGTACGTGTGGAACGACTGCGCCGCCAGGGCGCCGAGCGAGCGGGCCATGCGCGGCTCGTCCCAGCCGCGCAGCTCGTAGCCGATCTTCATGAGCTTCAGCAGGCTCGGCAGCGTCTCGTGCGGGTTGCGCATCGTGACCACGATGCGCGCGTCGGGGAAGCTCTCGATCAGGCTCGCGGCGCGGCCGGCGAAGTGGGGCGCCTTGCAGAGGTGCGTGCGGTCCGGGCCGTTCAGATAGAGCTGGCGCCGGATGCAGTCGGCGTAGAAGCGCTGGACGCGCCGGCGCTTCCGTTCCGGGGCGCGGTCGAGGTGGTAGAAGTCGATCTCCCCCATCGCGGGCATCTTCAGCATCCACGTGCCCGAGGCGCACGACCAGTAGAAGACGAAGTCGTCCTCCTCGGGTTGGGTGAGGCCCATCGCGTGCACGTCCTGTGTCGAGGCGTAGCGCCGCTTCTCCCACGCCTCGACGCGTCGGGTGGCGAAACGGCCGAGGAAGCGCCGATCGAAGGCGGCGAGGCCGCGAATCACCTTCTTCTGGAGCAGCGAGGGGAAGTACATCTCGTAGAGCCGGAAGCAGCTGAAGCGCTCCGTGTCCTCGCTCATCAGGCGGTGGAGCAGGGTCGTGCCGCTGCGCGCATGACCGATCAGGAACACCGGGGCCTCGACGCGGACGCGATGCAGCCGGGGGAAGAAGATGCCATCGAGGAAGAAGCAGACGGCATGGAAGCTCGCTACCACAGGGACGTAGAGCAGGAGGCGTGTCAGCATGCGCCGGCGTCCGGCGGGGTGCGGGTCGCGCCACGCCACGCGCACCATGCGGGCCCATTGGGCGAAGTCGAAGTGGAAGAGCATCCCGGACGCACGCTACACGATCCCGCCCGCCGGAGACCCGGCCTCGTCGCCGATGCGGCGCGCTGGTGCGTGGCCCTCGCGGCGCTCCTCGGGTCCGCCTCGGGGGCAGGCGCCGCTGGCCCGCCCACGGGCCGCCTTCCGCGCGACGTCGTCCCGCTCCACTACGCCCTGCACCTCACGATCGATCCCGCGGCCGTGGGCTTCCGCGGCGAGGTCCGCATCCGCGTCCGGCTCGCCGAGCCGACGCCCACGATCTGGCTCCACGCGCGGGACCTCGAGATCGAAGCCGCCGTCCTCTCGCGGGTGGGCCGGGCGGACGAGGCGCTCGCGCCCGCGATCGTCCACGAGAGCGGCGTGCTGCGTCTCGACGCGCAAGTCCCACTCGCGGCCGGCGAGGCCACACTGCGCCTCGGCTTCGCGGGCGCGTTCGGGAGCGGGCTCGACGGCACCTACCGGGTGCGCGTCGGCGGCGACGCCTACGTGATGACCCAGATGGAGCCCCTCGCCGCACGCAAGAGCTTCCCGTGCTTCGACGAGCCTGCCTTCAAGACGCCCTGGGACGTGACCCTGGTGGCGCCCGCGGGCCACGTGGCCGTGGCGAACGCCCGCGCGCTCGGCTCGCGCGAGCTCGACGACGGTCGCGTCGAGCACCGCTTCGCGACGACGGCGCCGTTGCCCTCGTACCTGATCGCCTACGCCGTCGGGCCCTGGGATCGGGTGACGGCGGCGCCGGTTCCCCCGACACCCCAGCGCAGCCGACCGCTGCCGCTGTCGGGCCTGGCCGCGCGCGGCCGGGGCCCCGCGCTGGCACTGGCACGCGCCGAGACCGCCCGGCTGCTCACCGCGCTCGAGGCCTGGTTCGGGCTGCCCTATCCCTTCGACAAGCTCGATCTGCTGGCGGCGCCGGACTTCGCCTTCGGCGCCATGGAGAACGCCGGCCTCATCAGCTACCGCGAGTCCCTGCTGCTGCTCGACGAAGACGCGCCCACCGCCGTTCGACAGGCCTTCCTGGTGGTGCACCTGCACGAGCTCGCGCACCAGTGGTTCGGCAACTCGGTGACGATGCCCTGGTGGGACGACCTGTGGCTGAACGAAGCCTTCGCCACCTGGCTCTCCGGGAAGCTCGGCGCGAGGCTCGAGCCCGGCCATGGGCTCCCGCTGCGCGAGCGCGAGGCGCTCCAGAGGGTGATGCGCGAGGACGGACTCGAAAGCGCCCGCCGCATCGCGGAGCCCATCCGCGACTACCGCGACGTCGCGAGCGCCTTCGACGGGATCACCTACCGCAAGGGGGCCGCCGTGCTCGGCATGTTCGAGGCGTTCCTCGGAGCCGAGCGCTTCCGGGCGGGTGTGCAGCGCTACCTGCGCACCCACGCCGGCGGCAATGCCACGACGGACGATCTGCTCGCGGCGCTGGCCGCGGACTCGGCCGACCCGGCGGGGCTCACGGCCGCCTTCCGCAGCTTCCTCGACCAGCCGGGCGTGCCGCTGGTCTCCCTCGGGCTCGAGTGCCGCGCCGGCGCCGCGTGGCTCGTGGGCGAGCAGCGCCGCTTCCTGCCGCTCGGCTCGCGCGCGGCGGCGGGGCGGGTCTGGGGCCTCCCGCTCTGCGTGCGCGGCGCCGGCCAGACGTCGCAGTGCGCGATGGTGCGGGCGCCGCAGTTCGCCTTCCCGCTCCAGGGCGCGGCCTGCGACGACTGGCTGATGCCCAACGCCGGCGCGGACGGCTACTACCGGTTCCGGCTGGCACCGGAGGCGCGCGCCCGGCTCGATCGCGCCTTCGACGAGCTGTCGGCCCCGGAGCAGCTCGCCGTGGCGGATGGGCTCGCGGCGGAGTTCGATGCCGGCTCGCTCTCGCTGCCCGAGGCGCTCGCGGCGGCGGAGCGTCTGGCCGCCTCGTCGCACTGGCCGGTGGCCGCCGCTCCGCTCCCGATCCTGCGCTTCCTGCGCGAGCAGCTGGCGGGGCCGTCCGGGCGCGCCGCGCTCGAGGCCCGGATCCGTCGGCTGTATCGACCCCGCCTCGCGGCGCTCGGCCTCGACGAGAGCGCCGACGAGCCCGACGAGAAGCGCCTCGAGCGGCAGGAGCTGGTCGAGGTCCTGGCCCGCGCCAAGGACCGGCGGCTCCGGGGCGAGCTGATCGCCCGCGCGCGCGCGGTCGTCGAGGAAGGCTCGCTCGAGGCGCGTCGTCTCGCGGCCAACCAGCGAGCCGGCGTGCTCTGGGTGCTGGCCCAGGACGGCAGCGACGCGGAGTTCGAGGCCATCGTTCGCGCGCTCGGCCACGAGCGGGATGCCCAGCTGCGCCGCGAGCTGCTCCGGGCGCTCGGTGCTGCGACGGCGCCGGCGCGTGCGAGCCGTGCCCGGGCGCTCGCGCTCGATCCGGCCGTGCGTGCCGGCGAGGTGCTGGCGCTGCTGGGCTCCCACTTCGATCGCGAGCGGAACCGCGCCGAGGGGCGAGCCTGGTTGCTGGCGCACCAGGACGCCCTGTTCGAGCGCCTGCCGGCCCTCCACGCGGCCAGCCTGCCGGCCCACTTCGCCGAGGGCGCATGTAGCGAGGCGGAGGCGCGCGCCGTGGACGCGCACTTCCGCGAGCGCGTGGCGAAGCTCGAGGGCGGCCCCCGCGCGCTCGCGAAGCTGGGTGAGCGCATCCGCCTGTGCGCGGCGCTGCGCGCCCACCATCGGTCGCGTGGACTCGACGGCGCGTTCGCCGACCCGCACGCCGCTGTGCCACGATGAGGCCATGTCGCGCCGCCTCGCCCTGACCATCCCGCTCCAGACCGTGCCGCTCGACCAGCACGCCGACTTCGTGCGGGCGCTCCCCGACCAGGGCTACACGGACGTCTGGACCAGCGAGGCCCAGGACGTCGACGGCTTCACGCCACTCGCGCTCGCCTCGCAGTGGGCGCCGGCCCTGCGGCTCGGCTGCGCCTGCTTCCCGGTGCAGACGCGCGGGCCCGGGCTGTTCGCGATGAGCGCCGCGGCGCTCGCCGAGGCGGCACCCGGGCGCTTCGTGCTCGGGATCGGGAGCTCCTCGGCCTGGGTGGTCGGCGCGCACAACGCGCGGCCGTTCGAGAAGCCGCTGGCCCACACGCGCGACATGGCGCGCTTCCTGAAACGCGCACTGGCCGGCGAGCGGGTCGACGAGCGCTACGAGAGCTTCGCCGTCAGCGGCTTCCAGCTGCGCCGCAAGCTGCTGGCGCCACCGCCGGTGCTCGTGGCGGCGCTCCGGCCGAAGATGCTCTCGCTCGGCGCGAGCGAAGCCGACGGCGTGATCCTGAACTACGTCACGCCCGAGGACCTGCCGACGGTGCTGCCCCACGTCCGGGCGCACGGCGCGGGCAAGGAGATCGCCTGTCGCATCTACGTGTGCCCGACCCGGGATGCCGAGGCCGTGCGACGCATCGCTCGCGCCTCGATCGCCGCCTACCTCTCGGTGCCGACCTATCGGGCCCACCAGGAGTGGCTCGGCAACGCCCACTACTTCGAGCCGATGTGGGAGCGCATGGCCGCGGGCGACTACAAGGGCGCCCGCGCCGCCCTCTCGGACGAGGCCGTGGATCGGCTCTACATCCACGGCCCGGCCGAGTACTGCCGCGAGCGAATCGCCGCCTACCACGAGGCCGGCGTGGACACGCCCATCCTCGGGCTGGTCGAGGAGGCAATGGACCCGCGCGAGGCCGCGCGCCTGCTGGCGCCGTCGGCCTAACGCCCGGGCGCGCGCGCCGGCGCGGCAGGTGGTACGATCCCGGGTTCCGTCGAGCACGAGGGAGAGCGGGTGTCGAGTTTCGAGCGGCCGCGCGGCGGCGCCCCCCCCTGGATCGGCAACCTGGTGCTCGGGCTGGTCTCGTTGCTCGTGACCGTGCTGGTCGTCGAGCTCGGCGTCCGCTGGCTCGTGGATTTCGAGAGCCATAAGCCGTTCGCCGTGTACGACGTCGACCACGCCGCCGGCGGCCTCTCCTTCCTGCCGGGCGCACGTCGCCAGTACGAGACGACCGAGTTCCGGTTCGAGGCGCGCTACAACGCGTTCGGTCGCCGGGACGTCGAGTGGTCGCCGGAGGTGGTGGCCGATCCGTCGGGCGTATTGTTCATCGGCGACTCGTTCGCCTACGGGATCGGCGTCGAGCAGGAGGAGACGCTGCCGAGCCAGCTCGAAGCGCTGTTCGCGGCGTCCGGGCGGCCGGTGGAGGTCCTGAACTTCGGCATGCCGGGCAACGGCGCGCCTCCTGCGTACGCGGCAATGCTGGAGGACGCGATCCAGAAGGGCTTCGCCGCCCGGACGGTCGTGGCGCTCGTCTTCGTGGGGAACGACTTCTACCCGAACGTTCTCGAGCCGACCCCGTTCGCGCCGCCGGCGCCGCGACCCGTCGCCCAGCAGTCGAACGGCCTCTCCGTGCCGCGCCTGCGGACGCTCGACTTCCTGCGGCTGCGTGTCTCGCAGTCGGCCCGCCTGGTGGGATGGGCCCTCACCGCGGGGCGCCTGCTCGGCGTCACCGTCTACGACAGCGGCGGGACCTACGTCTTCCTGCGCGAGCGCACCCCCGACCAGGAGGCCCTGTTCCAACGCATCCTCGCGTTCCTGGGCACCATGAAGGAGCGCTGCGACGACACCGGGAGACGCTTGTTCGCGGTCGTACTGCCGAACCGGATCCAGGTGGAGAACCGGGCCGCGCTCACCGACGGCGTCTACGACGCGGCACGCCCGAATCGCGACGTGGTCGCCTACTGCGACACGATCGGCATCCGCTGTCTGGACCTGCTGCCGGTGCTTAGCGAGGTCTACGAGCGCGACGGCGAGCCGCTCTTCTACGCCATCGATCGCCACCTGAACCGCACCGGCTACCGCGTCGTCGGCAACGCCATCGGCGCGTTCCTGCTCGAAGCGGGCGTGCCCTAGTCGAAGCAGCGCCGCTTCGGGCCGGCCGGGATCGTGCCGAACTCGGGGGAAGGCGTGCTCGGTCGGTCGACCTCGCCCGTGAGCAGGTTCTCGCTCCACACGCAGGCGGCCCCGGAGGCGAGCTCGAGCTCGATCACGACGCCCCAGGCCGCCAGCGCGGGAACGTGCTGGTAGTTCTGGTAGAGCGCGAGCAGGGGAGGGCCCGCGCTGCGCGTCTCCCGGTGCCAGCCCTCCCGTTGGGGCCCGAGCCAGTGGCCCGCCACCAGGATCCGGATCGCCGGGTTCGCCTCCAGCACCTCGCGGCACCAGGGAAAGGCCACGCCGCTTGCCTTGGCGCACTGGTGGTGGAGCAGCAGGAAGCGCGCCTCCGGCCGCTCGGCGATCCGCTCGGCGATCCAGCGACGGTCGCGCTCGGCGATGAAGAAGTCCCCGGTCAGCACGAACCAGCCGGGGGCGAGCGGATGGAGCGCGCTGCGCTCCGAGGGCCCGGTCGCGATCGGCTGCTGGGCCAGCTTCCCCACCACGGCGCTCCAGGCCCGGTTGCCCTGCAGCACCTCGTTCTCGGGCTTCGGGTAGTTGTCGAAGTCGTGGTTGCCGAAGGCCAGTGCGTACGGCATGCGGCAGGCGTCGAGCTCCCCCAGCACCGACGCCGCGTTCTGCCACTCGACCGGGCGGAGCTGGTGGCGATCCACGAGGTCGCCGGTGTGGAGCACCATCGCGAAGCGCGAGCGGCTCGCACAGAGCGCCTTTGCGACTGCGCGCCAGGTCTCGAGCGACGTGCCGCCCTGGTTCCAGGCCCAGGCCTGCGTGTCGGGCATGACGTAGAGCTGGATCCGGCCCTCGGCGGGCGCGGCGGCGCGGGCCATCGGGATGGCCGGGGGCGCCAGGCCGAGGGCGAGCCCGAGCCCCGCCGCGAGGCGCCTCACGGGCGCCGGGCCGCCACGTCCCGGAACACGCGGAGCTGCTCCTCGAAGTGCGCCTCCCAGGTCCAGTGCGCCTCGACGAAGCGGCGCGCCGCCCCGCCGAGGCGGCTCCGCGCCTCGCCATCGCGAAGCAGCTCGATCACGGCGTCGGCGAAGGCGG
The DNA here is from genome assembly GCA_041605395.1 of Myxococcota bacterium. GTDB lineage: Bacteria > Myxococcota_A > UBA9160 > UBA9160 > UBA6930 > JBFIYM01. Next base: position 1,325 of record JBFIYM010000130.1, on the reverse strand, counting down.
CCGACTCTTCCCGCACGAGCAGGTGGGCGTCCGGCGTCGCGCCGATGCCCTCGTTCGCGACGCCGGTCGCCACGACGGGCAGGGCGCTCGCCATGGCCTGCACGAGCTTGTTCTGCATGCCGGCTCCGATGCGGAGCGGCGCGACGCCGACCTCCGCGCGTAGCAGCCAGTCGTAGACGTCGGGCACCTCGCCGGTCACGACCACGCGGGGCGGTCGGGCCAGCGCCTGCACCTCGCGCTGGGGGTGGCGGCCGACGATCCAGAAGCTCGCCTCCGGCACGGCGCGCTCGATGCGCGGGAAGATGTCGCGCGCGAACCAGGTGGCGGCGTTCACGTTGGTGTAGGTGGCCATCACGCCGCTCATCACGATGCTGCCGGGCTCGCGCCGGGCCGCCTCGAGGCGGGCGGCGGGGGGCACGTCCTGGCCGTGCGGCTGCACGACGGCGTTCGGGACCGGTGCCGTGCGGGCCAGCTCCTCGACGTCGCGGGCCCCGACCAGGAACACCCGGTCGAAGTCCCGGCACAGCGCCGCCTCGTACGGCCGCACCTTGCTCGTCTCGATCCGGTAGAAGAGCCGACGCGCGGGGTCCTTCACGTTCTCGACCATGCGCGAGAGATTCAGGGCCTGAGAGATCTGGAGCCCGATGACCTTCGGGACGGGGAGGCTGCGCGCGTACTCGGCCATGCGGATCAGGTGCACGTAGACGAGGTCGTAGCGCTCGCGGGCGATTCGTTCGCGCAGGCGCCGCTCCATCTCCGCCGAGCGGTAGTAGGCGACCTGCATCGGCTCGCGCCCCGCGAGCGAGAGGGCCGTGCTCGCGTAGGAGCGCCAGCGCGGGAGCCGCACCGTCTCGATCTCGCCGCAGACGGGGCCGAGCTCGGCGCGGAGCGCCCGGTCCTCCGCCTCGCTCTCGACGAAGCAGCACAGGTCCACGTCGATGCCACGCGCCGCGAGAAAGCGGAGCATGCGCTCGACCGTCATCTGGTCGGCGCGCGTCGGCGGCCAGGGCGGCCGCGAGGAGAGCACGAGGAGCTTCATCCGCCCCCGTCCGGCGCGCGGCCCGGGCGCCCGGTCATGAGAGCCGGAGGACGATCTTGCCTCGGCCCCGCCACTCGTCGTCGCGCTGGAACCGCGCATCGCCGTGACCGATCACCACCACGTCGGCCGCCTCGATCGCCGCCTCGAGGTCTTCCGCCAGCAGGCGGCTGATGTGGGGGAGGTGCTCTTCCAGGAAGGCGCGGTTGCTGCCGTGGATGCGCGCCAGGTTGACGCCGGGGTCGTGGATCGACAGCGCGAAGCCCTTTCCCAGCAGCCGCTCGGCGAG